>JAFWMI010000081.1 GCA_017513965.1 Atopobiaceae bacterium
AGAGGACGACCCGCTGTCCTTGCCCGCACGGTTACTCGAGGTATTCCAGGACAGGCGGAAGCTGCGGGAGAGCTACCAGAAGCAGCTTGAGGACCTCAAGAAGGCCATTGCCGACCTAGAGAGCAAGCCGGCAGATAGCTCGTTCGAGACTCAGCTCAAGGAGCGAAGGTACGAGCGCCGCGCCCTCATAGACGTCATTAAGAGCATCGACAACGAGGACGTCTATGGTCTGCTTTCGCGGGAGAGCCTGCTACCCAACTATGCCTTCCCCGAGGATGGAGTCAACCTTCGAACTGTCGTGCGCAGGAAAGAGGAGGATACGGACGGGGACGACGAGGCGCGTTGGCAGCGCACCACACGCGAGTACTCGCGTGCTGCCGCCTCTGCGATCACCGACTTTGCCCCCAGCAACACCTTCTATGCCGGCGGACGCCACTTCACCATCGACCAGATCGACCTGTCGACGAGCGAGGAGGAGCTGTGGCGGCTCTGCCCCAACTGCAGCCATGCAGAGCGGATAGTGCCCGTCACCTCAGCCTCCACCTGTCCCAAATGCGGTTCGCCCGCCTGGGCCGATGCGGGGCAGGTCCACAAGATGCTGAAGCTGAAGACGGTCGTTTCCAATGTGGAGGACCAGGAGAGCCGTACGGACGACTCGTCCGAAAGCAGAACCCGCGCGTTCTTCAATCGACAGCTCCTAGTGGAGATAGACCAGAACGACGTCAAGCCGGCTTACCACCTCTCGAACAAGGCGACTGGCCTCGACTTTGGCTTTGAATACGCGAGCGTCGCCACGCTACGCGAGGTCAATTTCGGCAGGAGCCGAGAGTTCGCGGGCCGTGAGACGTATGTCGCGGGAAAGCCGGCCATTCGCCCCGGATTCAGATTCTGCTCCAAATGCGGCATGCTCTCGCATCAGGACCGCAGGAACGGCAAGGAGGTCATCGACCATACCTACTCGTGTCCCGTGCGCTCAGGCGACGTGCACGAAGAGGATGCGGTCGAGGACAGCCTCTTCATCTATCGAGAGTTCAAGAGCGAAGCCCTGCGCGTCCTCATCCCCGAAACGAGTTTCGTGGCAGAGGGCGAAAGCATCCAGGAGACGTTCGTCGCCTCCGTCATGCTGGGCATGCGCAAGAAGTTCGGCAACGTGGACCACATCGGGGCCACGATATCTGACGAGCCCATTCCGGACGGAAGCGGCTACCGCAAGCTCTATCTCGACCTCTACGACTCCGTACCAGGTGGCACGGGCTATCTCAAGCAGCTCTCATCGAGCAAGGATGCCTTCATGGAGGTGCTCGACCTCGCACGCGAGGCCCTCGTCAGCTGCTCGTGCGCCGATGATCCGGCCCGTGACGGTTGCTATCACTGCCTCTTCGCCTACCGCATGACCAAGAACGTCGGCAGCCTGTCGCGCCGGCGGGCTATACAAGTCCTCAACGAGGTGCTTGATCCTGACAACGAGGTCGTGTCCGTAAGGACCGTATCGGACATCAAACCAAGCAACCTCCTGGAAAGCGAGCTCGAGAAGAAGTTCGTTGACGCCCTTTCCACCATAGTCGGTGCCTCGGGAGAAAAGGCAAGGGTGGTAAAGGAGCTCGTCAACGACAAGATGGGCTACGAGCTTACGATTGGCCCTATCGTGTGGGACGTCGAGCCCCAGGTGTCGCTTGGCCCAGCGGATGGCGTATCGGTGCCGTGCAAGCCCGACTTCGTCCTGTGGCCCAAGACGCGCCATGCCACACCCGCGCAATGGCTTCCTATCGCTGTCTTCACCGATGGCTTCGAGTATCACAAGGGTAGGTTGGCCGACGATTCGGTCAAGCGTGAGGCAATACGACGCAGCGGCAAGTATCGTGTGTGGGGACTCTCGTTTGCCGATGTCGAGGCTGCCCTGGACAAGCACACAAGCGACTACTACCTCGATTGTCTCAAGATTCCTGAGCTGCCGAGCGAGAACGTTTACAGCAAGTACCTCTCAAAGAGGGCTTCCGCATTGGCGCCAAGCAAGCTAGCCCCCTTCGAGCTCCTTGCTTGGTATCTCACGCACGAAGAAGCCGAGGTGTGCTTCGTCCATCAGGCAACCGCGTATGGTATGGGGATGCTCGGGATGACGGCAGACAGGAGGGTCTTCGATTCCGACAATGCCACAGTCAGCGAGGTCTCGTATGCCCTCTTCGGAGAGTACACACCGCTTGACTACGACAAGAAGTCTCTGCTCAAGGGATGGTCACCTTCCGAAAACGAGCATTTGCGTGTTTATGCGGGCTCCAATGTCGAGGACATGAAGAAGAACAGGCTTTCGGTGGTCTATGCCGTCCTTGACGACACCGAACCCGACGCAAAGAACTTCAGGCGCAATTGGAATGGGTATCTTGACCTCTTCAACCTCATGCAGTTTGAGGAAACCTTCCGAGCCGTAACCATGCGGGGCCTGTTGGATGGCGAATATGCCAGGTTGGATGCGGGGTCATCCATATCCGTCGCACATGGTTCCGCACAAAAGGAGCAGGTCGAGGACGATGCCTGGCAAGAGGTTATCGACTACCTGTTTGGCGATACCAGCAAGGGCTTCGCTCGCAGGCTTGCCACGTTGGGCATCACCGCACCCGACATCGATGACGTCGGTTACGACGGATATGAAGGGTGTGGCGATGCCATGGCAGAACTCGCATGGCCCGACTCGCACGTCTGCTACCTTACCGCCGACCAAGAAGAGGATGCTACCGCCTTCATCGAAAATGGCTGGAGCATCATCAAGCCCGACATGACGGACGCCGAGATACGCTCGGCATTTGAATAGGAGTCTACATGCCAACAGCAACCGTTGCCATATCGTCCGACTTCCTCACGGCGTTCGCAGCGCTTCCCAAACGAGTCCAGCAAAAGACAAGTACCTTCATCAACAAGTTCCGAGTGGATCCCACCTCGCCCGGTATCCATTACGAAAAGATTGCCAATGCTGACGGCAAGTTCTTCTCAGTGCGCATCGACGACACCTATCGCGGCATAGTGGTACGCCAGCAGGAGACGGGCACTTATCTACTGCTTTGGGTGGACCATCACGACGAGGCGTATGAGTGGGCACGAAGGAGGCGCTGCTCGGTAAACGCCGTAACAGGCTCTTTGCAGGTGTATGAGGTCGTAGAGGAACAAGTATCCACCGCAACTAAGACGGCCCCCTCGTTGTTCACCGCAATCAGCGACGAACAACTAGCCAAGATAGGCGTCCCCGATGAGCAGCTAAGCTATGTGCGTGCGATCACTTCGCTTGACGAGCTCGACCATGCAGCGTCCTCCGTACCTGCCGATGCGTTTGAAGGCCTGCAATGGCTGGCTAACGGATTCTCGTTCGACGAGGTCATCGAGGTCATGGCACCCGATACCAATCCGCCCAAAAACACGAGCGACCTTGGCAATGCATTGCAGAACATCACATCGCTCAGGAGCTTCGTTGTCGTCGAGGGTGAGGAGGAGCTAGCGAGCATCCTTCGTTCGCCCCTCGACAAGTGGAGGACCTTCCTCCACCCGTCGCAACGCTCAATCGTCGAGCGGTCTTATAACGGTGCCGCTCGCGTGTTGGGTGGTGCCGGAACGGGCAAGACTGTCGTCGCCATGCACAGGGCACGGGCTCTTGCAAAGGGTTGCACGGATGACCAGCGCGTCCTGTTCACGACGTTCAGCACAAACCTCGCAAACGATATCCGTTCGAACCTGAACAAGCTTTGCACGACCCAAGAGCTGCGGCGCATCGATATCCTCAATCTGGACGCCTGGGTCGCTCGCTTCCTCAAGGAGCAAGGCTTCGAATACCGCATCTCCTATGACCAGAAGGAGCTAGAGTCGCTGTGGCAAGACGCCGCCATCGAGTCTGGTTGTACGCTGGGCTTTGAGCCTTCCTTCTATGCGGACGAATGGGCTCAGGTGATTCTCGCTCAGGGCGAGCTGACACTCGAAGAGTATGTCCACGCCAAGAGGATGGGACGTGGCTCACGTCTGCGTCGCAGCGATCGCATGCAGATTTGGGGCGTGGTGGAGAGCTATCGCCAACTCATGCGCGAACGTTCAATTCGCGACGTGGACTCTGCCATGCACGACGCGCGTCTCGTATTGGAACAGAATCCTACGGCCGCGCCATATGCGTACGTGGTGGTTGACGAGGCGCAAGACTTCTCTGCGCCAGCCTTCAAGCTGGTCCGAGCGCTTGCGGGTGAGGAACACGCCAACGACATCTTCATCGTAGGCGACTCCCACCAGCGCATTTATGGCAAGCGAGCGGTCCTCTCACGTTGCGGAATCAACATACGCGGGCGCGCCCGCAGGCTTCGTATCAACTATCGCACGCCGGAGGAAATCCGCAAGGCGGCAGTCGCGGTGATTGCGGGGCTCAGTTGGGACGACCTCGATGGAGCAGACGACGGTAACGTTGAGGACGAGATCACCCAATCGCTCATCCATGGGGAGCAACCAGAGGTGCACGAATTCCGCGATATGACCACTGAGATTGACTGGATTTCTGATCGGATCGCAGCAGCGGAAAAGGCCGGCCTTGAGACCAAAGACATCTGCGTTGTATTACGTACGAACAAATCGGTGGATGATTATGCCGTCGGACTCAGGGAGCGAGGTCACAAGACAATGGTGCTCAAGGCAAGAAGTGATGACGACCGCTCGATAGATGGCGTACGCATTGCCACGATGCACCGTGTGAAGGGCCTTGAGTTTGACACCGTATTCCTGGCAAACATGAGTGATGGAGTCGTACCCCCAACCTATTTGGTGTCCAAGGCAAGAAGAGAGGGCAATGAGGAAGAGGTGCAACAATCCGAGAGAAGCCTCGTGTACGTAGCGATGACAAGAGCCAAGAGGACAACGGTCATAACTGCCTCCGGCAAACTGACGAAGCTGCTAGCCAAGTAGCAAGAGGAAGAGCATTGAGAGATACGTCATCAAGAACAACTGAGATTGCTGCGGAGATCGTCGCGATCCTCGTGCCCTTCGTCGTGGAGCAGTAGCGGCTTGGCCAACGAATCGTCTCGGACAAGGGCGGGGGCCAAGCGCAGCTTCATGGCGAGAAAGGAGTGCCTGGAGCTGAAGGGCACAGCATGCCTCATCTGCGGCTTTGACTCCGAGAAGACCTATGGCGTCCCAGGAATCGTCGAAGTCCACCACCTGCACCCGTTGGCTGACGGCGGAGAGAGGGTCACCGACCCCGCCAAGGACCTCATCCCCGTATGCCCCAACTGCCACCGAATCATCCACAGCAAGGATGTCGGCACCTACACGCCCAACGAGGTGAGGCGCATGATGAGCCTGCCTGAGCTACCTGAGCTGGAATAGCGAGAAGAACGAGCAGTTAAGTGTCCCGAGTGCTAAGCCATCAGCACCCCCTCACACTATTCTGCCGCGCGAGCGCCGCACGTGCCACGGCCCGCCGCTGTTCGCTCGGGGTTGGTCGCATTGAGCCGTCGTCGGCTGCGGTGCGCGGGTCGGGCAAGCCACGCGGGGAGCGGGTGCCCCGCACGCCAACCTCAGACGGCCTGCGGTCGGCGTGTGCGCGTGGCCTCGCCCTTCCGTTCCGCAGCCCGCTTGCGCGGTCTGCCACCGGCAGCGTGCTCAGCCCGCCCTACGCCGCCGCCTGGCCTACTGGACGCGTTATCGGGGCGCGTGGTCAGCGTGCGACATGCCCGGCCAGCGGCGCACAC
>JAFWMI010000082.1 GCA_017513965.1 Atopobiaceae bacterium
GACAGACACCACGCTTACGATGTAGGGTAGAGATGCCACGGCTGAAAGGCAGACCCCTATGACCCCATAGAGCAGAAACTTGAGCACTATCGAGATGAAAGCCTGTACAGTTCGGGGGCCTTCTCTAAAGGCGAACTTAAACAAGCAGTAGATGAACACGGCCAGGGATACCATGTAGGTAAAGTAAGGGGTTAACAGGCAGGTATACGCTAAGGTGAGCACGAAAAGCAGCGGTTTGTTCTCATCGAAGAGTTTGTCAGTTCCGAGCATTACGAGAGGGAACGCGTAGACTATGTCCAGATACTGGGGATGTCTCAAGAGTGCCCAAAACAACGTGAAACCATTGAAGGCATAGCACAGCGAAGCGACAAGCGCCGCATCACGTTTGTAGCCTCGATGATGACAATAGGCAGAGAAGGCGAGAGCTACGAGTACGATACGAATGTAGATTACAACATAGTAGAAGTACTCACTGAATCGTGTGGGGACAAAGCAATAGAGCCATGACAAAGGGTTCCAAGCCTTGGCGACTGAGGAGCCATCAACGCCATATGCAAGGCCAAAAATGAATTGATCGAAGGCGAAACCCTTACCCGCAAGAAGAGATCTGAATGCTCTCCGCAACTGCTTCCCAATGTAGATCTGCGAAATGAGTTCTTGTTGGAGGCCGTCAAATTTCCAGATAAGAGCATATCCACGAGTCAGGACTGGAGCCACTACGAGGGCGTAGCCCAAAAGGCAGAATCCACAAAGAGCCAGGACGTAGCGCCAAGTTGTGTCCCTTTCTTCAGGTTGATAAGCTAGGTGGGCTCCCTTTGTCATCACACCGCTCCGTTCACTCTCATCCCGTTTTCTGTCTGTCTCCGTGAGGCCTAGGCCCATGATAACACCATCGCGTATTGGGGCCCGTCCTTCGCTTGTGGCGGGCATGCCGCGCGTCGCGTCAGCCTCTTTGTCTGAAGGACGGTTTAGTCATTTGGCGGCAGCAAAAACGTGTTATCTTGATGTGGCGCTCATATTGGTTTCCACGAGTAGAGGTTCGCATGATTCCCTTCAACATTCCGCCGTACGTCGGCACCGAGATGGACTACGTCCGCCAGGCTGCCGAGGGGCACAAGATCTGCGGCGACGGCCCCTTCACCTTCCGCTGCCAAGAGTGGATGGAGAAGCGCTTCGATGCCAAGAAGGTCCTGCTCACCACGAGCGGCACCACGGCGCTCGAGATGGCCGCCATCCTGTGCGACCTCCAGCCCGGCGACGAGGTCATCCTGCCCAGCTTCACCTTCTCGTCCACGGCTACGGCCTTCCAGATGGTGGGCGCTACGCTCGTCTTTGTGGACGTGCGTCCCGATACCATGAACATCGACGAGAACGTTATCGAGGCCGCCATCACTGAGCGTACCCGCGTCATCGTGCCCGTGCACTACGCAGGCGTCGCGTGCGAGATGGACGCCATCATGCGCATCGCCAAGGAGCACAACCTGCTGGTGGTGGAGGATGCCGCGCAGGGCGTGCTCAGCACCTACCACGGCAAGGCGCTGGGCACCATCGGCACCTTCGGCTGCTACTCCTTCCACGAGACCAAGAACTACTCGATGGGCGAGGGCGGCGCCGTGGTCATCAACGACCCGGCCTTCATCGAGCGTGCCGAGATCATCCGCGAGAAGGGCACCAATCGTCAGCGCTTCTTCCGCGGCCAGGTGGACAAGTACACGTGGGTGGACCGCGGCAGCTCCTACCTGCCGAGTGACATGAACGCTGCCTACCTGTGGGGCCAGCTTGAGGTGGCCGACCAGATTAACGAGGACCGCCTCACCACTTGGCATTTCTACAACGATGCCTTCCAGGACCTCGCCGCGGCGGGCAAGATCGAGCTGCCCACCATCCCCGAGGGCTGCGTGCACAACGCCCACATGTACTACCTGAAGTGCGCAGACCTGGCGGAGCGCACGGCCTTCATCGACCACCTGAAGGCCAACGGCGTGGGTGCCGTCTTCCACTACATCCCGCTGCACAGCGCGCCTGCCGGCCTCAAGTTTGGCCACTTCGCGGGCGAGGACGTGTACACCACCGCCGAGAGCGACCGCCTGGTGCGCCTGCCCATGTACTATGGCCTGACGCCGGAGGACCGCCAAGCTGTGGTGGACGCCGTGCGGGCGTTCTACGCAGGGTAGTTAGCTTCGTGAAGTAGAAGGTTGATTGGATGTGTAACTTTTTGGTTGTCGGCGCCGGGGAGTTTCAGCGCCCGCTCATCGAGTGTGCCGCTCAAGACTACCAAGTCGTGGTGGCTGCCCCCGTCGTGCCGGACGAGTTCCGTCAGTACGTCTCCGACGTGGTTCTTTGTGACGTGAGGGATAAGGAGACCATCCTTCGCTTCGCCCAAGAGCACGACATATGCGGTGTGATGACTGACCAGACAGACATCGCCGTACGCACGGTGGCCTACGTTGCCGAGCGCATGGGCCTTCCTGGCATCGGAAGCGAAACTGGCGAGCTGTTTACCGACAAGGCCCTCATGAAGAAACGTATGACAGAGCTGGGGATTCCCATGCTCGCGCATATCGTGACTTCGGATGAGGCCGAGGCGATCAGCTTCTATCGCTCTTTGGGAAAGCCGGTGATCCTGAAGCCGCTTGACACCCAGGGCAGCCGTGGCGTCTTTGCCTGTTTGGATGAGGAAGCCATAAGGAACCACTTTGCCGAGTCGGCAGGCTGGTCTTCCGATGGCCAGGTCATCGTGGAGCAGTACATCGAGAACGGCCGCGAGTTCTACATCGAGGGCATGGCCTTCGATTACCAGTTCACCAACCTCATCATCGGTGACTCGGACCCCTTCGACATCCCCGACGCCTTCGCTGCCAGGACGCGCATCAGTCCGTCCACGGCGCCCTCAGAACTGGTCTCGAAGGTGCTCGAGCTCAACAAACGCATCATCACTGGCTTTGGTCTCAAGCAGGGCATCACAGAGAGCGAGTTCATCTCGGATGGCATTGACGCCTACCTGCTTGAGGCGGCGGCCCGCGGGGGCGGAACCTACTGCTCGTCCGACCAGATTCCGCTGAGGACCGGAGTGCAGCCGGAGAGGTTCCTCGTTGACATCGCCACGGGCAAGCTTTCCGAGGCGCCCGTTCCCCACGAGACCGGCATTGTCTGCGGATACCTTGCCTTCTACCTGCCCGTCGGCACCGTCGTGGAGATTCGTGGACGCGAAGAGGTCCAAGGGCTCCCGTATGTGCATCGCAATCAACTCGGCAGCATCCACGAGGGGCTCGTCATCGACAAGGGGCCGGAGGACAAGACGTCTCGCTTTGCCATCACGGTCTCTGCGCAGAGCCGCGAAAAGCTCCTGGAGCGTATGGAAGGCATCAAGAAAGTGCTCGAAGTCACCGTGGCGACGCCCGAAGGCGGCCATGCGGGAATCATTTGGTAACGGCTCTGTGAGGCTGTAAGGCGGGGGTGATCGTGATGGTATCTGAAGCTGCGGGTGAGCGCGAGGAGCGTAAGAAGCTGGTGATCTTTGGTCTCGGCAACTTTGCCCATCTCATCACGTACTATATCGAGACGACCACCAACTGGTCCATCGCCTGCTATACGGTGGACAGGGCGTACGTGACGGAGGACGGCTTCCTCGGAAAGCCCGTGGTCGCCTACGAGGACGTGCGCGAGCAGTTTCCTCCGTCGGAGTATCAGATGCTCGTTGCCGTTGGGTACAGCAGGATGGGCACCGTGCGGAAGCAAGCTTTTGAGCGCGCCGTGCAAGACGGGTACGAGATGCCCAACTATGTGCACCCCTCCGTCTGGGTACATGCCGAATCAATGGGGATGGGCAACATCATTCTCGAACAGGCCTCCATCTCGCCCTTCTCGACCATTGGGAACGC
>JAFWMI010000083.1 GCA_017513965.1 Atopobiaceae bacterium
CCTTTCCGTGTACTTTTCCAGAGATATCCCACTTGTCTGGCTTATGATCGCCTCTGACAACAACCTTCAACGGTCTTGGGTTCTGTCTCCCGTATTCCTTGGTCCTGTGCCATGTATCCCTCCCCTACCGACTAGCCGCCAATATCGACGGGCGAAATGTAGATCGTCGCATCGCTCGGCTCGCCGTAGATGGCGCCCAAAACGTCTCTAGCCACGTACAGGGCAGAACTCGAGGCCCACGTGGCCTCCTCGATGTTTGCCGCAACCACATACTTGGGGTCATCCGCAGGTGCAAAGCACAGGTACCACGCCGTGGGATTGTGCCCAATGCGCTCTGCGGTACCGGACTTGGCGGCGACCTTCTCCTTCATGGTGCCGAATATCTGCGCAATAAACTCGCTCTCCTCGTACACGGCACCCACCATGCCGGCATGCACGAGCTTAACATAGTCATCAGCCTCGTCAATTGATCTGAGCACCTGAGGTTCGTAATCCACCACAGAGCCCGAGCCCGTGCTCGAGCGCACGCTTTTGAGCACATGGGGCCGCCATTGCTCGCCCTTCATCGCAATGCCCGCGAAGGCGCTCGTGAGCTGTATGGGCGTAACCAGGAGGTCGCCTTGGCCGATGGCGAGGTTGGCGAAGTCGCCGCCCTTCCACTGGCGGTCCGCTTCTGCGGCCTCGGTATAGTAGTTGTACTTCCATTCGGCGTCGGGGACGCGCCCAATGGATTCGCCCGGCAGGTCTATGCCCGTAGCCTGCCCCAAACCCCACTCGCGCAGCTTCTCCTGCATGCCCTCGGGGTTGTCCGACTCAAAGAATCCCTTGCCTATCTCATAGAACACGACGTCGCACGAGAAGGAGATGCCCGACTGAAGCGTCATGTGACCGTGACCGCTGCGCTCCCAACAGTATTGGCCCGATGCCGCGCCAAATCCGGTCCACCAGCCAGTGCATTCATAGTCGCTCTTGTCTGTGGCGATGCCGTTGTCCAGCGCCGCAAAGGCCATGACGGGCTTGATGGTGGACCCAGAGGGATACAGGCCGGCCACGGCGCGATTCATGAGCGGGTTGTCGCTCTTCTCGGACTGCAGCATATTCCAGTCGTCGTTTGAGATGCCGCCCACAAATATGTTGGGAGAATACGAGGGCGCGCTCGCCATGGCAAGAATCTCGCCATTCGTCACGTCCATGACGATAACGGACCCAGCCACGCAGTTGGGACTCACCTTGGACTTGCGAATCTCGCGCATAACGCGCTCCAGCGAGTCCTCCGCAGCCTGTTGGAGCTTTGCGTCGAGCGTAAGAATGACGTCGGAGCCCGGTTGGGGCTCAACCGAGGTGGAATACTCCAGCACCGAACCGCTCGCGTCCACATACACGCGCTGCTCTCCGCGTATGCCTTGCAGCACGCTCTCGTACTCCAGCTCAACGCCTGCCTGGCCAACCGTATCGCCCGCCTCGTACACGATGGCGTTCTCGCGCACGTCTTTGCTGCTCTCTTCCAAGAGCTCGGTCGTCACCGGTCCCGTATATCCCACGACGTGCGCGGCCAAACGCCCAAAGGGATACGAGCGGACTGAGCGCTCCTCCACGGTTATGCCCTCAAAGAGGTAGGGGTGCTCTCCGATAAACGCCACCACGCGGCGCGAGACGTCCGAGGCCACCGTGCGGTCGCTTTGGGCGCCGGAGCTCTGGTCTTGAATCTTACGCCTGACCGCAGCCGCTGGCATGCCAATGAGGTTTGCGAGCAGCTGCACCTCAATGGCCTTATCGGCCACCTCAGGCTTGGAGACAACCGTAAGGCTCGGACGATTGCCCACGAGCTCGTTGCCATACCGATCGAGTATGCGACCACGGGGCGCCGCAATGGAAATGCTCCGCGTCCTGTTGGACTCTGCCTGCTCCACGTATTCGTCGCTTGCGACCAACTGCATGGACCAAAGGCGAGCAATGAGACCCGCAACCAAGCCCGTACAGGCAAGGCCAAGTCCCAACAGGCGGTTTCGCACGGTATGCTCTGCAGAGGAGTCGTTGCCACCTGCCGCTCGAGGGGCGGCACCTCCAATGTCCAGCGTGAACCGTCGGTCGTCCCGGTTGTAGAACACGTACAAACCAACGAGTGCAAGTACGAGTATCACGAGCAGGATGACGATGATGGTAGACAAGCTCATAGGGTCACCTAGATGCCATGCACGTCATAGTGGCCACCGTGCTTCCCGCTCGCGTTACCCGTACCAAGGCCATGCCCTTGGGAGGCGGTGCGCACTTGGTGGCGCGCAAATGGCAAGAAGCACACGAACGTGAGCGCGAAGCTGGGAAACGTACGCAGGAAGAGGATGTCGAAGAAGTCGGCCGACTCACCCACGACGAGCATCGCCAGATTGTATGTGGCCAGAGCCGCGAGCAAGCCAATGCCAAATGCCGAGAGTGACGCAACGAAGCCGTCGGCAAAACGATTACGAGCCTCCCTGCCCAAACCAAAGGCAAACACCGTGGCAATACCCGACATGAGTCCAAAGGGTCCCGTCGTGAGCAGATCGAAGACCAAGCCTGACAAAAAGCCCGCCACGACCCCAGAGCGCCCACCCACGGACAGGGCATAGACCCCCGTGAACACAAGCGCAAAGTTGGCTCGCCCGTTTCCTAGTGCGATGTTCGGGGCAAGCGCAATTTGCAGCAATAGGCAACCAACCGCGAGCAATGCGGTTGACCTCCTGTGTTTGTTCGCATCCTTAATCTGCATGCCTAGCCCACCTCATCGGTTGTGGCGTCATTCGCAATAATGCCGCCGCCCGGCTGCGTCGTTTCGTTCACGCCGCCCATAGTCGCCGTGTTCACACCCTCATCCGGAGCATCGCCCTCCACATCGCCTTCCGACGTCTCGTTTGTGTCGTAGATGGACTCTGTGGTGTAGTTTGAGTCACCCGCGCTCCTGCCGCTGGCCGCCTCCAGGTCAGCCGCGTCGGCACTGGCAATGTCATCGGCGCTTGCCTGCTGGCCTTCGGTGAGGGAGGTAATGACCAAGACTTCCTCGAGGTTGCCAACACGGGTGAACGGTTCAACGGTGATGTCGTAGTATGTCGCCCCCGGATCACTCTCTACACTGGAAACCTTGCCCATTGGCAAACCCTTGGGAAACACTCCGCCCAATCCGCTGGTGACGACGACTGATCCCACGTCCACGGTTTGGTCGGTGCGAATGAGGGTGAGGTGCAAGGTGCCGTCTACAGATCCTCGCAGCATTCCTTGCGCGCGGCTTGTCTGCAGCATCGCGGAAACCGATGATCCCTCGTCCTCCAACAAGCGTACCGTAGCCGTCGTGGCCGCGCAGGAGATAACCTGCCCAACCGCTCCGTACTCGTTTGCCACGGGCATGCCAACAGAGACGCCTGCGGCAGAGCCTTTGTCAATTATGACCGTTGCCGTCCACGAATCCATGGAGCCAGAAATCACGCGCGCTGCGATGGAGGTCAACTGGTACGAGTCCCGCACGTCCAACAATGCCTGAAGCCGTTGTGCCGTGAGCTGAGCCTCCTCAAGCTCCACATTGCGCGCTACCAAACGCTCGTTCTCTTCACGCAGCTCCGTAAGCGTCTGCTCGTCGGCGGTTAGGTTGCGCATGATGTTGCCAAACCCCGAGAAGGGCGACGTGATGGCGCTGCCGATAGTGCGAATGGGCGAGGTGATGGTCTGTACGGCACCACGCACATGTCCAAAAAAGCCGTCGCCTGTGTCGCGAGCACTCACCGTGAAGACAATCAACGATATAACGACGAGCACGAGGGTCAAGGTGCCAGCACCTGCCGCCGCATCCGACTTACGAAGCTTGGCAGCAGCCGCACGACTCCGCCCATGAGACATGGAGGGCATCTTCTGCATGAGGTTTTCTCCTAGAGACCGGCGCTCTGAACGAAGCCTCCAGACAGTGCGTTCGCCTCGAGCACGCGCGCGCACCCGTTGACTACGTTCTCGAGAGCCGTGGGGCTCACGTTGACCGGAACGCCTGTCTCGTCACGTAGCCTCTGGTCCAATCCCCTAAGATATGCGCCACCACCGGTGAGCAGTATCCCGTAGTACATGAGGTCACTTGCCAAATCGGGAGGAGTTGCGTCCAACGCATCTTTTACTGCCTTGGTAACCTCGTCAAGCGGCTTGTCCAATGCGCGGCGAATCTCCTCGCTCTCAATGCGCACCGTCTTGGGCATGCCGCTCATCACGTCACGGCCGTTCACCTCAACATCCAACTCCTCCACGAGCGGCGCCGCCGAACCAACCTTGATCTTGATGTCCTCGGCCGTACGCTCACCAATGGAGAGCTTGTAGACGTCACGCACATGCTCAAGGATTGTCTGGTCGAACTCGTCTCCAGCAGTCCTTATGGACTTGGACACGACGATGCCACCCATGGCAATCACAGCCACCTCGGTGGTACCTCCACCAATGTCCACGACCATGGAGCCGGTGGGGTCCTCAATGGGTAGGTCCGCACCAATGGCCGCTGCCATGGGCTCCTCGATGAGATACGCCTGACGAGCGCCAGCTTGAATGGTGGCCTCGAATACCGCGCGCTTCTCCACCGACGTGACGCCCGACGGCACGCAAACGACCACCCTCGGTCGTGGCGTCCACGGATACTGCCGCGTACGAGCCTTCTCGATAAAATAGCGCAACATGACCTCGGTTACGTCGAAGTCAGCGATCACGCCATCCTTGAGAGGACGTTCTGCGATGATCGAACCCGGCGTCCTGCCGATCATGCGTTTTGCATCCGCACCAACGGCAAGTACACGGTCTTCGGTCTTGTCTATGGCCACCACAGACGGTTCGTTGAGCACGATACCGCGCCCACGTGCCGACACAAGAGTATTGGCAGTGCCAAGGTCGATGGCAAGGTCACCGCCGTATTCCCCAAACAATGAGTCAAAGAACGCCATTTCTTCCAATCCTTAATAAAGAGTGCGTGCGGAAGAACGCTATGCTCGTAAGTCTATTCGGCGGAAACCGAGCCCTCGTCGGACGAAGAGTCGTCGGAAGACCCGCCATCGCCAGAGTTGTTCTCAGAACCTTCGTTGTTATCTGACGTGCCGTTACCCTCCGACGTCTTGTTACCCTCAGACGTCTTGTTGGCATCGTTGCTAACCGTAGCCTGAGAGGAGTCCAGCGAAACGAACACGGGCTGAACGTCGCTTACCTTCCAACCAATGCCATCGCGAACAAGCGAGATGGTAAAGCTCTGCTCTCCGCCCTCGGCAAGCGTGGCAGTAACCATGACCTCTGAGTTGCTCATGGCACGGTTAACGCCCGTAATCTTTACGGAGGCGCCGCCTGGAATCATTTGTACGAGGAACTGCTTTGACTCGCTGGAAAGACTCGGTGCCAAGTACTTGTTCACATCGCCGTTATTCGTCTTCTCGGCAAAGACGTCCTCCACCACGCTCTCCTGCGTGGGCCAGCCAAAGCCGCTGTAGTAGGCAAATCCAGCTGCTGCCGCCAAGAGAAGCAGCAGCACGAGGATGACAACGAACACCCTTCCGCCGCGCTTGCGCCGCCTGCGACGATCGTCCTGCACCAAATCCTCCTCGTTTACCGAGAAGAAGCCCGTATCCTCGGGACTTGGCATGAGGCTGTCTGAGGTGGCACCCGTGGGATCGAGGGGATCCACCGGATACGAACCATAGCCGGCAGCCGCCAACATGTCGTCCGTCTCCGAGACACGCTGCGCACCGGTGCGAGCCGCCACTGCGTTGCGGGCAGCATCATAGGCGGCCTGCGCCTCGGGTGAAAGCACATACGTCCCATCCGCAGTCGCATGGTCAAACGCGTCGACGGCCTCGGACATGCGGTTGGCGGCAACGTAGGCAAGTGCCAGATCGCAATAGATCGCGTTGTTGCCGTCGTTGGTGTTCGAGAAGTCCAGCGCCGTCCTAAAGGACTCCACCGCGTCTGCGGGACGTCCCAGATCCATGAAGCAGCTACCCAGCTTGCGCAGTGACGCACTCGGATCGGGATTCGACTCGTCTATGGCCGCATTGCGATAGGCAATGCCTGCGTTGCGGATGTCGCCTGTAGCACGATAGGCGCCACCAAGCGCGTTGTATGCCTTGTACGGCGTCCTATAGTTTGGATCCTGCACTGCAACAGAAAGCGCCTCGATTGCCTCCGGCAGCCTTCCCGCCGCGATGAGTGCGCGACCACGGTTGGTGCTCAATGCGCCAACCATGCCATACGTCTCATCGGCAAGCGCCTCTGCATAGGCGGCAGCCGCGTCGTCGTAGCGACCAAGTTTCATGAGGCAGTTGCCCAACAGGTGGTCTACGCGCCCCGCGTGCTCCCCCGTTGATTTTGCCTGTGCAAACGATGCTGCGGCGTGTGCCCAATCGCCCGAACGATATGCTGCATACCCGGCTTCGAACAATTCCTGATTCACGTTAACTCCTCGATCTCCATCGCGTCCCGCTACTGGGCGCGCTCAATCGTTACAGATTCTAGTACGTCACCCGCACGAAGCGAGGCGATAACTTCTTTTCCCTCAACCGTTGTCCCGAATACGGTGTACCCCGAATCGAGTCCGTGCTGTGGTCCCAGACAGAAATAGAACTGAGAGCCAGCGGAATTGGGATCTTGCGAGCGAGCCATTGCAAGCGCGCCGTCCACATGGCTATTGCGCGGGTTGGACGTAAACTCCTCGCGGATTCGATATCCGGGTCCACCCGTACCGGGCATACCCGCAGGACCAAGTCTTCCGGCAGCAACGTCGGCTGGCGTCATGTCTCGCGTGTTGGGATCGCCCCCCTGAATCACAAAGCCGGGAACGAACCGATGGAACTTTGTTCCGTCATAGAACCCCGAGGTGGCAAGCTCGCAGAAGTTCGCAACATGGATTGGTGCCCCACGTCCGTCCAAACGTACGCGCACGGTGCCGCGGCTGGTGTTGAATACAGCGCACTCGTCACCCTTTACGGCGTATTCGGGCGTGTAGAGTGGATCCCCAAAACGAACCATGCCTTTTCCTCCATCACAAAACGTAAGTGCCCACTTAGATTCTAACAGGTGCGCGCATCATTCACATGCATCTCACACGTAAAACGGCGACTGATGGTAACACATGGACTTTGGCTTACGAACCGTCGCTTCGAATGCTCTCGTATGAATTCCTAAACAGACTTTGCCACTCACCAAAGTCGTGTTGGTCCGATGACCGCCGCAGGGCAATACGCACTTCCTCGCTCGCGTCCTCCTCGCTTTGTGCCGCGTCAGCCGCCATCCAAGCCTTGTTGAGCGTGTCGAGCTCCCCTCCCAAATAGGATGCGACCACAATCAGCGAATCTCGGTAAGCATCCAGCGAGGTGTCGGGCAAAACGAGACGCGTGGCGATTCGCGTTGTTCCCTCCAGCTCCTCACGCATCTTTTGCGCTGCCAACGCGCGATCGTGCACACGAGCATAGTCTCCGGCCGCCGTCCCACCCGGCAGCAACTCATACAACACATCCGCATTGTTGGCCATGGTGCCCATCCGATCGCGGAAGCGCTCCAAAAAACCCTGCGCATCGGACAAATACGCCTTCCAAGCCGCGTCCTCAACATGGTCCTGCGAGCTCAGATGCGTAACGGTGCCCGGAAAGCCCTCCATGGAGGTATCCGCGTCTTCAGTAGCGTGAATGGAATACGCCGCGGGGTCCCATGGCCTCGTGATGAAGAGGGTACCTCCGCCCACGAGCACCAGTGCCGCCACGGTCGCAATCAGCAGATGACGCATGCGTCGCTGCTTGTCTTCGGGATTCCTTGTGGGTTGCTCGGGATTCTCTGTCGGCTCGGGTGGAATGGCACTCACCAAGGAGCTGACTTCCGACTCGGCAGTTTCCTCCTTTGGCTCCTCCTCGTACTCGTCGTCATACGCCCCTGCCACCGGCATGCCACATGCCGGACACGCCCGCACATCCATGGGTATGGCTGAGCCACAGCTCTCGCACCAAGTTACGTCGGGCGCCACCTCGGTATGCATCGCGACCAACGAGGCATGGCACGCAGGACAAACGTCCAGCCCATCCTGGACGAGCGTCCCGCAGCTAGGACATTTCACAGGCCCCTCCTTCAAGCAGGGCGCGACACATTGTCGCGCCCTGCCCTTCCTACAACAAACTCTCGAGCACGTAGGGCAGGATACCACCGGCAGCCATGAATTCGCGCTCCATGGGCGTATCCACACGCACCACGCAATCAAACGCTATGCACGTGTCCCCACGCCGCGCCACCACATGCGCCTTGCGATCGCCCGCAGACGAGATCTCGAACGTCTCTGTTCCCGTAAGACCAAGGGTTGCAGCCGAGTCACCCGGGAGGTACTCGAGCGGCAAGACGCCCATCTGCACCAGGTTGGAGCGGTGGATTCGCTCAAAACTCTCGGCGATCACCGCGCGAACGCCCAGGAGCGCCGGCCCCTTCCCCGCCCAGTCGCGGCTCGATCCAGAGCCGTAGAGCTTGCCAGCCAGCGCGATAAGGGGTATTCCCGCGTCGTTTGCATCCATGGCGGCGTCGTATATGCTCACTATCTCACCCGTGAGCAAATCCCTCGTCCAACCACCGTTACGACCGTCTGCAAGGCCGTTTTGCAGGCGGATGTTTGCAAACGTCCCCCGCATCATCACCTCATGGTTTCCGCGGCGACTCCCGTAGGTGTTAAAGTCCTCCTCGCTCACGCCATGCTCTCGCAAATAATGCGCAGCGGGTGAGTTGGAGGCGATGGAGCCTGCGGGAGAGATGTGGTCGGTGGTAACAAAGTCGCCCAGGAAGGCGAGCGGGCGTGCACCCGAAAGAGCGACCTCGTCGCGACGCTGGGCTTGCTCGAAGTAGGGAGGACGACGCACGTACGTTGACTCAGGGTCCCAAGGGAACGTGTCGGACTGCTCGAAGGGTATCTCCTGCCAGGCAGCAGACCCCTCATAGAGTCCCTCGGCCCCCGCGCTAAACAGGTCCTGAGTAAGGACCCGCGAGAGTGCCTCCTCGATTTCTTCGTTCGTCGGCATAATATCTGTGAGCATCACCGGATTGCCCTGGGCGTCGCTTCCCAACGGCTCCTTGGTAAGGTCTACGTCAACGCTGCCCACAAGCGCGTAGGCAACCACCAATGCGGGCTGCGTAAGGAAGTTCTGCGCCACATCTGGCGAAATGCGCCCATCGAAGTTCCTGTTACCGGAAAGCACGCTCGTAAGCTCCATCTTACCCGCAAGCTCATGAAGTGCCGGATGAATCGATCCGGAATTGCCGATGCAGGTCATGCAGCCAAAGCCGCACGTGTAGAATCCTAGTTTGAAGAGCGGCTCGGTAAGACCAGCATTCTTCAAAAGAAGCTCCGTCGCACGACTACCGGGCGCCAGGATGCGCTTGACCCACGGCTTTGCCGTAAGCCCACGGTCTACCGCATGCTGAGCGCATAGACCAGCAGCGACCATCATTGCGGGGTCGGTTGCCGTAGTGCAGCTCGTTATGGCCGCAATGGCCATGGCACCATGACCAAGCTCATACGTCGTTCCGTCGAGCTCGACCTCAAAGCGCTCGGACAGGTTCTGCTTGCCGTGCTCCCGTGCAGCGGCGCGGAACTGCGCCGAGAGCTTTGCCGGCGTAACGTAGTTGTGTGGCCTCGACGGTCCCGCCAGGCAGGTTTGCACCTCGGCGAGGTCGAGCGTGATCGAGCGGGCGTACGTACGCTCGCCACCCACACCCATTACGCCCTGAGCCTCAAGGTAGGCGCGCGCAAACGCGACCTCGCTCGCATCCCTCCCCGTAAGCTCAAGATAATCGCAGGCAACGTCATCAACAGGGAACAGCGTCGTGGTCGCACCGTATTCTGGCGTCATGTTGGCCACGGCGGCGCGTTGCGTAGCCGTAAGGCTCGCCACGCCAGGACCCGTTACCTCAACGAGCGTACCAACCACGCCCGCCTCGCGCAGAAGCTTGCAGGTGGTGAGGGCAACGTCCATGCCACTTACGCCGTCATTGAGCGAACCCACGAGTCGAAGCTCCACCACCGGTGGCACGAGCATGGAGATGGGCTGGCCAAGTGCGGCTGCCTCCGCCTCGATACCGCCCACACCCCAGCCAAGAACGCCCAGGCCATTTGCCGTAGTCGTATGGGAGTCAGTCCCCACGAGCGTGTCGAAGCAGGCAACCTGGTCACCGCTCGAAGCGAGCGCGTCGGTGGTGACCACGCTACAGAAGCGCTCGATGTTGAGCTGATGGCAAATGCCGCCACCCGGCGGCACAATCTCCACGTTGTCGAACGAGCGCGATGCCCATTTGAGGAAGGCAAAACGCTCACGGTTGCGCCTCGCCTCAAGGATCTCGTTGCGCTCGACGGCGTCGTCACATCCCGCACAGTCGGCAATCACGGAGTGGTCCACCACAAGCGTGCAGGGAATACGTGGATTCACCAGCTTGGGGTCACCCCCACGGGCAACCATGGCGTCACGCATGGCGGCAAAGTCAACGAACACCGGCACGCCCGTAAAGTCCTGGAACAGCACGCGAGCTGGCATGAACTCGATCTCGTCGCCCTGGGCGCCGGCAAGCCCAGCCTGCACCACGCGCCATGCCGCCTGCACGGCATCGTCGTCGGTTACCGCGTTGCGAACCACATTCTCGAGCAGAACAACCAAGGCGCGCGGAAGCTTGTCCGCACCGGGAATGCCCGAGACGTCGTACACGAGCCGGCGCACGTTGCCAACAACCAGCTCCTTTGGCTTACGCGCTGCCCTCACCGCAGCGTCAAACGTTACCTCAATCGTCATGCGTTATCCTCCAGCTTCGAGACAAGGCGCGCAAGCGCGTCCGTTTGGCCATCTCCGCTCTTAAGGCGGTTATACAAAACGGTGAACAGCACCAGGGCAAGCACTCCCACCACTGCCATGAACACTCCCATGAACGAAGTCATGGGTGCCAGCATAAAGAAGTCGCGGAACAGCAGGCTGCCGCCCAAGAGCATGGCCACCACCGATACGAGCAGCGCCCAACGGAGCGGCGTGAGCGGCTGGGAGATACGCACGATGAGCGCAATACCCACAATGCCAGTAAGGTACATGGAGAGCGTTGACGCCTGGGCGAAGCTCAAGCCGCATACGCGCTCGGCAACCTGCACGGCGACCAGCGCGAAGACGATTGCAGCCGAGGCGGGCAAAGACCGTCTCAAGACGGTGTAGAGGAAGCTGCCCCTCACACGGTCATGGTTAGGCTCAAGCGCGAGCACGAACGACGGCCAACCGATAATTGACGAAGAGAGGAGGGTCATCTGGATGGGGATGAACGGATATGGCGGCAAGATGATGCACACCAACGCCAACACGGCTGAGAAGACGGTCTTCACTAGGAACAGCGAGGCAGAGCGTTGGAGGTTGTTGATGGAGCGCCTGCCCTCATCCACCACTTCTGGCATATGAGAAAAGTCATTGTCGGCGAGCACTATCTCGGCTACGTTGCGTGCTGCGGCAGAGCCTGATGCCATGGCGACCGAGCAGTCCGCCTCCTTGAGGGCAAGCACGTCGTTTACGCCATCGCCCGTCATGGCAACCACATGGCCGTCCTTGTGCAGCGCCTGCACGAGGGAACGCTTTTGCTGAGGCGTCACGCGACCAAACACAACGTTGTTCCGCACGGCCTCGAGCATGTCTTCGTTTGACTGGAGCGTGGTGGCATCCACATAGCGCTCCGCTCCGTCTATGCCCACATACTGGGCAATCGCCGAGACCGTCCTGGGGTCGTCACCCGAGATAACCCGCACATCCACACCCTGCGCCTTAAAGAAGTCGATGGTATCGGGCGCAGACTCACGCACCTCGTCACTGATGCCCACGTATCCAAGGACGGTCGGCTTGCCTTCGAGTTCGCCCTTGGGCCCAAAGGAGGGAACTTCGGCAATGCACAGCACACGCTCGGTGGGCGCAAACGAACGCACCTCAGCCTCGTAGAGCGGGAAGTCCTCACCCAGAACGAACTGTGCGGCGCCCACGACGATCGAGCGGCCATCCTCGGTCACACAGCCCGAGTACTTACGCGCGGACGAGAAGGGAATCTCGCGCACCACTGGCAGCGGTTCAAAACCTACCTCTTCCGAATAGCGCAGCATGGCTTGAGCTGTCTCGTTGGCATCGGCCCCATTGGCACCCATGACGGTGGTGGCACAAATGAGCATGTCCTTGCACTTTCGGTCGTCAAACGGCACGTCACCAGACGCACGCATGCCCGTTACCTC
>JAFWMI010000084.1 GCA_017513965.1 Atopobiaceae bacterium
AAATCCAACCCATAGGTACCTCGCAGCGTATAGAACGTACGCTCCCAATCGTGCGGAACATGCGCACCGCTGTTGAACTCCAGCAGTAGTGTGTTGGTGTTTCCGATAACAAACTCGCGTGCATGCTCAAGCCCAAGCTCGAGTAAACGCTTGTAATACACCTCATAGCCCAGCGTCCATGTAATGTCAGGTGCATACTCAGCCAGCCGAGCAAAACGGTCCTTCACCTTGACCTGATCGAAGTCCCGCCAACGCATGTGCGGGGTGCAGGTCATCTGTGTGATTCCACATGCACGCGCCTTCTCCACCATCTGGCAGGTGGTTTGCCAGTCTGGCGATCCATCGTCAACGCCCCAGATTATGTGACAATGTTCGTCGTGCATGGACCCGTCGTGCCGCCTTACTGCTCTCCGACCGCTTTGAGCGCTTCCTGAGCCTCTGGGCTATCCTTGGCCACCTTCTTGTCCTCGTAGTAGTAGCCATAGTAATAGCCATACCCACCGCCCGAGGAACGCTCCTCGCAGTTCATAACAAGTCCCAGGATTCGCGTGGAACTCGCACGCAGCTGTTCCATGGCAAGCTGGGCATTGCGCTTGTCGGTGAAGTTCTCCCGAACCACCATGAGCACCCCGTCCACCTTGTGCGCAACCATGGCCGCATCGGCAAAGGCTGCAACGGGCGGCGTGTCAACGATCACGAGGTCGTACGATTCGCGAGCCTCCCGGATGAGCGCGGTGTAGCGATTGGAGCTGAGAAGCTCCTCCGGATTGGGAATGCCTGGCTCTGCGTCCAAGAACATCACGCCCTTGAGCGGCGTCTCTACCACCGCCTCGTCGAGCGATACGCTTCCTGCGAGCGTCGCATGGAGTCCGTGCTGCGGATGCGCGTTGAGGGTTGCACGCAGCGAGTGCCTCCTCAGGTCGCCCTCCATAACAAGGACCGTCTTTCCCATTTGGCTCGCAGCGGAGGCAAGAGCCAAAGCAACCGTGAACTTGCCCTCGTTGGGTATGGTGGAGGTTATTGCCACAGACTTTATGGGTTCATCCACGCTCGAGAACTCAATGTTGGAAAGCAACGTGTTGGCGGCGTTGCGCATGGCATTGGACGAGACCACTTCCAGCGTGGGCCGAAGGTTCTTCTGCTGCTTTCTCTTACGCCTGTTCAATGTGAACATCTAGCCTCTCCCTACTTTATCGAGCGGAAAACGCCCAATTACGGGGGCGCCAAGAAGCTCGGTAGCCTCCTCGTCGTTGCGGATGGTGGTATCGAGCATGTCCAGGAACACCACTATGGCAACCGCGGCAAAGAGCCCGGCCATGCCAGCCACCGCCGTGTACATCACGCGACGCGGCCCAGAGGGTTCGGTGGGCGTCTTGGCCTTGCTAATTACGTTGACGGCCTTAACGTTCATAATGCGCACGGCCGTCTTGCCAATGCTCGATGCCAGCTTGTTGGCCACGAGGGCAACGCTCTCTGGATCGGCACCGGTAACCGACACCTTGAGCACGCGCGTGGTGGTGGAAGACACCACGCTAATCTTGTAGTCGCTCAGGTCTTCGAGCCCCAGGGCTTCAGCGGTGTTCTCTTGCAGCTGCTCGTTCTTCACGAGCTCCGCAAAGTCGTTGGCCAGCATTTGGGAGGCGCTCAGGTCCGTGGCCGTAACCGTCTCGATGCCGTCTACTTCCTTGGACTCAGACTTAGTGAGCGCATAGATGGACGTCTCGGCAGTATATTCGTTTGGCATCTTTGTCCAGCAATAGGCAGCCGTGCCCAGTGCACACACAATGGGCAGTACCAACACCAGCACCAAGCGCTGCCGGAGCAATGTGAGCAGTTCCAATAGGGTCATGGTTCGCCTTACCTCTTGTCCTTAGTCCTTTTGCGTGTAGTACGCCGCCAACGTGTTTTGCAACACGCTGTCTTTGCTGAGGTGGTACTGCTCGTACTCCTCACCATCGGCCTCACGTCCCACCTTCGTCTTGCCTTTGAGCTGGGCAACCTCCAACTCGGCATTGTCGCCCAACACAAAGCATGACGCAAGATACGAAACCTCGCTAATGCCGAGGTTGGTAACGAGGTCTGCCGAGATGCCATTATATACATCCAGGATGCCCGGTACGCCCATGCCTGCCACTTTGGCGGCAAATGCACGAATGAACTGCGCCTGGCGCTCCTGTCGGTCCAAGGCCGACTCGTCCTTGTCCGTCTCGCGATACGATACGTAGCTATACGCCAAGTCGCCATCGAGCAGGTATGTCTCGCCCTCCACGATCTCCGTCCCGGGAATGGTCTCCAGCGCCTCAACCTGTACGCCACCAACGGCCGTGGCCGCGTTTGACACCACCTCACGGCCAAAATCCACGTAATAGGTCATGGGCATATTGTACATGAGGCGCGACACGGAGCGCACCGTGTTTTGCGCACACTCGCCGGTGGTGGGCAAGTTTACGCCGTGGCTCAGGGTAATCTGCATGTCGCGTGTGGTGGTGTAGTTGCCGTTCTCATCGAAGAGGTCCACCCCACACCAGGTGTTGCGCGGAACCACCGTAGCGCGGACCTTGTTGTTTGCCGTGTTGAAGGTAAAGAGCACGATGGTGTCGGCAAGCGAACGCCCCTCGTAGCCAGCCAGCTGCTCGTCGTCGTGCCCGATGAGCACGAAGGACACCACATCCTTGTTGTACTCATACGTGTGCCCTTTGTACTCCACCAGCTGGCCGTCGTTGCTCGCCTTGGCGGCCGTGTTGCCAATTGCCTCGCCCTTGTCTTCCAGGACCTTGTGCAGGTTCATGTTGCCCATATGCACCGCTATGGCAAGCGAGATGCCCACAGCGGTAGCCAAACCCAGCACAACCCCAAGCACAACCACCAACGCCCTTACGCCTGGGCTCATCTTGCGCTTTTTGGTCCTGTGCGCATGCTTGCGCACACGCTTTCTGGTACGAATAATCACGGAATCGGGATCGTTGGGATCCTGGAGGACGGTCACCTCCCCGGAGCCATGCCTCCCATGCCCTGCTAAGACGGACGTTGCTATCTCTTCATCATCACTCTGCTGTTTGCTCATCTACCAATACTCCACACACCAGATATCGACCTTGGGACTCCAGTGCACCCGTGTTGCACGTAGAGAGTACCAAGACTTTGTCACCTGCATCAATCTGAACGTTTGCCACATGCGCGTCAAGCGACTCGGGCGATTTAACATAGTTAACAAATGTCTCAAATCCCTCGTCGCTCGTGAGGTCAAATGCATCCATTATGTGTCGGTCCCCCGCCGAGAAGGTGCTAAAGACCTCATACGTGCGCACCTTTCCGGGTGTATACACATAGATTTTGTTATGCGCGTCCACATATTCCTGTAGCTCGTAGTTGTGCAGGTCCGAGAACATTACGTCTGCGTAGCCGTTGTGACCATAGAGGACGGTTACGCGATCGTTGAAGTCCTTGTGGTTAAACTGCGCCTCGGAGAAAATAGCGCCCACCTGCGACTCGCTGCCATCTGCCGCGTGCGTGAGGTAATAGTCGTTGCGCTCCGCACTCTGGCACACGGCGTAGTTAACGTGTGTGTTCGGGATGTAGAGCCAGGCATACACGTCGGGGTTGGTCTTTTGGAGGGTTTCGAAGTCGATGGTGCCCTCCTGGACATCCTGCGCGTTGGCGAGTTGCTCTGCCGTTCCGTTGGCGCCCGCATCGGCTCCCTCAGGCAGCTTGGGGACGATGTCCTGGGAATTTTGCACGTCCGAAATCTGCGTATACGTGTTGAGAAGATACGTTCCGCCCAGAATGCCGCCCACTACGCAAATGATCACAAAGATGGCCAAGGCAACGATGAGGCCAGTGCGGCGCGGCGCACGTTGTGGCGAGCCTGTCTCACTCATAAATGAGCCTGCCCTTCTCCAGTCCCGTTGACGTTTTTCGTTAGAGCAGGGCTGGTTTTACATACATACGTCACGAGCGGCACTACAGCCGCCCGTGACGATACCAATAGAATGTGTGGAGAACTTACTCCTTGCGTGCAGCATGAGCCAGTGCCACGCCGCCACCCACAGCGCCCACGATGGCTGCGCCGGTAAGAGCACCCACCGTCACCAAGTTGAGCGCGCCCGACTTGGGCGAGAGCACCACGCCGGTTTGCTTGTCCACTGCGGCGGCGGTCTTCACAGCGTTTGTGGCAACCGTGTTGGCAGCTGCATACGAAGCCACGCCCGTGCTCGCCACGCCAGAACCCTGGCCCTCTGCTACAGCGCCGTTGCCACCATCTTCGAGCTGGGGCGCGTCAAGCTGGGGCGAGTTGAGCTGCGGCGAATTCAGCTGGGGAGAATTCAATTGCGGGGAGTTGAGCTGGGGAGAATTGAGTTGTGGCGAATTCAGCTGGGGTGAGTTGAGCTGCGGGGAGTTCAACTGGGGCGAATTCAGCTGCGGCGAGTTAAGAGCGAAGGCAGAACCAGCGGGGGCGGCGACAAGCGCCATGGCCATGAGCAATGCCGTAAGCTTCCTCTTCATACATAGTCTCCTCACCAATATGCTTTCAATTAACCAACAATAATAGTCCTTTGCGTCCAAGAGTCAAGCCTTTACGACGAAGGGACAGACGAAGAGGACAGACGCTCGCGTCCTCCTCTTTCGCTCTTCTTGCTAGAATAGCAGCCATGCGCATCGCAATGAGGGGGACAGTTCCCCACGATTGCGGTGTGTCCTTTTGAATGCACAGAGGAGGAAGTTGCATGCTCGACAATGAGTGGGACCGGTTCGTAATCTACGTTAACGCCTACTACGCCGTGCAGGAGGCGTATGACTCCGCACGTCGCGCATGGGAACGTCCCGCCCGCGGACTCAAGGAGTTTTGCCGAGACGCCAACCCCTTCGTGTGGGACCAAGAGGGCTCTGTGGAACCCGAGATATACCAGAGCTTTGCGCAGGGCTTCAACGAGCGCTTTGGCAAGAACACCTGCGAGGCGGCCGAAGGCCTGGCCTTTGCGCACGACTGGCTCACCGGGCTTGAGGGCGGCAAGTACGGAGACGAACTCACGGCATCGCTGCACGCTACGGCCAACGAAGACGCATGGGAGGAGGCCTGCCGTCCCATTGCGCGTCAGATCGCTGCCCGTGCGGCCAACATTGAGCGCACGCCGCAGGAGGATCCCATGCTCATGGAAATCCTAGCGTCCGCGCCAGAGCCCGTCCCGGCGACCGCGCCTGAGCCAGCCTCAACACCTGCGTCAGAGCCCACCGTACCCGAGTCCCCCGCTCCTGGCATCCCCTCTCAGGAGAACATCGACGCCGTAATAGCCCTGCTCGCCAACGGCGACGAGGCCTTTGCCGAGCAGCTTCGCGCGCGTCTTGCCAGCTCGAACGACACAACCGACGGCAAGGCATGAGCAGCCTGCTCAATCGCATCCAAGACGCGTGGGCGCGTTGGCATGCAATACGTCGACCCACGATGTTTGGCACTGCGCTTATCTACCAAATGCGATGGGGCGCGGACCACGTGCGCGTGCTGGACATGGACGGCTCGCTCCAATCTGCCACCTATCTAAACGACCGATGGTGCAATCTGCCGTTTCCCTATCTGCGCAACTACAACATCGCGTTTGAATGCCTGCCGCAGGTGCGTACCATGTGCATGCTGGGTGGCGGCGGCTACGCCTATCCCAAGCACGTGATTGCCCACCATGACCCCACGCGCATAGACGTGGTGGAAATAGACCCGGCCATTACCAAGATTGCTCGCAGGTACTTCTATTTGGATCGTTTGTGCCGAACGTATCAAACCGAAAAAACCGGCCGGCTGCGACTCGTGTGTGCCGACGCCACGGACTATCTGCATGCGTGCGCACGTGATGGCAAGCGCTACGACGTCATTCTCAACGACTGCTACGTGTCGCGCGAGCCCAACGGCGAGCTTGCCTTGCCGGAGGGCGCTGCCCTCGTGCGTGCGTGTTTGGAGCCGCAGGGCGTGTATCTCTCCAACGTGATAAGCGCACTGGAGGGTGCGGACGACGAGGTGCTGTGGAGGACGGTCGTGGCGTTGGGCTCGGCGTTTGCGCACGTGATGGTCATGCCGAGCAAACGAGTGGAACCGGACGAGATTGACAACGTGATGGTCCTCGCGACCGACGGCGACTACGAGCCGCAGGGCATGATACGCCTCTACGACGCCGTATGACGACGGCAGAGGCGGCTTGCCACGGGTAGCCACGGATAACTGTTACTGGTGGCGGGCGGCCATTCGCTGGGATTCGCTTCGCCGAGGGTCTGGCAGCCTCGGCGATGCGTTTTTCAGCGAAAGGTGCCTCGGCGAACGCAAAGCCAGCGGATTTCCGCTGGGATTTGCATCTCTGAGGGTGCGTTCGCCGGGATTTGCTTCGCTGAGGGTTTTTCGGCCTCGGCGAACGAAAAGCCAGCGGATTTCCGCTGAGATTTGCATCTCTGAGGGTCGGCATCCTCAGCGTTCGCAATCCCAGCGACTCGACCCTCAGCAGCCGCACGCAGCCCTACCCGCGTGCCGCGCGACGCGCCTCACGCATGCGCGAATCGGCTAAATCGAACAGCTCCACGGCGTCCTCACACTCGGAATAGAGCGCCCATCCTGCCGTACAGCACAGATGCACCGGGAGACCGTCCACCTCACCAATCGACTCAATCGCACCCTTGAGTCGCTCGGCAACCGCTTGCGCATCGTCCCGTGACGCCACCTGGCTCAGCCCAGCAAACTTGTCGCCACCAATACGACCCACCACACAGTTGACGCCCCCGAGCTGCGAGAACCGCTTGGCCACCACCTTGAGGATGCGATTCCCAAAGGAGCGACCATACGCCAAGTTGAGGTCACGCATACCACGAATGTCGAAGACCGCACACACGAAGTCGGGACCACCCTGCACGTACGAATCTGCATACGAACCCGCCGCAACTAACAAACCACGCTTGTTGGGGATGTCCGTCAGCTGATCCGTCTCGGCCATACGCCCAAGCCTGTCCAAAATATCGCGTTCACCGCCATCGGCGCCCACCTCGTGTTCTTCGGTAAAGTAGCCCAAAAGTCCCACTACCTCGCCGTTGCGGCACAGCGGAATCTTGCTTGCCACGATGTTGCGCACCTCTCCGCGCGCCAAACAGGTGCCATGGGCATTAAGCACGGGCTCACCTCTCATGATCACCCGCAGCTCGTTGTTCTTGAAGGGATCGGTGTCCACGTGCCAACCCATTTCCTCGTCGTTCTTTCCCAGCACCTCGTTTGCCGACGAGAACTCGTAAAAGTCGAGGAAGTTCTTGTTCACGCCCAGGAAGCGACGATCCTTGTCCTTCCAAAACACGCCGGCGGGCACGAGTTCCAAAAGGGTGTCCCACAGGAGGTCTTTGGGCACCTCGGTCCCGTCCATAATGCTACAGAGCGCGTCCTCGTTGTTCCTGCGCACACATATCAGAACCGCGTGCTGGTCATCCACCACGAGGGGCACGAGCACCGAGATGATCCACTCGTAATTCCCCTGGGCATTGAGCGCGCGAAACGCGTCGGCCAAATGACCGCGCTCGCACGCAGCCATACGCGTCTCGATGGTAGACAGGTCCAAGTAGCGCAGGCACCGCTCACGGTCCATGGGATGCACGTAGTCGCGAACGAACCGACGCGTCGCTACTGCGAACATATCGCCATTCAGCACAGAGGGGAACACGGTATTGCCGCGATACAGCGTGCTTACCACGCCCGTGCTCAGGTTAACGATGTTTACCGCATCGTACACGGCGTATAGATACTGCAGCGCGATCTTGAAGCGGTTCTCGTCACCCGAACTGCTAAAGTTCGTTATGTTGATGAGCGAGATGAGCAGCGCATCCACGTCGCGTGCACTCGCGACATGGCGAATCTGCATCACGCAGTGAGTGCCGTGCTCCATGATGTCCACCAGCTCGACTCGACCAGAGACAACAGCCGTGCTGATAACACTCATCACCGTGCGGGACTGCACGCGTTTGCCCTCGTTAAGGCGGTTGACGAACTCAGAAGCAGATCCAACCCCTACGTCTTGCACCACGTTTTCGAACGACTGGTTGGACGAGATAAGACTCACACGGCCTTTCGAGTACTCAATGGTGGCAAGTGGAACAATCTCGTTAATCTTGCGGTTTTGGGAGGCATGTGCATCCCACGCAAAATCAAAGGGAGAGGCGCTCAGCGCATTGATGGAGCCCAAGCGATTGTAGTAGCCCGAGAGCGCCAACTGATCGAGCTCGAGCTCGCCAGCCTCAATGCGCTTGAGGCTGTCCGCCACGGGAAGCGGCCTTCCAATGAGGTAGCCCTGAATAAACTCGCAGCCAATGTCGTGCAAAAAATCGTATTGCTCGGGCAGCTCGACGCCTTCAATGAGCGTTTGCATACCCAACTGCTTTGCCAGATTCACGACGGACGAGATGATGACGCGCGAGCTCGGCTTCGTGTTGAACTCACGGAGAAAGGCCATGTCTATCTTCACCACGTCAAACGTATAGTCCTTGAGCGTGTTGAGCGACGACCACCCGCTGCCAAAGTCGTCCAGCCACACTTGGTAACCGGCATCCCTAAAGCGGGTGATCTGGACCATGAGCTTGTCCGCGTTCTGGTTGAGGGCGCTCTCGGTTATCTCCACGTGCAGCATCTGGTGCGGAACGCCGTACTCACGCGCGGTAGCGTCGACCATCTCAAACGTGTCACACAGCTCAAAGTCCAGACGCGAGAGGTTTACCGAGATGGGCATCATCATCTGCCCATGCCCAGCATCGTTCATTTCACGCCAAATCTGACACACCTTGCGCACCACGAACGCATCGAGCAGATGGATGAGGTGCGACTGCTCCAGCACGTCCACAAAGATGGCGGGCGACAGCATGCCATAGCGTGGGTCGTCCCATCGTGCAAGCGCCTCAAACTCGCACACCTTGCCCGTGATCGTGCGCGTGATGGGTTGGAAGTAAACCTTGATCCACTCGTTTTCCACCGCACGCGTCACGTGACTCTCGATGTAGTGCTGACGCTCCATGTACCACCTAAGGGCATCGTCAAAACGCCGATACACGCGGTCGTACTGGTGAGAGATGCTCTCGCAGGCCACCTTCGCGCGGTCGCATGCCACACCGATGTCCACCGCTACGTCCTTGTCGGATGGAAACTCGTAGATGCCCGCCTTGAGCTCAACGTTGGCGTTGCGGCCGAATGAGCGGATCTGCTCATGCAAGTCTTCGATGGTCGCCACTAAGTTGAGACTCTCGCACACCAAGAAGAAGTGGTCCTCCGAAAAACGCGAAAGCAGGAAGCCGGGAAACGCCTCCTGGATGGACGTGGACATGAGGCGGAGGAGACGGTCGCCCTCCTCAAAGCCATAGCGCTCGTTGAAGATGCTAAAGCTCTCGAGGTTGAAGTAGACCAAATAGGCATGCTTACCCTTACGCTGCGCGGCACGCACGTAGGCGCTAGCGTACTGGCGAAAGTACATCATGTTGGGAAGGTTTGTCAGCTCGTCAAAATCTGCTTGAATGACAAGGGAACGATCCGGCATCACTTCTCTTTCTGTAAAGGTGTTGTGGGCACCAAAACCACATTTCAGCATGAGTTAGCATGCCATGCTGCGAGCTAGGGTTGCATTCGTGTTTGGCAAATTACAAGAAGAATACAAGAATAATTATGTTAGCTAATCATCCGTCCCAGCAACGGAGGGGCGGTCCCCTTGCATGCAGGAGGACTGCCCCCTTGATTGCGGTGCGTCCCTTCGTTGCCGCGCGCGCAAGTCTGCTATGCTAGCGATTACAAAAGTACGATGAAAGAGGACACAATGCACATTCGACGCGCCTCCATGGAGGACCTGCCCGGTATCGTGAGTCTGCTCGAGCAGGTGCTCGAGGTGCACCACCATGGCAGGCCAGACCTCTTTAAGGCCAATACGCGCAAGTACACGGACGAGCAGCTTGTTGCGATTATCGGCGACGACACGCGACCCGTGTTCGTGGCCAAGGCAAACAACGCCGCCCCGGGACAAATCCTTGGCTACGCCTTTTGCATACATCAGCAGCATGTGGACGACAACGTGCTCACGGACGTACGCACGCTCTACATCGACGACCTCTGCGTGGACGAGCAGGCGCGTGGCATGCATGTGGGCACCCGGTTGTATGAGTACGTGCTGGATTACGCGCGAACGAAGGGCTGCTACAACGTAACGCTCAACGTGTGGTCATGCAACGAGCCTGCGCAAGCCTTTTACGAGCACCTGGGGCTCAAGCCCCAAAAGATCGGCATGGAGACAATCCTCTAGACATCGGACCGAGGACTGTCTCCTCCGTTCCGCAGAAGGGAAGCATGCCATGGATTCACCGCAACATAAGCACAGTCCCCTCTCGGCAGTGCTCGGCATCGTGCTCGCCGCATCGATTGTCGTGGCGGGTGTGGTCGCCGTAAGAATCCTCACAGCCACGCCGCCGCAAAAAGCAACGACGGCGCGATGGGCAAATGCGACCGTGGAGGACGTCGACGCCTCTCATCTGGTCTATGCCAACAGCACCAACGCAAGCGACGAGCGCAACGGTACCGCCGAGAACAACCAGACCAACGCAACGAGCGCCAACAAAACAGACAAGAAGAAGCACGAGGTCTCCCCTGCCACCATCGACGCGATGATGATTGGTGACGTGCTCATGCACGACGAACTCGTGGACAGCGGGTACCAGCAGGACGGCGGCTATTGGTTTGGGTTCCTGTTTGACCATATCCGCAGCTACATTGATGAGGCCGACCTGCGCATGCTCAATCAGGAGACGGTAATGGGCGAGCCCGAGCGCGGATATCACCTCACGGTTGGCGAGGTGGGACCGGTAATGAACACACCCACTGCGCTCGCAGACACCGAGGTGGATTATGGCTTTAACCTCATCCTCAAGTCTACCAACCACGTGCTCGACCTTGGCCACAGCGGGCTGGCCCACGAGCTGGACTACTGGAAGGACGCACATCCCAACATGCCCGTGGTGGGTGTGAGCAACCCGCACGCCGAGTCGCGCGACGATTCGCAAAACTACGTGGACAACGTATACATATATGAGCATGACGGCCTCAAGGTGGGAATTCTCAACTACACCTACGACACCAACAACCACTACGACTGGGACCTGGACGCGCAGTACGTCTCGTATTTGAGCGAGGACAAGATTCGCGACGACGTGCAGAAGGCACGCGACGCCGGCGCGGAGATGCTGATTGCGTGCCCGCATTGGGGCATACAGTACGACACGACTCCGTCGCATGAGGAATACACCTATGCCAAGCTCTTTTGCGATCTGGGCGTTGACGTGATCTTTGGGTGCCATCCGCACATCCTGCAGCCCGTGGTGATGCTGCGCAACGCCGAGGGTCACAAGACGGTGTGCTTCTACTCAATGGGAAACTTCGTGGCGGCCGGTGGCATGGAGACCGACACGCTCGTGGGCGGCGTAGCACGCGTGACGCTGCAGCGCGACAAGAACGGCACGTGTAGCGTCAGTGCGGCAAGCCTTGTTCCCACGGTTTGCTGCTATACGGTTGGCCCCAACATGAGCGCCTGGCCCATCACCGAATGGACGTACGACCTCGCCGCGCAAAGCGTGCGTTCCAACCTCACGCCCGATCACGCCTACGCGTTTTGCTCGGAGGTCCTGGGCGATGGGTTTGACCCCAACACGGGCGTGTTCACCCTCAACATGGACGACGAGGGCATCGAGCTCTAGTCCCGAGCCCGAGCCTCGTCAACCCGGCGCACAAGATAAAGGGACGGTCCCCAACGCGCGAGGACCGTCCCTCTCATTTGAGCGTTTTGAAGCGTTTAAACGTGGCCGCTACACGAAGAGCCCTACCACGAATGCGCACACGCCGCCAAGCAGCATGGTCATGGGCAGCGTGGTGAACCATGCCTTCACGATGCTTCCGGCCACGCCCCAGCGCACCTTCTTGGCGCCCTTCGCGCTGCCGGCACCCATAATGGCCGTCGTGACGACCTGCGTGGTGCTCACCGGAGCACCAAGTGCCGTCATGGTCTCGATCGCGATGGCCGAGGACGTCTCGGACACGAAGCCCACCACGGGCTCGAGCTTGGTCACGCCGCCGCCGACGGTCTTCATAATGCGCTGTCCGCCAATGGAGGTGCCCAGCGCCATGGTCGCGGCACAGAAGAGCTTGACCCACAGCGGCACACCCGAACCGGCGGCAAGCTCGCCAGCGCCAATGAGCGCGAGCGTGATGATGCCCATGGTCTTTTGCGCGTCGTTGTTGCCGTGACTGTACGCCATAAACATCGAGCTGGCGATCTGTGCCTTGTGGAACAGGCCGTTGGCCCGCTTGGGCTTCCAGTTGGCAAACAGCTCGAAGACGAGCTTCATAAAGAAGAACCCGAGCATAAGGCCAATGATCGGCGACGTAAACAGCGGAATGACCACCTTGTACAGGACGCCTTCCCAAATGATGTGCTGGATGCCGCCCGAGAACACGATGGTCGCCCCGATGAGACTACCAATGAGCGCGTGAGAGGAACTGCTGGGGATCCCCTGCCACCAGGTAAACAGATCCCAGATGATGGCTCCCAAGAGCGCAGCCAGGATCACGTAGAGCTCCAGCTGCACGTCCACCAGCCCGTGGGCGATGGTCATGGCGACCTTCTCGCTCATAAGAGCGCCAATAAAGTTCATGGTCGCACTCATAAGAATAGCCACGCGCGGCGGCAGCGCACGCGTGTACACCGTCGTCGCGATCGCGTTCGCCGTGTCGTGGAAGCCATTAATGAACTCGAAAACAAACGCCGCAATGAGCACGGCGATAAGCAACGTGCTAAGCATTTTTCATAACCACGCCCTGGACAATGTCACAGGCGTGTTCACAGGCATTGAGCGCGAGCTCCATGCGATCCAACACACGCGACCACTTCATGATCTCGAGCGTCCCAACGTCGCCACGGAAGAGGTCGGCGAGCGCGTTCTTGTAGACGGCGTCGCCCTCGTCCTCGATCACGTCCACGCCGAGCGCGAGCTCCATGACCGTGGGATCCTTCTTGAAGTTGGAGAGACGGTCCAGAATCTTTGCCAGCTCCCCCACCGCCTGCGCGGTAATCTCGGCAAGCCGAACTGCCTCGGGGCGCATCTCTTCCACCGCAAAGAGGTCCATGCGGCTCGCCGCAGCCTCCATGTAGTCAACGATGTCGTCTATCCGCTTGACCAGCACGCTAATGTCCTCGCGATCAAACGGCGTGATGAACGAATTGCCCAGCTCCATAAAGATGCGCTTGGCCTGGTCGTCGCATACGTTCTCGTAATCCTTCATGCTTGAGATAAGCGTGCGCGTATTGGGATAGTCGTTCGAGAAGATCTTTTGGTAGATCTCGGTCGTTGCAAGCACCTTTTCGCCATACTCCCTGAACAGGCGATAGAAGATGTCCTCCCTGCGCTTGACTCTACTCATGTTGCACCACCTTCTGTAGGCAGCCAATACAACGTTGGCTGTGCGGGAACGCCTAAGCGCTATGTTTTGATTATAGGCAAAAGACGTCAATTGCGTGCATACAAGGGCAACATATGGTGTTTTAACGGTTTTGCTGACCACGCCATACGGTAGAATACGTGCCGCAAACGCGCAGAAAGG
>JAFWMI010000085.1 GCA_017513965.1 Atopobiaceae bacterium
CCGTCGAGCATATCCGTTAGCCCGGCAAGAGCGTAGACCAAGAAGAACGTCGGCGAAAAGGCGTCCGTTATCAGCAGCGCGGCGCAAAGCACGATCCTGCATATAGTGAGCGCGTTCGCCAATGCCCCTCTTCACCTTCCAAACCTTCACCAAAGCTTTTCTCTGCATTTTAAGGCACGGAGCTGTTTGTGACGCGGGCGGATGCTTCACCTGACCTTATCGGCTGGACTATCGGAGGTGACGCATGGGCGCTAATGGTCTCGATGAATACTGGGTGCCGGAGCATGTCAAGGACTATCTGCGCAAGCTCGGGTTTGTCCTTCCCCTGGATGACATGGAGCCGTGGATCCGCTCGTGGGATGACTGGATGAGCGCACGCGGGGATTTTTACGATTACAGGGACAAAGACGGTATGGGGCGCGTGTATGCGGTTCACCGCAGGAGCATCCACCCGGCGATGAGGGTCTGTAAGGAATGGGGTTCTCTTCTCCTCAACGAGGAGGTGAAGGTGGTCTGCGAGAACCAGAAGGCCACCGACTGGATCAACTCGTTCTTCTCTTCCACGAACTTCATGAACGCGGCGCAGGCCACCGTGGTACGTGCCTTCGGGCTCGGCACTGGTGCCTGGGCGCTTTGGATTGACCTGGGCAAGCGGAAGGTCCGTATTCGCCATTACGACGCTCGCATGGTCATTCCCCTGAGCTGGGATGAGGACGGCATCAGCGAATGCGCCTTCGTCACGCGTGCCTTCTATCGTGGCAAGGCCGTGGACCAGCTGCAGATGCACCTCAAGGGCGGCATGGTCTTCTCGCCTGACTCTTCTTCACCTTCCACACCTTCACCTGAATACGCGGAAGGTCTTCTCACCAATGAAAGCGAGGAGACGTACCGGATCGTCACCGTGTGCTTCGACCATGAGGGTAACGAGCTCGCGCCGGTGGGTATTCTCCCCATATACGACACGGGCTGCCCTTTCCCCACCTTCGGCATCGTCAAGCCGGCGGTCACAAACACTCGCGTGGATATGTCGCCCTATGGCCAGAGCGTCTTCGCGGATGCGGTGGATGCGGTGCAGGCCGTGGACCTCACCTTCGACGCGCTCATCAACGAGATCGACCTGAGCAAGATGAGGGTGTTTTTGTCGGATGTCCTTTTCGACCGCGAGCAGGACGGCAACAAGAACGTCACCATCCCGTTCGGCAAGCAGGACTGCACCGTCTTCCGCAAGGTCATGTCGACCGAGGACACCATTCAGGAGTTCGCGCCGGCACTTCGCACAAGCGGGCAGATCGAGGCCTTCCGCGTGGCCCTCCAGATGCTCGGCGACCTCACGGGCTTCGGCATCAACTACTTTGACATGGACGACTCGCGCGGTTACGTGAAGACGGCCACAGAGGTCAGCAGTGACAACAGCGCCTTGATGAGGAACATCCGCCGGCACGAGAACAGCCTCGAGGGCTCGATCGTCTCCATAGCAAGGGCCGTCATGCACGCTTCGCGAGCCTTCGGCGAGGGCATCCCCGACGAGGGCGAGACTCACGTGCAGTTCGATGACAGCATCATCCAGGACACGGCCGCAGAGAAGGAGCAGGACATGCGCGAGGTGGGCGTCACCATGGGCGCCTGGGAGTATCGCATGCGCTGGTACGGCGAAGAAGAGAGCGTCGCCAGGGCGCGCGCAGCGGAGATTGGTACGGATGGCGGGAATGGCAACAAGTGAGGAGGCTACTCCGCCTCGAGCTCGATCCTCTCGCCGTCCTTCACGAGCTCGACCTTGTAGCCGCACGCCTGGGCGATCTGCACGAGGGTGTCGGTGCGCGGGTAGCTCCCACGGGATATGAGCGCGGAGAGGTACATCCGGGACTTGCCGAGTGCCTGGGACGCGCCAACGACGCCTTTGCCGCTCTGCTCGCACATGTGCTTGATGGCGTCGGTGATCCTCATGCCCTGGTCCCTCTCTATCGGTGTACGGAAACAGTCTATCTCAGCTGGCAAGGATTAGCAATGTGTAATCTCTATGGAGGGCAGATTAGCACTTGATAATACCCTGGCCTGGACTTACCATATTATCAGTTGCTAATCTCTATCGATTGGAGGACGCCATGACCACCGCCACCATCACGAACGAAGCCGCCGCCTGGAAGCTCCCTGACCTGGACACCGTCTACCACTGCGAGGAGCTGGGGCCCATGACCCTGGGGCAGATGCTCGACGGTGTGGACCCGGACCTGGTTCCCTCCGACCAGACCATGTACGAGGACCTGCTGTGGGCCTTCGGGGCCTGGGAGACGCTGGAGGAGATGAACGCGGCCATGGCCACGCGGGTCTACACGGCCACGCCTGACGGCACGGTGGGCTTCACGCTGGTGAAGTAGCACCGGCACAGTCAACAACGGCATACGGACGCTCTGGGGACGGCCTGCGGGCCGTCTCCTGCTGTCTGGGCCCTGATCCGCCACGGGCACTGCGGCGGCTGCTGCCGTCTCTGCCGCCGACGGTGCGCACAGGCCACGCAAGCGCACGACCCGCAAACGGTAGCGCCATGGGCAGGGGTGCCGTGGGGCGCGCGAGGGAGGGACTGCCATGCGGGCAGCGGGCGGCC
>JAFWMI010000086.1 GCA_017513965.1 Atopobiaceae bacterium
ATTGGGACTTCGTCTAACGGTAGGACAACGGATTCTGGTTCCGTCAGTGGGAGTTCGATTCTCTCAGTCCCAGCCATTCTTTAACGTCTACATATGGCCCGTTCGTCTAGCGGTTTAGGACGCCGCCCTCTCAAGGCGGAGATCACCAGTTCGAATCTGGTACGGGCTACCAAACCTTCGCAGGCCCCTCGGGGCCTGTTTTCGTATGGAGCGAAACCTGCAATAACCCGAGGATGACCGTGTCCCGCCTCCCGCAAACGGGAATGCTCAGTGTTGTCCACATACCCAATAGTCATAGCTGTTGTTCTGGAAGGCGTTCAGGCTGTCTGCAAATGCGGGGGACAGTTCGCTGACCCTTCCTTCACACTGCACCATAGGGTCAATGAACCTTCGCTTCGCAATGATTCTTCTCCAGCATCCCGTAGCACCTGGCTGTGGTGCGCTTATGGTATGGCTGTATGCGCAAAAGCTGTTCCACAATGATGCCGTACGCACGTTGGAGACGAGCTTATCAATGACTTCCGGCTCGGTTGAGTGCAGATCCTCTTCCTCGATAACGCGATGCTCTATTGCAAACCTCAGAATCTCGGAGAGCATTTGCATGGCATAGCGATCCTCGTCACAGATATAGATTCTCGAACATGCGAGGGCAGCCTTTGCAAAGGCTTCCGCAACAGGGAGGCTCTTGAACATGAGTTCCTCGTCGCCGTCCTCGTTCACCCCTATGACGAGGTCACCGTAGAATCGCTGCACGTCCCCCAGGGTGCAGATCCCGTAATTGAGGCTGTTGCCGATGGTGTACTCCAGGCGGTCGGCAGACAGAAGCGGAGAATCGTTGTCCGCAATGGGGTATCTGTGGTAGTCGCACACGTCCTCGGTCGTGAGTCCAAGCTTCCGCAAGACGGCCTGCAGTTCCGTTGAGTTGGCTATCAGCGTTTCTGTGCCGTCTTCGGTGGATTCCTGCGTGAAATAGTCTCCATGCATGAAGTCGACCACATGGGCAAAGACGGGCGATGCGACATCGTGCAGAAGGCCGGCGACCGCTTGTTTGCGGTCATGGGTAAAGTGCCAGACGATCAGTGCCACTCCCAGGCTGTGGTCGTAACGTGAGTATGGAGCTAAATCGGCAAACTGTGGAAACGCCGTATATTCGCAGCCGCAGTTCATGCCTATGAGCTTGATTCTCTCGATAATCGGCGTCTTTATGCACTCGTTTAGGAAGCTCGGCATCTCGTCGTGGTAGATCTGGTAGTGATGCATGCTGGCTCCATGTTCTCTTGCTCTTCACCAAAAGCCGGTCCGTAGTTCCTGCTCATTCTAGAGCACGGGCACGTACTGGTGCCTGCCGGCGTCGCTGGCGCCTGAACCTACGCGACCAAATTCTCTTAAGCCTCTAGGGCCTGTTTTTGTATAGTGGAGGCCCAGGCAGGACCGTGTGCGAAGGACGCTTCGCTCGAGAATGAGTTGTGGGTGATATGTCGGATCAAGCGTGCAAGCCCGGTGGGCGTGTGGCAAGGTTCAAGCACACGAACCGGCCGGGGTTCCTCCTCGGCTTCGTCGACTTCTTTACCGCTGGCGTGTTCTTTCTCCTCTACATGCCGCTTGGCGGGCTCCAGGACGAGATTGACGAGGTGCTCGGGCACGAGACGCAGCGCTACTGGGTTGCGTATGTGCTCGGTATCCCGACGCTGTTCATATATACGCTGGTGTGGATGGCAAGAATCTCCGAGGAGCTGAAGGAGAAGGCGATTGAGCTGGGTGTGGAGGGACCCTATACCTCGTGGTGGCACATGTTTGGCTGGAACGTGTTCGGGCTCTTGCTACTTGGTCCAGCAGTGGCCACACACAGGTTCTTTGGCACGCTGAACCGGGTGGAGGCGGAACTCAACAGGCGTGCCGAAAACAGCGGCCCGCAGTGCGCGATTGACGCTATGGTAGATTCAGGATGTTAATGACGTACGAGGAGGTCGAGGGCGATGCGGTCGTGGAAGGCGTTGATCGCTGGTCTCATAATCGCGGGCTTTGGTGTTGCCATGCTGCTCGCAAACAAACCAGAGAGGGCGCAGAGCGTCGCTGACGAGCTGGTAGAAGCGACGAGCGTCTTGCCAGAAAACGAAGGCAAGCTTGTGATGGTCTCGGGAACGCCGGAACTCGTTGACGGAGGGAAATTAGTTGACGAGGAAACAGGCCTAAAGGTAGAGAACGCGCTGTACTACGGCAGGATTCCCTACCAGAAGGTATATGCGCTGCATAGCAGGGAGGTCGTCGTCGATAAGGGCGAAGACAAGGTCTCGACCACCGATGATATAACGGAGACCGAGCACTACGTGGCAGAAGAATGGATTATCGCCAACCACGAGCGCGAAGCGGTAATCTCGAGCACCGCAAAGCGCTACGAGAATCCCCCTGCTCTGCCTTTGAGCGCCTTTCACGCGTTTGGTGATTTGCGCATATCCGGTTTTGAAATCAGCTATGCGGACGTGCGAGACTATATAGAGACCAAGAATTGCTCATTCACAAAACAAGAGCTGGAAGACTCCTGCGGCACCTACATACTCAGGAGCGAGATTAACCTTCAGGCGTCCGAGGACGAGTACGGACACGGTGTGCTCTCGAGCGGAGATGACGTAGGAGACGTGTACGTGACGTTTTCATACGAAACGCTTGCAGGAGCGAATCCGGTAACCATTATTGGTCGACAGCGCGGGGATAAGCTTGTTTTTGAAGAGGACGATCTAATAAGCGAGAGGGAACACATTCGTCCCGGTCTCGTCTCCAAAGATGAGTTCGTTGCCTCCCTTGCCGGGGAAGACAAACAATCGATGGTTATTGGCATCGTTGTCCTGGTAGTGGGGGCGGTCATTGTGTTGCTGTCGCTTGGATGGGGTACCGTACGGCTCAGGAAGTAAGCCGTGGCGATGTGCCGATACTACAAACACGTGTCAGGTTCAATCATCACTCTAACTCTTGCCGACTAACGGCCGTTTGTGGCACATTCAGCGGTCTATATGTAACATCGCATGTTAATCTTTAGATTATTAGTAAAGGACCAATGAGAGGCAAACGAATGCCTGCTGTCTCCCAGCAAAGAGGCTTCGGGAGGCTGTGGGTTAAGTTGAGAAGCCTTGCTGCTATGCTCGCATCTGCCAACAGCGATACTAGACGATGCGTGGACATGGTACATGCGGAGGAGTTCGTATGACACGCAACACCCAACACGCGCGATCCAACCAGGAAGGGGAGGGTCGTGCGCTTTCTCGAAGGTCATTCCTGCGTTTGGCTACCGGTTCGCTTTCCATACTGCCTGCCGTGGCTGGTGGCGTGCTCGTCTCGATGCCACCGGTTCCCGCCTATGGTGAGGAAGGTCTTGCGACACAGGCGAATGCCGGCGCGCTCAGCATCGTCGCCACCAGGGTGGACCAAGTGTGCGTCTCGGTCATAGACATAAAGAATGGCCGCCGGGCGGCGCGTGCCATAGTTGGCGCCAAAGTCAAGATGACCTCGTACTTTAACAACAAGAGCGTCGAGGGAACGACCGACGAACGGGGTGTGGCAGTCCTTACGATTGCCGATCTAGCCGAGGATAAACCCAAGAAAAAGGGCAAGTACACTTTCCAGGCATATATCGAGACATCCGCAAGCGGTTACCGAATCTTCAAAACAGGTTTGGCGGTCATCGATGGCGGCAAGGGACTTGAGGTGGGCACCCAACCCCTTGAACCAGGCATCCCGTATCCCTCGCGCGTCTCCTTTGACGATTGGGATGTCTTGTACACCAACAACGAATTCTGCCGATCGAAACTCAATGACTACAATCACGTGATTGCCATCGAGCTGGAAGATCTTGCACCAGCCCCACTTACCATCAAGCTCATGGACAATGAGGACAAGGTCTATGTGCAAGACAAGGTACGACCCAAAGACCGGCATGCGACCATTACCTTTAAAGACCTGTTCCTCGAGGAGGGAAACAAGGCCGCCTTGTCTCTTGGCGGTAACTACTTGGTCCAGTTTATTCAGGGAGACACGACCTACGAACATCCCATAAGCCTCGTGGTACGAGAGCCGGATGGAAAGAAGGACGAAGACCCTAAGATCTATGACCAGCTCTTCAAGCTCTCACCCCTCACCAGCGTGTCCAAGCTGCTCGAGTTCGAACTACCTAAAAACATTTGGTTCTTGGGCGGTGCCAAGGTCAGGTTCTTTCCCGATCTCTCCTTCCCAATCATGGTCTCCGTCGACCCGTGGGCGGGTGTGTATACGGTCAGCCTCAACATAAGCGGTCTCTTAAGCAAAGAAAAGTTGGTTGATCCAACGACGAAAGAAAGGCTCTATGCCGACTTCTATGGCTGGAAGACGAAATGGGGTCAGCCGGATCCCAACAAAGGAAAAATGCATCCATACAAGACGCCGTCCCAGCAAATCAAAAACATATTCGAAGACATACCCAATCACGCAAAGGAAATCGATAAAAAACTCAGCAACGCCGTAGCTAACCAAAGCAACGAAAAGCTCAAGAAAGCCGGCATCGCAACCTTGCCGGGCGCCTGGGACAGCAGCTTCATGGTGAGACTTTGGGTGAACTTTGCCGCAAAGTGGTCAAACAAGGCGAAGGTATACCAAGTGAATGCCGGGAGTATTGCGGCGAACGTCACGCTCGATGCGACCTGGTCGAAACCATTCATACTTTTCTATATACCCATGTTCTTCTCCGTACGTTTTGCCTTGGATGTTACGGCCGCCACTGGTGCGTTTGCCTTTACCACGCCCGAGCTCTTATCGCTTACCAAGTGGAGATGGGATTACAGCACACAGTTACTCAACATCGTTATCGTGCCCAGCTGCACCATAAGCTTGGGCGCTGGCATCCAGGGCTTTGGGTCCATATCGTTTAAGGGCAGCATCTCATTCACGGTCGTATTGGGATTCAACCTCTTTACCACCCCTAGCAACATAAACCTCCCCGAGCCTGCAACTGGTAAGTGGATTCGCTATACGGTGAGCTTTGGTCTTAAGCTCGGGGTTGAGATACAGCTCTGGCTTATG
>JAFWMI010000087.1 GCA_017513965.1 Atopobiaceae bacterium
GCCAACTGCTTCAACATGGCCTTCGTGCTGCCCATGGTGGGCTATGCCATCTACGTTGCCATCAAGAACCGCATCGAGGGTCGCAAGGGCGAGCTCGTCGGGGCGGGCGTGGGTTCCTACCTGGGCCTCAATACCGCAGCCCTTCTCGCAGCCATCGAGTTTGGCATCCAGCCGCTGCTCTTCTCGGACGCCTCGGGCGCCGCGCTCTACTGCCCCGATCCCCTTTCGGTCTCCAGCCCGGCCATGATGCTGGGCCACCTCACCGTGGCGGGCCTTGCCGAGGCCGGCTTCACCGTGGGCATCCTCGCCTTCTTGCGCTCGACCGTCCCCAGCTTTGGCATCGAGGCCACCGATCGGGACGCCAAGACACCCATCGCGGCAATTGGCCTGGTCGTGGCCCTCGTCGCCGCCTGCCCGCTGGGCCTCATCGCAACGGGTGACGCCTGGGGCGAGTGGGGCCTCGAGGACCTCGCCGACATGGTGGGCTATGAGCCGGCCGGTCTTGCGAACGGTTGGGAGTGGTCCTCGTTCATGCCCGACTACTCGGTGGGCTCGCTTCCCGAAGTAGCCGGCTACATCGTCTCGGCCGTCATTGGCGTGGCGCTGCTCGTGGTGATCTTCCGACTGGCAGCGGGTGCCATGAAGCCCGCCGTGGACTTCGACTGATGCCCAGCACAAGCGACATCCCCGAGTGGCTCGCGTCCCCCCAGGGATACGAGCCGCTCTCTGACCGCAGCACCTTCGTGACCAAGAGCGCGCTCTCGGTGGCGGCGGCATTGCGCCAGCTGCGCATGGACGACGGGCGCTCGTCGGCCCTCTCCCCTTCCGCCCCGGTCAAGCTGGCACTCGCGTTAGCGGCGATCCTTCTCAACTCGCTCGCCCACAACCTCATGGTCACGTGGGTCCTGCTCGCGTTCGTGCTGGTACGGGCCGCGCTGCTGCCACGCACCGCCCTCGCTCGAACCGTAGCTGTGGCGGGCGCCGCGGCACTGCTCTCCTTCGTGCTGGCGCTCCCCGCAGCCCTCATCGGCCAGCCGGCCTCCGCCGTCCGCTTGGGGCTCAAGGCACTAGTCTCGTGCGGCCTCGCCATGGAGGTCGCGCTCACCACGCCCGTGGCCGAGCTCACCGGTTGCCTGCGCTGTTTCCGCGTGCCCAACCTCGTGATCATGACCCTTGACCTGGCGCTGCGAAACATCGTGCGTCTGGGTGACTGCGCCCTCGAGACCCTCACTGCCCTCACGCTGCGCAGCGTCGGCCGTGACGAGGAAAAGCGTGCGTCGATGGGCAACGTGGGCGGGACGCTGCTCGTGAGGGCGAGCAAGGCCGCCGCCGACACCTACGACGCCATGCGCTGCCGCGGCTTCGAGGGCAGCTATGATAGGAAGGGCAGGCCGCGCCTCCATGTGGCCGACATCGCCTGGGCAGTCGTGTTCGCCTTGTTCGCCGCCCTGTTCCTGCACCTGGAAGGCATTCTCTGACATGTCCCACGTCCATACGACAGAAGCGCTCCACTCCCCACACGGAGATGCCCACGGCACGTCCCTCATTGCCTTCGACGACTTCTGCTTTGCCTATGACGACGTGCCCGTCCTGCGCCACATCACCCTCGATATCAACGCCGGCGACTCCGTGGTCCTCATGGGCGACAACGGCAGCGGCAAGTCGACTTTGCTCAAGGCCATCTGCGGACTCATCTTTCCCCAGCGTGGGACCTACCGTTTCGACGGGACGGAGGTCACCGAGCGGAGCATGCGCGACGAGACCTTCTCCAAGCGTCTACATTCACGCGTGGGTTTCATCTTCCAGGACAGCGATGCCCAGCTCTTCTGTGCGAGCGTCGAGGACGAGGTCGCCTTTGGCCCCCGGCAGATGGGCCTCTCCGAGGCCGAGGTTACCCGGCGCGTCGACGACACGCTGGCACTGCTGGGAATCGAGCCGCTGCGCATGCGCGCCCCGTGGACACTGTCCGGTGGAGAGAGGAAGCGCGTGGCCATCGCCTGCGTGCTCTCGATGAACCCGGACGTGTACTGCTTCGACGAGCCGCTCGCGGGGCTGGACGCCAAGACGCGCGACTGGCTTCTCGGCTTCCTCAAACAGCTCAAGGCAGCCGGAAAGACCCTGATCATCGCCACACACGACCAGTCACTGGCCGACGAGGTGGCCGACTGGTTCTGCTACATGGGCGAGTACCACGGCTACGATGACCGGCCCCACGTCCACGTGAACGAATGAGGGCTCACCCCGACGTCTGCCTGCGTTAGTGCGTCCAGTCGAGGATGGTCACGTCGGGGCCAACCTCTTCCTCCACGATGGCACGCATCTTCTTGGCAAAGGGGCAGGGATACCCGATGGGCGTGCCCTTCTGGATGCAGCTCGCGAAGGCAATCGTGTCGGCGCCGCGCTTGACCAGCTCGCGCGCCCTCAGGACGGCACGCTTGCCAGGGCATCCCCCGCAGTTCGTGAAGCCCGTGATGGTGATGTCCCCCTCGACGCCGTCGAACGCCCCGAACTTCTTGGCGACCACGAAGAAGTCCCCCGTCCCGGGGCAAAAGTCCTCGGTCTGCATGCAGCGGATGATGCCAACCTTCATTTCGCACTCCAAATCCCGATCGAGGTGACCCAATGATTATCTCGGTAA
>JAFWMI010000009.1 GCA_017513965.1 Atopobiaceae bacterium
AGACAAGCTCGGGCGCGGAATACCCGATGGGGTTCTCCTTGACCAGCTGCTCGCATAGGCACCTGACCCCCATCCGGTTGGGGTCGTAGTCCTCAAGGAGTGCCCGACGGTAGACCCAGCCCAGTATCTCCTCCAACAGTTCGCGGATGAGGCACAGGTTGCGCGACATCACCTCGTTGGCAGCGCCGACGAACACGGCGTTCCAGCCGCGGTCGCAATACATCAGGGATGCGGCGGGCCATGACATGCCCTCGACCCGCTGGGCTATGGTGTTGAACTCCTCCATGCCCGCATCGTCGGCTCTGACGATCTCGTACATGAGCTGGGTGGTCGGACCCGCGCTGTAGAGCGTCGGCGGGGACGCGCGCTCTCCCACGGCACATAGGCGGCGCTCGCCAAACAGCGTCCGAAACTCGTTCATCCGACCTGCCCCTCGTACGCTCTTGTCGCTAGCCACGGTAAGGCAGTGCAGGGACAGAATTCCCGCAACGGGGTCTCGCCAGTCTATCTGCCGCTTCCCCTAGGCTCAGGCAGTTCCAATGACATATTAATCACGAGGGTGGCACCAATATCATGGCCCTCAACAATCACCGACGAGATCCCCCAAAGCCTCGGCTGACTGGAGCCATGTAAGCGTGACGTTGTTGACGTCGGCTTAAATCAACCAACTAGCGTCGGGCGTTTCCAACCAAATTGAGTCAGGCGAAATCAACCAACCACACCCCAGCCCTCCTCGCGTCGCCGTTCCCAGTTTGCATCACGCCGGCGATCGCATCGTGTTTACTGTGGTCTACGCCGTCGCGTCTCTCATGCCCCTTTGCTTCGTGGCCGACGGCACGGCCTCGACGGAAAACGTGTCGAGCTCACGCCCGCGGTAGCTCGGGCCTCGCATCATGAACACCGATGCCTTGTCGAACACGCGGTCCAGGGCGCACAGGAGCGTGTCGTCGCCCTCGAAGAACTCGTGCCAGTCGCTGGCGACGGCGTTGCTGGTGAGAATCATGGTGTTGGGCCCCTCCTTCTCGTAGCGCCGGTCGATGACGTCAAAGAGCAGGTCCGTGCACTCGCGGTCGAACTTCCTCCTGCCGACCTCGTCTATGATCAGGCACGACGGCTTCACCAGCGTGTTCACCATGCGCGACGCGTTGCCCCTCTTTATGGCCGACGAGATCTTGTCCACGAGCTCGCTTGCCTTGACGTAGTAGGTCTTGAGGCCCCTGAGGCAGCACTCGCGCCCGTAGGCCTGGGCAAGGTGCGTCTTCCCGATTCCTCCAGGTCCGATGAACGCTATGTTGCGACCCGCGTAGAGGTCCGAGAGGGCCGACAGCTCCGCGAGCGCGCACGCGTCGCGGCCCTGGATGCGCCCGAAGTCGAAGTTGCCGAAGGTCCTGGGCTCCTTGCTCGGCAGCCTGCTCAGCCGCAGAAGGGTCTCGACCGTGGAGCGCCTCCGCTTCTCGGCGAGGTAGCCGAACACCGTCGCGATGGCCTCGACCTCCCTTTCCCGCATGTCGTTGTCCGACGCCAGGCTGGCCAGCTCCTCCGGCCCGACCCTGATCCTCAGCTCCTCGGCGGCGGCACACGCGCGCTCGAACGGGGTTGAGCCTTCCGATGCCCGTACCGCCACCACTACATCACCTCCCTAGAGAAGTCGAACTTGGCGAACGCGGTGTCCGCCTTCGGCTTGGCCCTCGTCACCGTCGTCGTTACCTCTTGGCTCGGGGACTCCTCCGGCTGCGGGTCGGGCCACTGGCCGTCGCACCACGAGTCGGCTCGGGACCTGTCGACCTCGTGGCAGACCAGCTCGCGGGAGAGGTCCTCCGAGAAGATGTGGAGGGTGCCGCCCTCGCGGCTCACCCGGCACGTGCTGCCGGAGTACCAGTACGGGACGCCGTACCTTCCGCCCTCGAAGCTGACGAAGCCGTCAAACGAGATCCTCCTCAGCGGGCAGAGGTACCGCTCCGCAGCCGCGGGGTCCCTCACCTCGCGGGCGCGGGCGGAGCAGAGGCGGCTGTGAACCTCGGCCGGGACATGACCGACCGACCTTCGGTACCTGCCGGCCTGCGCGTCGCACCAATCCAGGGCATCCCTGTTGAGCGAGTCAAGGTCCTCAAACGTCCTGCCCGCGAGGAAGCTCTCCTTCACGAAGCGCACGAGCCTTTCGACCTTGCCCTTGGTGAACGGGTGCCTTGGCTTGCATAGCCTGGTCGTGAAGCCGACGCTGTCCATGAACGCCTCGTACTCGCCGTTCCACACCGGCCTGCCCTCCGCGTCCCTGCGGCTTACGACGCTCTTCATGTTGTCGGTCAGGACCCCGTCGGGCACCCCGAGGCGCGCGAACGCGTGGAGCATGCCGATGAACAGGTTCTCCTGGCGCGCGTTGGGGAAGAACTCGACGTAGGGCGTCCCGCAGTGGTGGCACACCATCGCGAAGCACGCGACCCTGTACTTGCGGCCCGCCCAGTCCTCGACGTTCGCGAACCCCCAGTCCATCTGGTAGGACTCGGCCGGTCCGGACCGAAACCGCTGGCCGCTCCCTCGCTGGGGACCGGTCGCCCGCCGCTTGGCGGGAACGAGGTCGACGTGGTCTGCCATGTAGACCTTTACGGTGGTGAGGCCGCCCTCGTACCCCTGCTCCAGCAGTCGCTCGTAGACGACCTGTGAGTTGGTGACGCCCTTGCGAAGCTGGTCGTCGACAAAACCGGTGTGGCCGCTGAGCACAGTGCTGCCGGCCTTCATCCCAAGCCGGCCGTGGGGCTTCACCCTGAAGCCGTTGGCCTTGATGGTCCTGGCCCTCTGCCTCGTGAGCCCGGTCCTGCGGCAGAACTCTGCCAGGTTGCACTTCTGCGGGTCGAAGTCTCCGGTCGACTCGGCCTCCATGGAGGCGAGGGCCTTATCTATAATCTCCTGTAGGCCATCGAACCTGCTATCCATTCATCTGTCCTCCTAACGCCGGCGTGATGCAGCACCAGCATAGGAGACGCGGGCAGGTTCGATGGCCTGCCTTCGATGGATGGGGTCTGGTTGATTATGTTTGACTCGGATTGGTTGATTAAGTCCGACGATTAAGGGTTGATTTAAGCCGACGCTAACATTGGCATCGTCATCGGAGGCGATCATGGCACTTGTACCCTGTCCACACTGCGGTAAGAGCGTTTCGGACAAAGCGACGGCATGTGTGCATTGTGGCGGTTCTCTAGTTGAGGCGGACGGGGGTGAGGCTGGGGCGGTGGTTCGCTTTTGCCCTGAGTGCGGGGAGCGGGCGTCGGCGGGCGCCGAGGTGTGCTCAACGTGCGG
>JAFWMI010000088.1 GCA_017513965.1 Atopobiaceae bacterium
GATCATCGCCTGGGTCGTCGCCCGGATCGTCGCCCGGGCTTTGAGCACGGCGCTTTCCTAGCCGCCAAAAGGGCTTGGCCGTTCTATGGTGAGAATCGGTGCTCGTTTCCACAAAAAAGGACCCGGCCTTACGCCGGGTCCCAAATGCACCGTCATGCGTGCTCTGGCATTACTCCATGCCGTTGACAAGAACCTGCAAGCCGCTCTTACGCTTGGCAGCCTGGTTCTTGTGGATGATGCCCTTGGAAGCTGCCTTGTCGAGCTTGCGGCAGGCAACCTTTGCGGCTTCCTGAGCTGCATCCTTGTCGCCGGCTGCAACAGCCACGCGAACCTTCTTCACATAGGTTTTGAGTTCGGAGCGAACCGCACGATTGCGGACGCGAGCCTTCTCCGCGGTGAGAATACGCTTTTTCTGAGACTTGATGTTTGCCACGTGCTTACCCTTTCGGTCATGTACATTGAGGCCTCTACGCTGAGACACGGTTGCAATGGAGGTCAACTTGATGAGTATAGCATGTTCCTCGCACATTGTTGTGAAATTCGGTTATTATCTTCTCTATGTCTACGAAAACTGATACCTCACACATTAGGAACTTCTCGATCGTGGCGCATATCGACCATGGTAAGTCTACGATATCCGACCGGATACTCGAGCTTACCAAGACCGTGGCGGCGCGTGACATGACCAAGCAGCTGCTCGATTCCATGGACATCGAGCAGGAGCGTGGCATTACCATTAAATCCAACGCCGTCCGCGTTATGTATGAGGCGGACGACGGCAACGAGTACCAGTTCAACCTCATTGACACCCCGGGTCACGTTGACTTTACCTACGAGGTGTCACGGAGTCTTGCGGCATGCGAGGGCGCCGTGCTTGTCGTTGACGCGACGCAGGGGGTTGAGGCACAAACGGTCTCCAATGCACTGCTTGCCATGAACGCGGACTTGGATATCGTGCCGGCTATCAACAAGATCGACCTTCCGTCCGCCGAGCCGGAACGGGTGCGGGCAGAGATCGAGGACGTGCTCGCCATACCTGCCGATGATGCCGTTTTGGTGAGCGGAAAGACGGGCGAGGGCATACACGACTTGCTCGAGAGCATCGTCTATCTGGTCTCGCCGCCAGAGGGCAACGCGAACGCCCCTGTAAAGGCGCTCATCCTCGACTCGTACTTCGATGCCTATCGCGGCGTGGTCGCGACGGTGCGTGTGTTCGACGGCATCGTAAAGCCCGGGATGCGTATGCTCATGATGGCGGGCAAGCAACCCTTCCTCGCCGAAGAGGTGGGCGTCAAGCGACCGCTCGAGCAGCCGCTCCCGCAGCTTGGCGTTGGTGAGGTGGGATACGTGGTGACCGGTCTCAAGGATCCGGCACTCGTCAAGACCGGAGATACCATAACGCTTGAGGATTCGCCTTGCGCAGAACCGTGCCCCGGTTACCACGAGGCCAAGCCCATGGTGTTCACCGGCCTCTTCCCCGTGGACAACAAATACTACGAGAACCTGCGCGACGCGTTGGAAAAACTCAAGGTCAACGATCCCTCGCTCACGTGGCAACCCGAGACGAGCGTCGCATTGGGCTTTGGCTTTCGCGTGGGAGTCCTTGGCCTGCTGCACATGGAGGTCGTGAAGGAACGCCTTGAGCGCGAGTTCGACCTCGACCTCATCGCAACGAGTCCTTCCGTCGACTACCACGTGTACAAGACGGACGGCGAGATGATTGAGGTCACGAGCCCGCAGGATCTTCCAAAGCCAGAGAAGATCGAACGCATCGAGGAGCCTTACCTCAAGGCTACCGTCATTGTGCCGCCCGACTATGTTGGTGCCGTCATGCAGCTGCTCGTGGACCATCGCGGCATATCTACCGACATGGTGTATCTCTCCGAGAAGAGCGTGGAGATGCACTTTGACATACCGCTCGCCGAGCTGATCTTGGACTTCTTTGACCAGCTCAAGAGCAGGACGAAGGGATACGCCTCGCTTGACTACGAGTTTGACGATTATCGCGTGTCGGACTTGGTGAAGCTCGACATCCTGCTTGCGGGCGAGGAAGTGGATGCGCTCTCGTTCATCGTCCACAAGGACAAGGCGTATCTCCTGGGCAGGGGATTGTGCGACAAGCTCAAGGAGATCATCCCCCGCCAGCAGTTTGAGGTTCCCATACAAGGGGCCATTGGCAACAAGATCATTAGTCGTTCGACCGTGAAGGCGCACCGCAAGGACGTGCTGGCGAAGTGCTACGGCGGCGACATTTCGCGTAAGCGCAAGCTGCTGGAGAAGCAAAAGGAAGGCAAGAAGCGCATGAAGTCCATTGGACGCCTGGATGTTCCGCAAGAGGCGTTCTTGGCCGTTCTTAAGGTGGACGACGAGTGAGCGAGTCCCCCGTTCGCAGCATACTCATGCAATGTGCCACGCGCAGCGGCCTGGCGGAGACGCCATGTGCCCTGTGCGGAGAGGGTACCTTTGCGGAGCGCTTGGCGGCTAGCCCGTTCTTGATGGCACCCATGGCAGGTGTGAGCGACGCGGCATACCGGCTCATGGCACGGGTGGGTGGCGCGCCGCTCGCCTATTCCGAGATGGTGAGCGTCACCGGCATTCACTATCACAGCCAAAAGACATGGGAGCTCGTGCTGCCTCACGAGGTGGAGCCCAACATCGCCGTGCAGCTGTTCGGGTCGGATCCGGAACACTTTGTTGAGGCGGTGTACAACGTCACTCAGGCGGTCGGTGACAAGCTCGCGCTCATCGACATAAACATGGCCTGTCCGGTGCCCAAGGTCACCAAGGGCGGGGGAGGCTCAGCGCTGCTTGATGAGCCTGAGCTTGCGGCCCGCATCGTGCGGGCATGCGTTGGCGCAACTGTGGTGCCGGTTACCGTCAAGATTCGGCGTGGACGGCGTATGGGTGAGGAGGTCGCCCCTGAGTTTGCGCGTTACGTGGCCGACGCTGGCGCTCAGGCGGTGGCGGTTCATGGGCGCTACGCGAACCAGATGTATAGGGGCGAGGCCGACTGGGATGTTGTGGCGCGCGTCGTTCAGGCAGTGGACGTGCCAGTCATCGGTTCTGGGGATGTGCGTGGCGCCGAGGATGCCGTGCGCATGTTGCGGGAGTGTGGATGCGCTGCGGTCATGCTCGCACGCGGCACGTATGGCAACCCTTGGGTGTTTGGTCAAGCCCAGCACGTGCTGGAGGGCGCCGCGTTCGTGCCGCCCACGGCCAACCAGCGCATCGAGGCGTTTTGCGAGCACGTGCGTTTGCTCGAAGCGACAGGCGCCCACATGGCACGTGGTAGAAGCCTTGCCGGCTGGTATCTTCGTGGACTGCCGCGTGCCGCATATTGGCGCGGCCTCGCAACGTCGTGCGTTACGCTGGAGGACTATCTGAGTCTTGTCGATCGCTTGCGCGCCGAGGTCGCATGCGCATGAGTCCAAACATATGGAACTGGCGAGCAATTGCCGGAGGGGCTGGAGCGCTGTACGTACATGTTCCGTTTTGCGTGCGCAAGTGTGCATACTGCGACTTTGCGAGCTGGGGCATGGATTCCAACGACGGGCGCATGAGGGTGTACGCACGTGCTCTGAGCCGCCAAGCGGAGGAGCTTGCGTCTGCCGGCCTGCTCGAGGGATGCATGACGGCCTATGTTGGCGGTGGAACCCCCAGTATGCTGGGACCAGAGGTGTTGTCAGGTCTATTGCACACGCTTCGCACCGTAGCGCCAAACATGCGTGAGCTTTCGTGCGAGGCTAACCCGGATACGTTGTCCGACGAGGTGCTTGTGGCAATGCGCGAGGCGGGCACCACAAGGGTGTCGATCGGCGTGCAATCGCTTGAGGATGCCGAGCTCGTGGAGCTCGGACGTCTTCACGACGCAAAGACAGCTGCAGAGCGCGTGAGTGCGGCGGTGGCAACGGGCATGGACGTGTCAGTCGACCTCATGTGCGCCACTCCGCAACAAAGCAAGGAAACGTGGGGAAGGACACTCCTGGCCGCCTGCGAGCTGGGTGTTGGCCATGTGAGTGTCTATCCGCTGCAGCTTGAGCAGGGTACGCCCCTTGGAGACCGATACGCCCACGATGATCCATGCTGGAACGAGGAAGAGGTTCAGGCGAATCGCATGGAAATGGCCCAATCCGTATTGAGCGCTGCTGGCTTCGCGCGGTACGAAGTGGCGAGCTATGCGCGTGCCGACAAGCAATGCCTGCACAATACGGCGTACTGGACTGGCATACCCTACGTTGGCGTTGGGTATGGGGCCGCAAGCATGCTGGATCGTGCGACGTATGTGCAATTGCGCTCGGTTGCCCCACAACTGCCGGCTCTTGAGGGTTGGGTACAGCGCGTGCGGCTCAGCGTAGAGAGGCCATGGGACCGCATTGCGTGCGACCACCGTCTTTGCTCCGAGTGCTTCTCGGTTGAGCTGCTCAACGCGCAGGAGTCGCTTGCCGAAGATCTTATGCTGGGCATGCGTCTTTCGCGCGGCATAGGCGGTGCGTTGGTGGCTCAGGCCAAAGAGGCGTTTGGGAACAGGTTTGTCCGCACGATTGAGCGTCTTGTGGCAGATGGGCTCGTGAGCTGCGAAAACGGGAGTCTTGTGCCCACGCAGCTTGGCTGGCTGTTGGGCAACCAGATCTTTGGCCCCCTTTGGTCTCTTAGCGACAATCTGTGATCGCATTCCAGCGCTGAGGGTCAGCCCTCTAGTTGAGAGCGAGCCAGTATACTGATAGGTAGCAGCTCGGCATCGCTTGTGCTGAATCGCGTATGAGGTAGCGGCGTGTGGGAGGTCAGACCATGATTGAGAGAGTCACGGCTGTGATTGCCGACGTGGATGGCACCATCAATGTAAAGGGTAGCAAGCCACTCCCTCATACGCTTGCTGCCATGGAGGCGTTGCACGACCGTGGAATCCTATTTGGCACGGCTTCTGGACGACCATTCGACCGCCGTTCTTTGGAGAAGGCACGCGAGTGGGGCCTATCCTTTGAGTTCGACCTCGCCATTGGCACGAACGGGGGCGATCTTTGGGACAAGGACCACGAGGGCGTCGAGCACATCATGCCCCTGAGCAAAGACCACATCGGCGAGATCCTTGAGTTCATGTGGCCGCTGGACTGCAACGTAATAGTCTATGAGAATGCCTACGATCATGTGCTTGTAAAGCGTCGTGACCAGCACTTCGAGGACAGCGTCATCCGCAACAGGTCGATTTGGGAGTTCTCCACGCCCGAAGAGATGGCGAAGAAGGACACGGGCAAGATCGAGATCCAGTACGACCCAACGCCCCAGATGGACGAACTCATCATGGGTGTGGTGAACGCGTACCAATCGCCAAAATGGAGTGCCGTGCGTACCTTTCCGGGAACGGTTGAATTCATGACGCCGGGATTGGACAAGGGCGTGGCACTGCGTCGGTATGCTAAGCGCAACGGCATTCCTCTGAGCGAGATCATGACGTTTGGCGATATGGACAACGACATCCCCATGATCGTTGCGGCGGGTTGGGGCGTGTGCATGGCAAACGGCTGCAAGGAATGCAAGGCCGTGGCCGACGCCATAACCGAGTACGGGGTGCTCGAGGACGGCATGGGCCTCTATCTGGAGAAGTACGTGCTCGCATAAGCGCTGATTAACGCGGTGGCTCCTTTGCATGTCCTTCAAGTCGTTTTATGTGTCGGCTTGGTTTATGCGCACTTCGGGTACAATATCGCGCGAATGTGCATTTCCACACGAGTGAGGAGCCGCCCCCATGGCAGCAATGAACGAAAAGGACTACTATGCAATCCTCGAGGTGGCGGAGGATGCCTCTACTGACGAGATAAGGCGCGCCTTCCAAAAGAAAGCCCGAAAGCTGCATCCAGACGTTAACAAGGAGCCGGATGCGGAGGAGCGCTTTAAAGAGGTAAGCGAAGCATATGCGGTGCTCTCGGATGCGGACAAGCGCAAGCGTTACGATGCGATGCGCTCTGGCTCTCCATTTGCGGCGTATCCAGGCGGTGGCGCCCAGCCTGGCTACGGTGGTTCACCCTTCGACGGCTTTCCCTTTGGCGGTGGCTGGAACACGCGGCAAACGAAGCAATCCCGCTCTTACAACCCCCATGCTGGTGCAGACGTTATGGTGCAGATTGACTTGGATGCCGAGACGGCAAAAAGCGGCGTCCGCCGCGGCGTGACGTTTCAACGGTACGCACCATGCGACGTATGCCATGGTAAGGGCTCGGTTGAGCATGCACAGGCGTCAACGTGCCCCACATGCGGCGGGGCCGGTCGCATGCGCGTGGACTTGGGCGGCTTGGGGTTGTTTGGCATGGGATACTTCGAGGTAACCTGCCCGGAATGCGAGGGTACGGGCAAGGTGGTCGCCGACCCCTGCTCGGCATGCAGCGGATCCGGACGCGTGCTCTCTGCCACCGAGCTGGTTGTGGAGATTCCCGAGAACAGCCACGACGGCGACGAGATTCGCATTGAGGGCATGGGCAATGCCGGCACGAATGGCAGGGAGGCCGGAGACTTCGTATGCCGTGTGGGAGTCCTGGAGGAGCAGCTCACACCTCAACAGGAGGGCGGGTTCCGACTCATGGGCTTTGCGTTGCCCTTCTTGATCATAGGTCTCTTCCAGCCAAACGTTCGCACAATGGCCATTGTGGGAGGCCTTATGCTCTGCTTTGGCTTGTTCTTGGCGCTTAGGGATGGCATCCGCACCAATGCGCGTTGGTGGCGAGAGGGCGGCGTTGCCCTGATTGGCGGTGCGTCAACAGGCATCATCATCGGCTTGCTGCTCATGCTCAGCGGTCCGTTCCTTCGCATAATCGCGTTCGTGTTGCCGTTCCTTTTGGTGTTCTCGCTCATGTCGCGAAGAATGCGCTAGCGCTTGGTCGGTACGATTGTTCGGAGGTAATTGAGCGTGGAATCGAAGAGAGACTATTACGAGATACTGGGCGTGGACAGAGACTCCGACCAGCGAACCATCAAGCGGGCCTTTCTTAAGTTGGCACGTACGTTGCACCCAGACGTAAACAAGGAGCCGGATGCCGAGGAGCGCTTCAAGGAGGTCAACGAAGCGTATTCGGTGCTTTCCGACGAGCGTAAGCGTGCAAACTATGACCAGTTTGGCAACCCAGACGGTCCGGGTGGCTTCGGCTCCGAGTATGTTGATATGTCCGACATATTCGGTGGCGGGTTTGGCGACATATTCGATTCGTTCTTTGGAGGCGGCTCTCAAGGTGCCCGCCAAGCGCGAACGCGTGGTAGGGACATGGGAATCAACCTGAGGATTTCTTTGTCGGAGGCTGCGCGTGGATGCACGAAGACGGTTGCTTACGACCGCCTGTCTCCTTGTGACGACTGTGGCGGAACCGGCGTGGCCGAGGGTGGGCACGAGACGATCTGCGAGCATTGCCATGGGACCGGCAGGGTCGTGGAAGTGCAGCGTACGATATTCGGTCAGATGCAGAGCCAGACGACCTGTCCTGTTTGCCATGGCTCTGGCCGCATGGTGGACAATCCCTGCGAGACCTGCCAAGGCGAGGGGCGCACGCCGGCGCACGAGACGGTGAAGGTCGAGATTCCCGCAGGCATACACTCGGGACAAGCCATACGCATAGAGGGACGTGGAGAAGCGGGCGTGCGCGGGGACAGCACCGGGGACCTGGTGGTAACGATCCAGGTGCTTGAGGACGAACGCTTCGAGCGCAGGGGTGACGACCTGTACGTTATGGTTCAAGTTGATGCGTTGGACGCGATGCTTGGCACGGTGGTGCCCATGCCCGGCATTCTTGAGGACGACGAGGTGAACGTTGAGGTCCCGCGAGGTTGCCAGTATGGCGAGCGCGTACAGCTCAACGGTTTGGGCATGCCGCGACTTGGAGGAACCGGACGTGGAAGCCTCATAGCGGTGGTGCAGGTAACCATCCCCAACGACCTCACAAAGGCACAGGTAGACACGCTTCAAACCATTCGAGACGAACGTGCGCAAAAGCATGACGCGCAAGAAAGAAGCGATGCCAACAAGGCCTCAAGTGGGCGCAGGGAGACCAAGGCGCGCAAGCGACGTGGCCCGTTCCGCTCCAAGAGAAGGTAGTGACCATGCGTGTGCCACGGGTGGCACTCATCAACCTTGGGTGTCGTGTCAATCGAGTTGAGACCGACCTCATTGCAAAACAGCTTGAGGATGCCGGCTGCAGCCTGGTTGACCCGGAACAAGCCGACGCGATCGTGGTGAACACCTGTGCGGTAACGGGAGAGGCTCAGGCGAAGACACGCAAGGCCGTGAGACATGCCGCCAACCTACCCCAAGAGCCCACCGTGATCGCCACCGGGTGCGTTGCCGTTCTCTTTGCCTCCGAGCTCACCGAGCTCGGATCCAACGTTGTTGTAGAGCGGGACAAGTCAACGGTTTCGCGCCGGGTGCTCGATGTGCTGGGAAGCAAAGATGCCTTACGGCTCGACAAGACCGCATGTGCGGCCTCTTCAACTCCAACACCGACGGGCCGCACGCGCCCTGGCATCAAGGTCCAGGATGGCTGTGATTACCGTTGCTCATACTGCATTGTTTGGAAGGCGCGCGGGCCATCAACCTCGGTTCCTGCAAACGAGGTTTTGAGGTCTGTTGTCGAGTCCGTTGAGCGTGGCGCTCACGAAGTGGTGCTTACGGGCATCAACCTTGGACGATGGCGTTCGCAGGGGGACGATGGGCTGCCGGCCGGGACGCGGCTCGATGGCCTGTTGCGCCATTTGCTTGAGCGCACAAGCATAGATCGCATACGAATCTCGTCGATTGAGCCACCCGACGTGGATACGTCGCTGCTGCGTCTCATGGGTTCCGCAAACGGGCGCATAGCTCCGTTCCTGCATATTTGCTTGCAATCCGGGTGCGACCAAACGCTCTCTCGCATGAGGAGACCTTACAACACGGATTTGTTCCGTCGCGTAGTAGAAGAGGCCCGCAGCACTGTGCCGCATGTGGCGATTGGCACAGACGTGATAGTGGGCTTCCCCGGTGAAACCGACGAAGAATTCGCTCAGTCCATTTCCTTCTGCAAGGCGATGTCCTTTGCCCGCATGCATGTGTTTCGCTACTCGCGTAGGCCTGGTACCGAAGCCGCCCTGGCAAAGAACCAAATCGACGCTCGCACTATGGCCGTCCGTGCATCTTTGATGCGTGACATGGCAACCGAATCCCGTTTGAGCTGTGCACAGGGCTTGGATGGCTGTAGAGATCACGTGCTCGTGCAATATGCGGGAAAAGCCGTGAATGGACAATTGTTTGATGTGGGGGTTGACGCAGGCATACCCGTGGGGAGCTGGGTGGACGTAACCCAATCATGGCGTGGTGACCGTCTTGTGGGGGAACCGTTGCGTGCCACACGGGCATGAATGGCATCGAAGCGGTATCATCTATACGGTCATCATTGTTTGGAGGATGCTTGGAACCAACACAAGTACGTCTAACCATACCAGACACCATAGATCCAACCTTGATTCTTGGTCCGGCAGACGTATTGCTGAGGCGAATCGAAGAGACGTTTGACGTGCTCATCACCGTGCGTGGCAACACCATCTCCGTGATGGGGCCAGCACATATGGTCGAGCGCGTCACAACGGTCATCTCTCGGCTCATAGTGGTTGTGGAGTCTGGCGAGGTTCCTTCGATGGCCGACCTAGAGATGCTCATGGGCGAGGCGGCCAATTCGATGCGACCGGTGTCGAGTCGGGGCGGTTTGGAGGCGATTCTCGTTCACCAAGGGCGCGCGATTCTCCCAAAAACCGAAGGACAGCAGCGCTATGTTGAGGCCATTCGCTCCCATACCATAACCTTTGGATTGGGTCCCGCCGGAACGGGAAAGACCTACCTGGCCATGGCCATGGCCATATCTGCGCTGAGGCACCATGAGGTGTCGCGTATTGTTCTCACGCGACCTGTGGTGGAGGCGGGCGAATCGCTGGGCTTTTTGCCTGGTACGCTGCAAGAGAAGCTCGACCCATACATTCGCCCGCTATACGATGCGCTGTTCGACATGTGCGATCGAGAGCGCGGTAACGCCTATTTGGAGCAGGGGATTATTGAGATTGCTCCGCTTGCGTTCATGCGTGGAAGAACGCTTAACAATTCGTTCGTAATACTGGACGAGGCGCAGAACACGACGCCCGACCAGATGAAGATGTTCCTCACGCGCCTTGGGTTTGGCTCGCGATTTGTGGTTACGGGCGACGTTACGCAACGGGACATGCGCGGAACAACGGGTATTGATGACGCTCGCAGGGTTCTCTCGCACATAGACGGCATTGCGTTTGTAGAATTGAACACTGAAGATGTCGTGCGGCATTCTTTAGTCGCGGAGATAGTGAATGCGTACCGTATGGAGGATGGGTTGTGAGCTCCGAGCGTGCCACGATAGACTTTTCGGTGGATGATCGCGTCTCATGTGCATTGGATGCGGATGAGATGCAGCTGATTTGCGATACGGTGCTTGCTGAGGAGGGAGTTCGTCGACCTTGCTATATCTCGGTATCGATCGTGGACGACGAACAAATACGGGAGCTCAACGCCCAGTGGAGATCGCAGGACAGGCCAACGGATGTGCTTTCGTTCGAATGTGAACGGCCAGACGACCCTGGGCTCGCGGAAGGTGAGCCGTGCGAATTGGGTGACATAGTCCTGGCGCCCCAGTACATCGCCAACCAGGCCAAGGCTTTTGGCACGACTGAGGCAGACGAAACGAGGTTGCTGCTTGTACATGGCCTGCTCCATCTGCTTGGCTATGATCATATGGAGGAATCCGATGCACGGGCGATGGAGCGACGAGAGGACGATCTGATTCGCCTGTTGCCTTCCGATCACACACTATCCTCTGTGGTCATAACGAGGCATCATGAGGAGGATTCCACATGATTCCGGGACAGAGGAGCAATCACCCCACATTCAAGCGAAGCTTCCTCTTTGCGATTCAAGGCTTTCGCACGGCAATCAGAACCGAGCGAAACATCAAGGTAATGCTCGGTGGTGGGCTGTTCGCCATATGCATGGGCATTTTGCTACGCATAGATTTGTTGAGCTGGGCAATCATTCTATTGTGCTGTGGCGTGGTAGTTGCGGCCGAGCTGCTCAACACGGCCATAGAGACCATAGTCGACCTTGTGTCGCCTGAGTATCATCCGCTTGCAGGTCGCGCGAAGGACATCTCTGCAGGTGCCGTGTGGTCGCTTTGCGTTATTGTGGCAATCGTGGGCGTTATCGTGTTTGTTCGTGCGGCGCTCATACTGTTTGGCGTGCTGTAAGTTCGATCACTGTTTTTGTCTTGGGATGGTTTGGAATGGATAACAGCGTAATTGACGAAGGAACGGCCTTTAGAAGTGGGTTCGTTGCTTTGGTAGGTCGTCCAAACGTAGGGAAGTCGTCGCTGCTCAACGCATGCTTGGGCCAAAAGGTTGCCATAGAGAGCCCCGTGGCACAAACCACGCGCAAGCGGCTGAGGGCCGTGGTGAATACCGACGACTCGCAGCTCGTTATAGTCGACACCCCGGGGCTTCATAAGCCAAAGGACGCGCTGGGCAAGGAGCTCAACCGATCCGCGTTGGGTGAGCTTGCGGACGTGGATGTGGTCGCAATGCTTGTGGATGCCACTCAGCCTGTGGGGAGGGGCGATGCATGGGTCGCCAATCACGTCGCTGCATGCGATGCCCCATACAAGCTTCTCGTCCTCACCAAGGCAGACATCTCATCTCCGGCGGAGGTTTCGGCACAATTGGATGCCGCCCGAGAGCTTGCCCCCTTTGACGACACGCTCGTCGTCTCGTCAAAGGAACACTTTAACGTGGATGCCTTCGTGCGCCTGGTATCTGAGCACCTACCCTTAGGGCCAAAATGGTTTCCTTCCGACATGGTCCACGATGCGACGCCTGAGGATTTGGTTGCGGAGTTTGTGCGGGAGAAGGCGTACCTCAACCTCAAGCAAGAGCTGCCGCACTCTGTGGGTGTGCGCTGCGGGGATATATCGTACGCCAAGTCGGGTGCCGCGGTAGTGAAGGCGACCATTCTCGTGGAGCGGGAGGGACAAAAGGGCATAGTGGTTGGAAGCAAGGGCTCCATGATAAAGCGCATTGGAAGCGAGGCCCGTCCCGAAATCGAGCGTCTTTTGGGTTGTGACGTGTACCTTGAACTGAATGTGCGGGTACAGCCAAAGTGGCGGCGCGACAGGAACGAGATCAGACGACTTGGTTACGATTCGGGTGAATAGCCTATGGCCCGCAAAACCAAGCACGTGGAATGCATGGTTCTTGGCAAGACTAAGCTAGCCGAGCAAGACCTCATTCTTACCATGTTGGCAACCGACGGTTCGCAGATACGTGCCGTCGCCAAAGGTGCTCGTAAGCCAGGTAGCAGGCTGGCGGCGCGTACGGAATTGTTCTGCCAAACCAAGATGCTGCTTTCGTACGGGAGGGGCCTTCCCATTGTTACGGACGCAGAGATCGTGCAGAGTCACAAGCTGCTGAGGGGAAACATCGATATGCTGGCGTTGGGATCCATGCTGCTTGAGGTGGCACGGCTCACGAGCTATGAGGACATGGACGACCCATTTCTCTTTGGTGTGCTCGCCCGGGCCTTGGCGGCAGTTGAGCAGAACGAATCGATGGAGCACCGGGAGCTGTTTGTCGCTGCGTACGTAATTAAGGTCATGTCGCATTGTGGCTGGAGGCCAGTCCTCGACGGATGTGTTGCTTGTGGAGAAACGCCTGCGACGCGCTTTTCTGTGGACGCAGGAGGATTGTTGTGTGAGAGCTGTGCAAAAGACGTTGCCGGTGCTGTGCCCATGTCGAGCGATGCCGCGGCCTGGATTCAAGCGTTGGTTGGATACACCTTCGATGAGCTGGAGCGATGCACCATAGACGCAAACACGAGTGACTATCTCATCGAGATAGCCCACGTGTGGGCCGCACGCCATCTAGACGCCCGCTTAAGAGCATTTGAGTACTACCGCGGAGCCTGACTTCATTGAATACGTGGATATATTTACGTTTTTTGTCCGCTCATAGACTTTTATCGCGCATTCACGTATCGTTAGCGATTATAAAACGATGCGTAAACGACACAATTCAGTTTCCCTTACCGTTGACAGGAGTTTGCAATGAAGCGCAGACCCATTGACCGGGTGCTTGCCTGTGGGTTGAGCATCATCTTAACAGCATCACCTGCGTTGAGCCCCTTGGCAGCCTATGCCGACGAGGCGGAGACAGGTTCTAATTCGACCCCTGCCTTGACCGATGGCCAAGGCGAGGATGCCCTTGGGACCCTCAATGCGGAGAACGATGCCAACCTGCTTGACGATTCGTTTGAAGACGGCAATGCGAATGATGACGTGAACGAGGGCGAGGCAGGAAGCGATTTCGGAGAATCCGAGACCAATGGGACGGTTGACCCGGCATTGGATGGCGGCGAGAACCAGACGAGCATACCCGAAGACGGCGCTGACGAACAGGAACCTGTGCTCGAATCAAACGAAACGGCGGAGCTTTCAGACGGTCTTGCTGCGCAGGAGGATCCCAGTACAGATGGCAAAGACGGTGAGCAGGACGCACAAGAGAAGCCTGCGGCGACACTTGGTGCCAGTGTCCGCCTTAAGGACGGAAGCTGGACGACAACGCAAAAGGTCGCTGCGGGAACAACGGTCCGGCTCGGCAAGGCCAGTCAAACACTCAAGGGGCTCAAGCTAAAGCTGACACCCAAGAACATAACGGGCGAGATTGCGTATCGCGTCATGACTGCTGATAAGGACTGGAGCGGTTGGAAATCTCAGGGCAGTCATGCGGGAAACAAGGGAAGGCCCCTGCAGGCAGTTCAGATTAAGCTGAGCGGAGACATCGCAAAAACGTTTGCGGTCGAGTATCGCGTGTATGTTAAGGGAGAGGGATGGCTTGGCTGGACCTCAAACGGGAAAACTGCCGGTACGGTCGGCTTTGACAAATCCATAGGTGCCATTGACGTGCGTGTGCGGGACTTGAGTTCTGGTGGTGCCGCAGCTCAATCAAAAGATGCGTGCAAGAGCGCTGGCATTGTTGGTCGCGCGGATTTACAGAGCAAGGGTTGGCTCGATACGGAAGACGGCTACTTCGTTACGCTCGGTGACGCCGGAAGTGGAAAGAAGCTCGAGGCATACAAGCTCGAGGTGTATGTGGATGACTTGTCTGGCAGCATCCACTACCGATCCTATGACTCTTCTAAGGGATGGCTCGACGAGGTGACTGATGGCAAGCGTTCTGGCATTGCCGATAAGGACAATTCTCTCGAAGCAGTAAAGATCTTTCTTGATGGCGATCTCAAGAAGTCTTACGAACTCTATTACCGTGCGTATGTCTCGGGTCTTGGCTGGATGGAGTGGACGCGCAACGGTGGCATCACTGGCGCGACTGGATTCTCCAAGCACATTGAGGCAATACAGGTCGCACTCGAAAAGGACGGCGAGGATGCTCCCACGAAGGGCAAAGACAGCGCGGTTGATGTGGCGTTTATTAAGGCCGGTAGCGGCGGGGTGCGCTACAGCTCCATCGTAAACAAGAAGCTGCAATCCGAGAAGCGCAACGGCAAGACGTCGGGAGGCTCAAAGTCGAGTATCACTGGCATAAAGGCGAGAATTACCGGACTTACCAAAATCGGTGGCAATATAACCTACAGGATATATCAAACGAAGAAGAAGTGGAGTAAGTGGAAGAAGAACAACACCCTCGTGGGCAACAAGAAGAACAGCATCGAGTGTATACAGATGAAGCTCACCGGAAAAGCGAGCAAGCTCTACGACGTTTGGTATAGGGTAAAGGCTGACGGATACGGTTGGCTCGGATGGGCGAAGGAGGGGCAAAGTGCCGGATCCGTGGGAGGTAACATCCCCATCGTTGCCTATCAGGTGAAGATTCTACCCACGGGAAAGACGCCTGGATCCACAGACAGGCGCACCGTTCCGGATGTGGAAATAGAAATGAACAAGCGTGCTCAGCCCATAAGCAGCCCCACAAAGTATCTGATCATGATCGATGACCATCATTGCGTTGTGGGTGTGTACAAGGGCAAGAAGAATGCATGGACGCGCATCAAGTTCTCCCGGTGCGGCACTCCGAACGGCAATGCGGTGTCGGGCACGTACTACGTGAAGGATAAGATTTATACTGGCGGTGGCGGAGGCTACCAAGAGTATTACATCACGGAAGGCCTTGGCAGTGGCTCGTTCCACTCTATACTGTGTGTGCCGGGTACATTCTCACCGCTGTATGCTGTTGATCACCAGCTTCGCTCGCACGAGACGCACGGATGCTATAGGTTGCCTTTGGACATGGCCCGTTACATCTATGAGAATGTGCCGCGCAACAGTGCCCAGCACGTGTATAACGTATATTAGGATTTGTTGATGCCACGCGCATGACACAACCGCACTAGTAACTAAAGGCGCCCTGGAGATTGACGTTCTCGCAGGGCGCCTCAATTGCACGACGACGAAAGGTCGACATGATGAGAAAGAGATTGTGGACGAAAAGATGCCTATCCTTCATGTTCAGCTTGTTGCTGGCGATTTCGTCGTTAGTGCCGACGACTGTCGCATTTGCGCAGAATGAGACAGTGGCAAACGAGAGTTTTCTTCCGGAATCGAACGAGACGAGCGAGGAAAACAACACGAGTTCTTTCGAGGGAGAGAACTCCACAGATGCCATTGAGCCTTACGTGGACAATAACTCGAGCGAGTACCTTCCTCAGGACGCAGTTCCTGAGGATGTGAATGGCAACGATGAGATAAACCTTACGCTGCAGCAAGAGGAGTCCGAAGCGCTCGGCAACGAAACCACTGCTCCAGGTACCGAGGAAGGGGGAGAGGAAGCTCCAAAGCCTGTAGTGAGCATGCGTGGACGTGGTCACAACCTCGGCAAGAGCTGGGATGCATGGCAGACGGGCTCGCTCGGCGAAGTCGTGCGGTTGGGCAACGTCGGCAGCTCAGTAACGCTCAAGGAGTTTAGGCTCAAGATTACGAACACCGTGTATTCCGGTGGCGTACGGTATCAGGTATATACGCCTAAGAATGGCTGGCTCCCCTATAGCAAAGATGGTGCGAAGGCAGCAGCAAAGGGAAAGCCATACCGTATCGAAGCTCTTCGCGCATCGCTCACAGGCAAGCTGCGCAACCACTACGACCTGTGGTATAGAGTCTATGTCTCGGGGCTGGGCTGGCTCTCTTGGACTTGCAACAACAAGGCGGCCGGCACGCGAGGATTCTCGCGTTCGGTCGAGGCTATTGAGTTCACGGTTAGGGAAAAGGGCAAGGACCAGCCAACCGGCTCTGACAAGTACGGAGCGGCACTCATTACCTTCCAGCCAAAGATGATTACGTCTCGCGCGTACATAAAGAAGGGCTGGGTCGCAGAAAAGCAATCACCAAAAGTCTCTGGCAGTACCAAGCGCTCGCTTACCATGAAGGCGGTTCAAGCCAAGATAAACAAGAAGGGCATCCTCCCTGGCTCATTGAGCTATCGCATCTTTGCCGGAGGCAGCTGGTCGTCTTGGCTGAAGGATGGCGAGGTTGCCGGTAACAAAAAAACCGGAATCGAGGCCATGGGATTCAAGCTGACGGGCTCATATAAAAAGCTGTATGACATATACTATCGCGTGCATGTTGCCCACGAAGGCTGGCTCGGTTGGGCGAAGAACGGCCAGAAAGCAGGCTCAACGAATGCCCAGCATGGACTGGACGGATTCCAGATCAAGCTGGTACCCAAAGGTGCCGAGGCGCCCGGCTCCTCCAAGAATCACTTCGTGAAGAAAAGCTTCTTCCTCGACGCCATGTCCAAGCTGGCGCAAGGATTCTCAAGCCCCACTAATTGGCTCATAATGGTTGACAACGGCTCAAGCAAGGTGGGCATCTACAACGGCTCAAAGGGCAACTGGAAGAGGACGCACTACTTCTCTGCGTCCATGGGCAAGTCCTCAACCCCAACGGTAAGGGGCACGTTCAGCGTGTCGGATAGGGGATACGTGTTTGGCGACGGTTATTCATGCTACTACTGGACTCGCTTCTACGGTGACTACCTCTTCCATTCCGTTCTATACCATCCCGGTACGTTTAACATCATGGACGGTTCGCTCGGCTATAACGTGTCGCACGGCTGCGTGCGTATGGCAATAGAGAATGCGCGCTTTATCCACGATAACATTCCCTATGGCACGACGGTTTACTCCTACTAGGAACAAGCACTCGATGAGGTTACACATGTATTGGACACGCATGCGCACTGTTGGCGTATTCACCTTGGCTTTTCTACTCGCGTCGAACCTACTGTTGCCGAGTCCTGCTGCGGCGCAGGAACTCGGGGCAAGTGACAATGCCAGACTTGCTTCCGAGCAGGTGGATGGCGGGAATGCCACGTTGGAAGGACCCTCTTTAGAGGGTGACGTGTTGGAAGACGCCAACACTGATGACCCTCATGCTGAGGCAAACGCATTTGGCGATGATGCGGCCAATTACGGGAGCGATGACGCAGGTACGGATGCCACGAACGTCACTGATGCCGAAGCCAATGAGGCTGATGCTGCGGCAACAAACGAGACCTTTATTGAGGACGAGGAATTCGCTCAAATCGAAGAATCGAGCGAGCGGGATGACCATTTGGTTTCCGTACAAGATGATGCCAACGCAAACGGCAATGACCAGAATGCCAAAGCGGAGCGTCTCGTACTGAGTTATAGGGTCCAGCTGCAATCGGGCGGATGGCAGAGTTGGGCTAGTGACGGCAAAACATCAGGCGTGCCCAACGGGGGCCGTCGCGTTGTGGCAATCGCCCTGAGGCTTGCCAATGCGTCGGGAAAACGTGCCGCGGGAATCAGCTATCAAACATACGTGCAGGGTGCTGGATGGCAAGCCTGGAAAAGTGATGGGTCTGCCTCGGGCATGCCGAAAAAGGGCCTACGTATTGAGGCCATGCGAATCAAGCTCACCGACAGCCTTGCGCAAGCGTATGACGTTTGGTACCGCAGCTATGTCCAAGGTGTTGGTTGGCAAGGATGGACGTCAAACGGTGCGTCTTCCGGATCCACATGCAAAGACAAGCGGATTGAGGCCATTGAGGTCAAGCTCTGCGAGCATGGAAGCCCCGCACCGGGAAGCACAAGCAACCCATATATAGACGGAACGCATCTAAAACTTGTCGGACGCGTTCAAAACAAGGGCCGCGTAACAGGGACCACGCGCGTTGGCATTGCAAACAAGGGCGTTCGGCTCGAAGCGTTCTCTGCAAAGCTCGTGTGCGGGGATTACGATGGCGGGATAAAGTACGCAGCGTATGTTCAGGATTCGGGGTGGCAGAAAGCGCGCCGGAATGGAAAGCTTGCCGGCACAACAACCGGAGCGAGCAGGCGCATGGAAGCAGTGCGCATAGCGTTAACAGGCAATGCAAAGAAGCACTATGACGTTTGGTATCGCGTATATGTTCATGACTATGGCTGGTTGTCTTGGACGAAGAACTGGCTGGTGGCTGGAACGACCGGTCTTTCCAAGCGTGTGGAAAGCATTCAGGTGCAGGTCTTGCCTAAGGGAAGCGGTCAACCAAAAGGTACGGCCACCAAGTACGATGAGTCATACATCGCGTTTCCCAAGTATAGATATGCATCACAGAGTATGAATACCTCCTGGCAGCGCTACAAATCAGCGGGTAAGACCTCTGGTAGTACGAGCGCGAGTACGAGTATTGGGCGCGTGCGGATGAGGGCCTCTGTTCCTGCAGGCGCCGCATCTTGTGCCATAACCTACGGCATACGTCAGAACGACGGGGAATGGCTTTATGGTACGCAGGGCGAGAAGCTTGGTATCGCTAACGCCCCTGTTTCGGCCATGCGCATACGACTACAAGGGCCACTTGCAAAGCTTCTGAATGTCTATTATCGAGTATACATATCGGGAGTTGGGTGGCTCAAGTGGACTAAGAACGACCGCATTACGGGAACCGAGGGTCTCGCTAAGAGCATAGAGCGCTATCAGGTAATCATTTCCGCAAAAGTCAACCCTGCTCCAAAGAACAAGGGCTTCTATATAAAAACGCGGTATTATGACAAGGCCTATGTCGAAGCGTCATCTACGCCACAAAGCCTCGCAAAGGCCAACGCGGAGCAACGTAAGATAGTTAGTTCGGCACTTGCCACGCCTTCTCCCGGCGGCGGATTGTGCGCGGATTGGGTTGAACGCGTCTATAAAAATGCCGGATACGGCATGTTTTGGGGCAATGCGGACGATCTCTATTACGCGTACTGCCACAAATCGTCACTTGGCGACTTGAAGGTCGGTATGATCGTTGCCGTGAGCACGCATCCTCACACATACATGGGAAGCATATATGGACATGTGGGCGTCTATGTTGGTGACGGTTGGATCATGGACAACGTGGGGTACATTCGCAAGATGTCGCTTTCCAGCTGGTTGGAGTACTACGGTGCGAGCGTCACGCCAAAGTGGGGCTGGCTTGGGAATGTAAGGTTGGCCTAATCGATTCGTTGCGCGTAGGGTAATCGGGCAGGTACCAGTGCTGATTCTCAGTGTTGGTTTTGTGTGCGCGCACGGACGATGATATACTACCTCAGTCATTACCTCGTACCTAGTGATTCGTCCTGCCATGGCGTATCTCTCAGTTCGAGGCGGATTATAAGGAAAGGTGTACATTATGGCAGTAAGCAAGGAACGCAAGGCCGAGCTCGTTCGTCAGTATGGCAAGGACGAGCATGATTCTGGCTCCGCTGCAGTGCAGGTCGCTCTTCTTACGGAGCGTATCCGTGGGTTGACCGAGCACATGAAGCAGCACAAGAAGGACTTCCACACGCGTCGTGGTCTTCTAATGCTGGTCGGTAAGCGTCGTCGTCTGCTTTCGTATATTAAGAAGCAGGACATCGAGGCGTATCGAACCCTGATTAAAAGCCTCGGGATTCGCGACAACATCCAGTAGTTTCGTGGATTGGGGCGCCTTCGGGCGCCCTTTCATTGTGCGCAGAGTTGCGCAAGGCGGCACGCCGCCAGGTAGGTCCATCTGCAACGGGGCAGATGGAAGATGGGAAAAGGAATATGACAAAAGTTACACACGAGTTCGAATTGTACGGCAAGCACTATGCACTGGAGAGTGGTGAGCTTGCCAAACAGGCAACGGGTGCCTGTGTAGTCCGTTGTGGCGATGCGACTGTCCTGCTTACGGCTGTTGTATCCAAGGAACGCAAGGATTACGACTTCTTCCCGCTTACGGTTGACTTTATTGAAAAGATGTATGCCGTCGGTCGCATTCCCGGCGGATACCTCAAGCGCGAGACTCGTCCGAGCGAGAAAGCAACGCTCACTGCTCGTCTTATCGACCGTCCGCTCAGGCCTTCGTTCCCCGAGGGATTCCGCAATGAGGTTCAGGTCGTTGCTACGCCGCTGGTTGCGGATCAGGTCAACTCTGTTGACACCATTTGCGTAATGGCTGCAAGCGCCGCACTCACGGTTGGTGGCGTGCCCTTCGAAGGTCCTCTTGCCTGTGTGCGCATCGGCCGTGACCGCGATACCGGCGAATTCATCGTTAACCCTACGTATGAAGAGCGTGACAACTCAGACCTCGACCTTGAGCTCGCTGGATCCGCCACCTTCATCTCTATGCTTGAGGCAGGCGCAGAGGAGATCAGCGAGGAGGACATGCTTGCCGCCATGGCATTTGGCCAGGAGGCAATCGCTGCGTTCTGTGCGGAGCAAGAGCGCTTCTTCGCTGCATATGAGGAGGCTAACGGTCCCATCGTGCAGCGCGAGTACATACTTGATGAGCCCATTGACGAGGTCCACAGTCGCGTCTTCGCCCATTTTGACGAGATGAGCGCGGCGCTCAAAGACGCGGACAAGCTCAGCCGTATGGGCAACGTTGAGGCGCTGAAGGAACGCATCAAAGAGGAGTTTACCGCCGAGGAGCAGGATGTCTGGTCTCGACCCATCACCACTGAGCTCAAGTCGCTCGAGAAGCATGCCATGAGGCTTATGGTTGTTGAGACGGGCGAGCGCGTGGACGGCCGTGCTTCTGACGAGATCCGTCCGCTCATGGTAAAGCCCAACTATCTGCCTCGCGTGCATGGATCTGGCCTGTTCCAACGTGGGCAAACGCAGGTCCTGTCCATCTGCACCCTTGGAATGCTCAACGAATGGCAGCGCTTGGACACCATCGAGCCGGTTGATGGCAAACGCTATATCCATCACTACAACTTCCCGCCGTACTGCACGGGTGAGACCGGTCGCATGGGCGCGCCCAAACGTCGCGAGCTTGGCCATGGTGCGCTCGCCGAGCGAGCACTCCTTCCTGTTGTTCCGTCTGAAGACGAGTTCCCCTATGCCATACGCGTGGTCTCTGAGGTAATGGAATCCAACGGCTCGAGCTCCATGGCTTCGACCTGCGGATCCACGCTCGCGCTCATGGATGCCGGCGTTCCCCTCAAGCGCCCCGTGTCGGGTGTTGCCATGGGGCTGATCCAAGAGTCCGGCAAGACGGTCGTTCTCACGGACATTCAAGGTCTTGAGGACTTCCTCGGCGACATGGACTTTAAGGTGTGCGGCACCACGCGTGGCATCACCGCGATGCAAATGGACAACAAGGCCACCGGACTTACGCCCGAGATTCTGCGTTCTGCACTTATGCAGGCGCACGAGGGTCGGATGTTCATACTCGACACGATGCTCGAGGCAATCCCGAGCCCGCGCGAGGAAACCAAGTCCTCTGCACCCAAGATTGTCTCCATTAACATTCCGGCAGACAAGATCCGCGACGTGATTGGATCTGGGGGCAAGGTTATCCGTGGCATCCAGGATGACACTGGCGCGACCGTGGACATCCAAGAGGATGGCACCGTTTTCATTGCTGGCTTGGCCGAGGCCGCTCAGGATGCCTTGGAGCGCATCAAGGCCATCGTGAAGGTGCCCGAGCCCGGCGAGGAGTATACGGGACGAATCGTTGGCATTCAGCCGTTCGGCGCCTTTGTTGAGCTTTTGCCTGGCAAGGACGGATTGCTCCACATCTCCAGAATGGCAAAGGGCCGTGTGGAGAAGGTGGAGGATGTTCTCTCCGTGGGCGACGAGGTTCGTGTAAGGGTTATCGAGGTCGACGAGAAGGGCAAGGTAAGCCTTGATCGCATCGACAAGCCCGAGGCACCGGCACCTTCGAGCAACCGTCAGCCCAAGCCGGGTACGCGGACACGTAGGCCGGGAGACAACGGCAAGCCCGACCGCAGGCCGCGTCGCAGGCACGAGGGATAAGTCGCTTCCCAATAAGCTTGAGGGCGTGCGTCACCTTTATTTTTGGGTGGCGCACGCTTCTATATTTGTTTTAACATGGGATAGGTGTAGCTAAACGAGGAGGTTTGCCATGGGTTCGTACTACGGTGAGTCGCATGATTTGGAAGTATTGAAAGAGCGCATTGAGGAGCTCTCAAGAATCCGACAAGGTTTTGCCTCACACCTGGGAAACAGCCTGTATGAGGCTACCAAAGACAACGAAGAGCTCAGGTGGGGCAGAGAGTCGCTCTATGATGGCATCTCTGCATGTGATGCTGAGCGTGAGAGGATTCTACAGCGCATTGCCAAGCTCAGCGAGCCAAGGCAGGAGGAGCGTAAGGTCGAAGAAGAGCCTGTAGCAGTTGACTCGCGCCCACAAGAGACGCCTGACCAGCCACGCCTCGACGAGTTCGAAGACGGCAAGACCGAAGACCCGCTGCGGTGCGCCGTATGCGGAAGTGAGGTAAAGGCAACCGACAAGTTTTGCATGGGATGTGGTGCACGACTGGAGCACAACACGTCACAAGCGCTTTGTCCTCACTGCGGCAGTCCGGTAGAGGAAGGCTTTGTCTACTGCATGGTTTGTGGCCATCGCTTGGATTAGCATTGGGCTAAGCCTGTCTTTCTTGTCATGGATGCTTGTTGCGCGTTTGGCAAAGGAAGAACTCGGTTACAATACTTAGTTCTGAAGATGGACCTCATCGATGAGGTTGTATATATCGTTATGGATTGATGGCGAAAGGATACGTTAGGGAATGGCAAGAAGACAGGAACCACTCAGGATCATTCCCCTGGGAGGACTTGATGGCATAGGTAAGAACATGACAGCATTTGAATACGGGAACGACATGGTTCTTGTTGATGCTGGTCTTATGTTTCCCGATGACGAGCAGTTGGGCATTGACCTTGTTCTTCCGGACTATACCTATGTCTTGGAAAACGAGGACAAACTTCGAGGCATCATCATCACGCACGGCCACGAGGATCACACGGGTGCACTTCCGTACCTACTCATGGACCTGCAACCCAAGGTGCCTATCTATTCGAGCAAGCTCACCTTAGGCCTTATTGAGGGAAAGCTTGCCGAGCATCGCATCAAGTCTCCAAAGTTTCGCGAGGTTCACGATGGGCAATGCATTCAGCTTGGCTCGTTTGACATCTGCTTCTTCGCGATGACGCATTCCATTCCCGCAGCACTGGGCGTGGTCCTTCGCACGCCTGCGGGTACGGTTATGCATACGGGTGACTTCAAGCTTGACCAGACGCCCATAGATGGCAGGACCCCTAACTACCACGCCATAAATGCATATGCCTCAGAGGGTATCGACTTGCTTCTCTCGGATTCCACCAATGCGACGTTGCCGGGATTTACGCCTAGCGAGGCTGCGGTGGGGCCTGCGCTGAGGCACATAATTAAGAATGCGCCCGGTAGGGTAGTGGTGGCTTCCTTTGCAAGCCATATTCATCGTCTGCAGCAGGTTTGTGACGCAAGCGTTGCCGTTGGGCGCAAGGTTGTGGTAACCGGTCGTTCAATGATCACCAATACGCGTATTGCACGAGAGCTGGGATACCTCCACATCGACGACAGCAATATCATCGATGCCTTTGAGGTGGATGAGCTTCCCGACGACAAGATCGTCGTACTCTGCACGGGCAGCCAGGGAGAGCCGCTTTCCGCTCTTTCGCGTATGGCCAACGGCGAGCACAAGTCCCTCTCCATCTCGTCAAACGACACCGTTATTATTTCTGCCACCCCCGTTCCCGGCAACGAGAAGAGCGTGGGCAATATAGTCAACGCCCTGTCGAAGGTAGGCTGCACCGTATACGACAAGAGTCAAACACTTGTGCATGTGTCGGGACACGGCAGTCAGGAAGAGCTCAAGCTCATGCTCGCCATGGTAAAGCCCACGTACTTTATGCCAGTGCATGGCGAAGCCGTGCACCTTCGTGCTCATGCGCGCTTGGCCCTCGAGGTGGGAATACCAAAAGAAAATATATTTGTAATTGACAATGGCGATACACTAGAGATGCGCAACGGCAACGTTCACATTGGCAAGCCGGTTGACTCTGGCGTGGTATATGTGGACGGTTTGTCGGTTACCGACGCGGATCCGGTGGTTTTGCGTGACAGGCAAAAGCTGTCGCAAGACGGCATCGTTACCTGCGTGGTGACGATCTCTCATCGTTCACGCAAGGCGCGAGACATCGAGATCTATAGCCGAGGTGTCTCCTTTGCGAATGATGAGGGGCTTGCGATTGACGCCCAGGAGGTCGTGCGTGCGCGCGTCGACAAGAGTTCCGACTCGGATGTGGGCGTTGACCAGTTGCGCAAGGGCGTGCGAAATGGCCTCTCGAATTTCCTCTGGAACAGAACTCATACGCGACCGATGGTTATACCGGTTGTAATGGAGGTATAGCTTGCCCCAAAAACGCAGATCAAACGCAGCAAAGAGGAACGGCGCTTCAAAGGGTGCTCAGCAAACACGTGCGGTGCAGTCGCAATCGCTTGGACATGCCACGACCCAAAATGATCTTATTGGGGTATTCCTTGCCGTTGTGGCAATAGCCATGCTTGTTTCGCTCGTAACGCCGAGCAGTGCCGTGGTTACCCACACCACTGAGCGTATTCTCACGCTCTGCTTTGGTGTGGGCGCCATCTTGTGCCCCATCTCGCTGCTCTTCTATGCGATCACCTTCTTCATTGATGGTGAGGAGCCTTTGGGGGCGCGAGCTGCGCTTGGATTGGTGCTCATAAGCCTCTCTGTGCTATCCATCATTTCGCTCTATGTGCCTGGAGCAGATGCCGCCCCCATGCTCGTGTTTGACCCGCAAACACTTGAGGCCGCGGGCGGATACGTGGGGGGTGGCATTGCGTGGACGCTGTTGAGCCTTGTGGGTCGTCCGGTGGGCCTTGTGGTACTCATAGGGCTTGCGGTGCTCGGCATTGTGGTATGCGGCTTCTCGGTCTCGGGCTTTGCCATGCGCATGCGAGAAGGCGCCGTACGAATTCATGCGCTGCGAGAAGCTGCGCGCGAGGAGCGATTTGCCTATGCGGAGTCCCAGAGGGCGTCGTCAATGGCTCAAAACAGCGTGCAGCAAGTCGAGCGGAATGAGCCACCGGCAGGCCAAACGTCGTTTATTGGGAATCGCAGAACGTCGGTGCTCACGCGGCGC
>JAFWMI010000089.1 GCA_017513965.1 Atopobiaceae bacterium
AGCGAGACGGCCCGGCCCAACCCCCGCATCCGCGACGAGAAGGCTAAGGAGATCATCGACACCCTGGGCGTGGATGTGAGCAAGTATGACCCGTTCCTCTCGCACGAGGGCGTGGTCGCGCGCACCATCATGTTCGCGGACGCCCTTCGTGCGCTCATCGAGCGCTACCCCGACGCCCTGTGCGTCAACCTGGGCTGCGGCTTCGACGACAAGTTCAGCCAGGTGGACAACGGGCGGATCGAGTGGTTCGACGTGGACCTGCCCGGCCAGATAGCCGTGCGGCGCAAGGTCTACGAGGACCGTCCGCGGTGCACGATGCTCGAGGGAAACGCGCTCGACGGCGCCTGGACGGCGCAGCTGCCCAGGGACCGCCCGACCACCATCGTGGTGATGGAGGGCGTGCTCGAGTACTTCACCAAGGAGCAGACGGCCACCTGCCTACACATGCTCTGCGACTCGTTCCCTCACGGCTGGCTCGTTGCCGAGATGAACTCCATGTTCATGGTGAGGCACTCGAGGCAACACGACGCCATCAAGAACACCAACGCCACGTTCAAGTGGGGCACCGACTCCGGCGTGGAGTTCGTGGAGCTCGAGCCACGCCTGAGCCTCATCTCGGAGCAGAGCTACAACGTGGAGATGCGCAAGCACACCCTACGCGGCAAGCTGTTCGCCGCCACGTTCGGCAAGAACGTCAACAACCGCCTGGCCGTATTCGCGTGGTGACGAGGCAGGCTTCCGGAGGCTTCGTGAACAGCAGCCGCCTCGCCAACGGCTTGAAGAGATTCGACTAGAGCACGCCCTCCGCCTCGAGCGCCTGGCACAGGCGCTCATAGTGCAAGAAGATGCCTTGGTCGGCGAGTCCGGTGATCTCATCCCAGCTGGCGAGGCGAAAGTCCACAGCCTCGCCGTCCACGAGGCGCACATCGGACTCGTCAAAGTCCAGACGCAGGTGGTAGATGTCAACGAAGTAGTTGTCACCGCGTTTGAGGTCAACGTTCTCGTAGCCGTAGATGGGCGCGGGCACCTCTCCGGTCACCGGCAAGCCTACCTCCTCGGGGACCTCGCGCCGCACCGCCTGGGCAGATGTCTCGCCCGCGCGCACGCCACCACCGGTCACCTCCCACCAACCGGCAGCCCAATGCTTGTCGAGCGAGCGCTGCGTGATGAGAAATCGTCCCTGCGCGTCCTCGATGAGCGCCAGCACATAGAGCATGTACTGCCCCTCGTGCAGGAAGGCCCCCTCGCGGGCCATGGTCTCACCCGTGAGCTGCTTGTTGCTGTCGTATATGTCGATCATCTCTTGCATGGCGGTACCCCTTCGTTTTGGCTGCCCGCCATTGTAGGCGGTATGCGCATGGCCACACAAACGTGGCTCGGGTTCGTTACACCATCGTGACGTAGCGCGCCATCGCGTCATCTTGCAGCGAAGATACGCTCGAACTTGTCCCAGTTGCTCTCCTTGGTGCCAAAGTCAAACTCGTAACCATGGGCATACATCAGGAAGATCCACGCAGCCAGTCCACCATGCAGCCCACGTTGCCATGGGCGAAGTGGCGGGTCTCAAACGCATGGCCCGCATCCGCGCCTCCAAGAGGACCCTCTGTTGGGCAGCAAAGGCTTTACGCGCGACGACGTGCTGTTCTCGCTCTGCGGACTCAACTGCAACCTCTGCCCCATGCTCGTTCGGAGAACCTGCACGGGATGCTACGCGGGGAGCTTGAGTCTCGTCCATCGCCCCTGCCGCTGGCCTATGCCCTTCTATTCTCGGGCTTCACCCAGCAATGCCAACTGGGCGCCTTGGGCATGGGCTCGTGCTTAACCATGGCCTTTATGACGCGACGATGCGTATAGAGGCAGCAGGCAACAAGCAGGCCGCCTGCAACTGTGATGATTGCCCTCTTCATGATGCACACTCCTAATATTGCGCACTATTAATTTGCCTATTAATTATAATAGCACATATCCTGTACGAGGTGCACAAGAAGGACTTGCTGGTGACCAGGTGTCATGTTGCCATGTCACCTCAACGCCAACCGCATGACAAGGGGTCAGGTCATTCGTCACACGTATCATGGACGTTGTGACAAACGACCTGGCCCCTTGTCAGGCTTTGCTATGCCGCGGCGATCCCAGCACCCTCACCGACGAAGTACGGACGGAAGAAGTCGAGCAGGCGCATCGCCTCGGGCAGCGTCGTGAGTCCCTTGGCAAGCGACACGCTAAACCAGCCAAAGTCGTTGCGATCGAAGAGCTCCTTGCTCCCACAGCTGGCGAGGACCGCGTAGGGGATCTCGCCAATCTCGGCGATGTCGGCAGCCTTCTTGGCCGCGTCGAATTTGAGCTCACTCTCCTCGAGGTCGAAGACATTATAGAAGCCCTTGAGGAAGCCCGACATGCTCAGCATGCCCTCGGCGAAGCAGTTGAAGTGCTTCTCCGACACGGGGCTGTAGTAGGCGTCAGTCGTGCCGTCCGGACGGATGGAGGTGAGGGTGACCTCCTCGATGCGGCTGCCTACGAGCTTCGCGAATGCGTGGCCGGCGAGCTCGGCCTCCTGGTCGGCACTGTTGATGGCCACGAACCGGCGATCGGTGAGGTCGAAGAACACGTGCTCCTCGACGACTCCCACGCTCGTGCCATCCGAGAAGGAGACGCGCAGGACCGCGGCCTCCTCGCGCACGCGATGGAAGAACGTGATAGGCGCGACCGCGAGGTCACCTGCGTCGAAGTCCCACACGAGCAGCTGGTCGTCATCTGCGAGCTCGTCGACCCGCTTCGCACTGCCGTCGGCGAGGGTGATCTTCGTGTCGGGTGTGAGGCAGGAGCCGGAGGGGTCGTACGAGGGGTCGAATTCTCCGCCGGACACCTTTTTCAGGGCTTCGTCAGTGAGCTCGGTGATCTCGGTCGTGGTGGTCTTTGCGTTGGTGCTGATCTTTGTGGTAGCCATGATCCTCTCCTTTGGTTGGCTTCCGTTAGGTTGTGCATAACTACGTGCTTGTAGACACCTCGTCCCAGCAACCACACGGTTCCAGACGTGCTGCATGCCATGCGCACATTGCTGCGTTCAACCTAAAAGAGTCGAATCATGTAACTGGATGACCAGCGCGCGGACCACGAGTTTCATGACCATGCACGCTTTGCCCAAATCGGCTGGGGCCGGAGTAGTCTGCTTCCTGAGCCATTGACAACATCCATGTGCCATCCGATCCTAAATTGACCAAGCAACACCCTCATTCTGAAGCTTAACCATCCGTGCAAACAGACCGCCGTTAGCCAACAACTCTGCAGGGGTTCCTTGCTCGGTCACACGGCCACCATCAATCACCACGACCTTGTCGGCACCCATGACGGTACGCATGCGGTGCGCGATCACAAGCACGGTCTTGCCTGCAAGCAGACGCGAAAGGGCCCCTTGTACCTTTGACTCGTTCTCAACGTCAAGCGACGCCGTTGCCTCGTCGAGCAACACGACAGGCGCATCTTTGAGCAGAGCTCGAGCAATGGAGATGCGCTGACGCTCGCCACCAGAAAGCCGCGCACCATTCTCGCCAACAATGGTGGCATAACCGTCTGCAAGGCGCGAAACAAACTCGTCGCAGTTGGCAGCCTTCGCCGCGGCAATAACCTCCTCATCAGTGGCTCCATGGCGACCAAGCCGGATGTTCTCCATAACCGTGTCGTCGAAGAGCGTGACATCTTGGAAGACCATCGAGAAGTCGCTCATGAGGACCTCAGGATCCACATCCAGCACCTCAACGCCGCCCACCGTGAGTGAGCCCGCATCGTGGTCCCACAAACGTGCTGACAAACGGGCACAAGTTGACTTTCCGCTGCCCGATGGGCCCACCAGGGCTGTGACTTGCCCATCGTGGGCAGTGAACGAGACGTCCTCAAGCGTAACCTCACCCTGGCTCTCGTATGAGAAGCCAACGTTTTTGAATACCACGTCGTGACCAGCAGGTTCGAACGTCTCGCTGCCCGTGGCGATTGGCGTGTTGAAGATCTCGTTCAGACGCTGGACCGACACGTCGGACACAAAGACCTCTGCAATAAGGGCAAGCGATTGGTCGAACGGCGCGTATACACGCGTGACCATGAGCAGAAACATGAAGAGGGTCATAAAGTCAATCTGACCCGACAGAATGAGGCGAGCTCCCACAAGCACCGTCGTCGCCATGCCAAGGCGCATGATGACGCTCGCTGAATTGACAAAGATGCCAATGCGTAGCTCTGCCGCAGTCTGCTTGCTCTCGAAGGTGTCAATCGTCTCTTCCACATCCGCAAGAAAACGCGCATCCTGATTGGTGGCACGTATCTCACGCATGTTCTCGATGGTCTCCTGGATACTGTCCGCCACATCCAAGCCAGCTGCCTTGGCACGGAGCGCATACGATTCGAACGCCTTGCGCGAGCCAAAGAGCAGGGCAAACGCCACGGGCACACCCCACAGGCAGGAGAGTCCCAGGCGCCAGTCATATAACAACACCATTACGGCAATGATTGCGGTAGAGATGTAACCGCCGTACAAATAGCCCAATACATGGCTCCACACGTGCTCCAACCGATCGACGTCGCTCATCATGGTCTCGGTGAGCTCTGCGAGATCACGATGGCTGAAGAACGAGAGCGGTAGCTTGCGCAATCGCTCGGCAAGGCTCGTACGCACGTAACCCACCTCATCGTAAACCACTGAGTAGGTGTAATGGTACTGCTGGTAGTGCGTCAAGAAAGACAGGACCAAAAACGCGACAACGGCAAGCAGATACATCGCCACCTTTGGCAGCGGCGCACCATCGACGAGCGTTGCCATATAGTCCTGCATGAGCATGAAGAGTATGCCAACCCCTGCCATAACCAGCAGATTGGTAATCACGGTCCAAAGCACGCCCTTCTTCACGTTGGCCTCTCCGGCTTCCGAAAGCGCATACTTCCTGCGGAACTTCTCGCCAAAGATCATGGCTACGCCACCTCCTTCGTAATCTTCCACTGGGCAGCCGTCTGGTAGTCGGCCCACATGCGTGCGTAGAGGTCACCGGCTGCCACGAGTTCAGCATGGGTGCCTTGCTCTACCACGCGACCTTGGTCGAGTACCACGATCTTGTGTGCGCCAACCACGGTGGAAAGACAGTGCGCAATCATGATGACGGTGCGTCCTCGCATCAAATGGGCGAACGCCTTTTGGATGAGGGCCTCGTTTTCGGGATCTGCAAAGGCAGTCGCCTCGTCAAGAACCACAATGGGCGCATCCTTGAGGATGGCACGCGCGAGGGCCACGCGCTGCTGTTCGCCCCCGGAGAGATAGGTACCATCGCTGCCTATGCGCGTGTCCACACCCTCGGGAAGCTTCGCTATGATGTCGTCACACTGGGCGGCATGGAGTGCTTCGAGCACCTGCTCGCGCGTGGCATCGGGACGAGCAGCTCGCACGTTCTCCAAAACGCTGGTTGAGAACAGGTGCGTGTTCTGAAATACGAACGCCACACGGTCCATCAGTTCATGCGGGTCAATGCTGCGCACGTCCACGCCACCCACGCGCACAGCACCTCCGTCAACGTCCCAAAAGCGCGGCACCAAGCTCGCGGCCGTGGTCTTCCCACCACCAGAAGGCCCAACGAGCGCAACGGTTTGGCCTGGCTCCACAACAAAGCTCACGCCATCGAGCGCAGGTTGCTCAGCGCCTTCGTAGGTGAACGTCACGTCCTCAAATGCAATGGTGTTGTCGGCGGGAATCTGCGGACGCTCACAGATGGGCAATGTGGGCGCAGAGAGCACCTCATTGATGCGCTTGAGCGCATCGCCTGCCTGCGTAAGACCACCGGCAGCAAACATGATCTTCGCAAGCGCCGTAGAGAGCACCGCAGAGAAGATCGCATAGAAGGCGAAGTTGGTCACAAAGAGCACAAAGCTCCCCTGCGCCAGGGCACCCGGTGCAATAACGAGCGCTACGGGCACCAGGAAGACGAAAGCACCTTCGGTAACCGTAAGGTTCAACGCCTGTGGTCCTTTACACACCTTGCCCTGATAGTATGAGGCCTTTTCGGAATAGGCGTCAATCGCTTCCTTGAACGCCCGGAACGAGTAGACCGTCTGTTGAAAAACCTTGACCACAGGGATGCCACGCACGTACTCGGTGCCAGCCTTACTCGCACGGTCCAACGCGTCGTAGTACTCCGCCATGAGGTTGGCGTTTTTGCCACCCATCATGGCAAAGAGGGCTCCGATGGAGATGACCGCGGCCAACATGCAGGCAGCTCCCATTCGCCAGTCAAAAACAAACAGCAAAACAAGCAGCGTCACGAACATGGCTGCAGTGCCGGTGATGTCTGCCAAGTTGTGCGCAAGCAACGTCTCGGTCTGCGCAGCGGCACCGTCTATGCGTCGGCGCAGAAGACCTGAGGCATGTGTGTCGAAGTAGCCGAGCGGCGTCTTTGTAAGGTGTTCCATGCAGCGCTTGCGGATGTTTGTTGCCGTGCGAAACGCAGCAAGATGCGTGCACATGAGCGCGGCAAAATAGATGACGATGCCCGCGACGGCAAAACCGAACGCTGTCCAACCGTAACTTGCAATACCTACCGCCTCGGTCCAGTTTGGCGCCACAGTCACAAGGTCGCGAATTACCAGCCAGATGCACACATAGGGCAGCATATTCACAGCCATGGCTAGCGCTGAGAGCACGCAGCCAATGTAAGTGAGGGCACGTCGCTCTCCTGCAAAGTCAAGCAGGGCAGCAATGGTGCCCTTCCCTTTTCTCTCCTCCATCCGTCCTCCTCAATGGTCTTAAAGTTAATACTATCTAACTTTCGAGAAACCATCATAGGATGACAGGAAGCGGCGTGCGCTTTTGTTTACACTAGTTAACTTATTATTCCCACCAGCTATCAGTTCTGGCAGATGGCCACGCAAAGCGGCTGTTTTGCTGCGAAGTTGCCGTGCTCAATCACCGTAAGACCACAGGAGGCAAGAAACTCCAAGAATGATGAGCTGTTCCACTCGCTGTGCACGGCAAAACCTGCGGCCATCGCAAGCTCGAGGAAGCGTCGGTCGGTATCTTCCTCGTTCATGTAGTTGGGAATGGCGATGATGCCACCCGGCCTCGTAACACGCTGGAGCTCCGTCACGGCCTGTTGCGGTTCTGCCAGCAGGTGCAGCAGATTGCCAGCGATGGCCACATCAAAGCTTCCGGTGGAGAACTCGAGTGCATAGAGGTCGCCGGTGCCACAGACGACGTTCTTGAGTCCCAAGCGCTGCGCCTTGCGTCGCGTCCGCGCAAGCATCTTTGGCGAGAGGTCGCATGCAGCCACGAAGCCAGCCCGAGGAGCCACGCCACAAGCGAATGCTCCCGTGCCGCACGCCGCGTCGAGCACCACGTCGTGCGGCTGCACGAAGGACGCCACGTACCCGACGGCTTCCTCAAGGCCCAAGTCTCCCCCGCCCATGGCTACATCGTATAGTGGGGCCATGCGATTCCAGAAGCCACGCGCGCTCTCCGCCTCATCCTGGACGCTGGACACGGGCACCACCGCAGCAAGCCTTTCCTCTCTCGCGCGCTGCTCGGTGTCTTCGCTCTCGTCGTAACCGTCGTAAGGGGCGCTGGGGTCATGCGGTTTCTGCCGCTTGAAGCCAATGCAGACTTCATCCGTATGGGAGAAGACGAAGTCCAAATCATCTGACCAGCCCGTATGCCCGGTAATCACCTTGGGCGCAATACCCCGCTCGCGCAGCAGCCTCTCGAGCCGTGCAAGTGACTCCACCGCCATCTCGTTGTCCTCTGCAAGGCCGTTGATGAAGCTGTAGCCGCCGTCTGGGCCAAACCAGATGGTGTCTCCCGTAAAGAGGTATGCGTCATCCACCAAATAGACCATATGCCCCCAGGTATGGCCCGGCACGAGAATGGCCTCAACCTTGATGCCCTCAATCCAGAAGACGTCACCGTCGTCGAGCAGGACCTTCTCATTGTCAATCGTAACCTGTGGCAGTGTGTACAGGCCAAATATCACCTTTCGCTTAGCCTTGCCCGTAAGGTAGCGGTCCTCGATGCGTCCGATGTAGAGCGTGGCCGCATCCAGCAGATGGCAGCCGTCGCGCTCGAGGGCACCAACATGATCGGTGTCCTGGTGGGTGACGAGCACGTGCGCGATGCTTGCGGGGTCTATGCCAAGCCAGGCCATCTTCTCGCCTAGACGCTCGTAGCTGTAGCCGGCGTCAATCATGATGGTGGTTCCGTCCTTGGTGTAGAAGAAGATGTTGGCGATCCACTCGCGCACGCAGGCCACGTGATCGTCGATCCAGCCGGTGTTGAGCGGCTTGAAGACCTCCTTGCCGCGATATCCCAGCGACATGACCCTCTTCTGGAATTGCGATGCCCTGCGTGACATGGTTCTCCCTTCATTGGTGGAACGGTTGGGATGTCGGTGGACGCACCCGTTAGGCTTCCCTCTTTTGCTGGTAATCCCCACCCAACGACAGCCTACCCACAGTGCCTCGTACGTCCCGCTGCCGCATGAGCGGACGCGTGTTCAAGGCGGCGATGGCCACCGTCGAGAGGTTGTGCAGCGTGGCGGCCGTGGTAAGCGGAATCAGGCTCGTCACGCCAAGCGCGATGAGCAGCGTGTTGAAGCCAACGATGAAGAGGTAGCGGGACTCGATGCGCCTCTGAAGGCGTTGCGAGAGCACGCGGGAAAACACCAACCGATCGAGCTCTTCGCTGCGTATCGATACGTCAGCAACCGTACGCGCAACGTCGGAGGCATCTGCAAGCGCTACCGAAACCGACGCCGCAGCAAGTGCCGGCGAATCGTTGATGCCATCCCCCACCATGATGACCCGATGGCCTTGCCCCTCGAGCTCTGCCACGTAGGACGCCTTGTCCTCTGGCAGCACCTGCGCCCGATATGTCTCGATGCCCGCCGCCAGCGCCGTCGCACGAGCCGCACGAGCCGAGTCGCCCGTAAGCATGACGATGTGCCTTGCACCCGTTTCCCTCAGCTCATCCAATATGAAAGAGACGCCAGGTCGAAGAGGGTCCTCCACGCACAAGGCACCGAGCAGCACCCCATCGCGCGCGAGATATACATGGCCGCTCCCCGGGGCAACCTCCTCTATGCGCTCCTCTAAGCCCTCTGGCATCGGCACGCCCTCATCCTCAAAGACGAAGTGCGAGCTCCCAATAACCGCGTGTTTGCCACCGACCTCGGCGGCAATCCCGTGTGCCACCACGTAACGGACATCAGCATGGAGCTCGGGCTCGTGGCTGAGTCCGCGCTCCACCGCGGCGGCCACGATAGCATGGGCAACCGAATGGGGAAAGTGCTCCTCAATGCAGGCCGCAAGACGCAGGATGCCATCCTCGCTGGCTTGGCCTGCGGACACGACCGCGGAGAGGCGGGGCGCCGCCTGTGTGAGCGTGCCCGTTTTGTCGAACACCACGGTATCGGCCTCGGCGAGGGCCTCGAGGTACTTGCCTCCCTTGATCACCACGTCATGCTGAGATGCCTCGCGCATGGCGCTCATCACGCAAATGGGAGTGGAGAGCTTGATGGCACAGGAGTAGTCCACCATAAGCACGGCAAGGGCCTTGCTCACGTTGCGCGTGACGGCCCAAATGCCAAAGAAACTCGCGAACGCAACGGGAACCAGCCGGTCTGCCAGTGCCTCAGCCTTGCTCTGGCTCTGAGCCTTGAGCTCTGCTGTACGCTCCACCATGGCCGCGATGGCATCGATGCGCGCGGCTCCGGGAGGCGTGCTCACCCGAATCACGAGCTCGCCGTCCTCGAGGGCGGTGCCCGCATATACGGAGGACCCCTCACTCTTGTGCACGAGCTGGGACTCACCTGTCATCGACGCCTCGTTGAGCTCGGCGTCGCCAGCATCAACGACGCCATCCACGGGAACGACCGAACCGGAGCGCAGACGAACAAGGTCGCCCACGCGCACAGTCTCCATGGGCACGCACTCGTCCTTCTTGTCACCCACGAGCCACACGTGCGAGGATCGCGCGACGAGCCCCTGCCCAAGCGATAGGCGCGCCCGACTTTCTACGTGACGCTCCATAGCATCGGAAAGCGACAGGAGCAGCATGATGGTGTCCGCCTCGGCAAACGTGCCACGTAACAGACAGGCCACGATTGCCGTGGCATCGAGGGTCTCCACTGTGAGCCGTCCTCGTAGCAGACGAAACAGACCTGCACTCACAAACCGCAGCGCCCGGAAGACCGTCACTACAGATCGTACTGGGGCGGGAAGCAGGAGTCTTCGCATCACACTCCACGCCAGCAGGTGACCAACTTCTAGCTGGAATCGATCCTCCTCCTTCGCCAATGCAACGTCAGGAAGATCCTGCGGCACGTCGGCAACGGGAAGGTCAAGGAGGTCCAGACCGCGTATGGCTGCAAGGGCTTCTTCGCGTGTCGAAGACCTGCTCGCATCCCAACACAGGAGCAACGAAGTGTTGGCGGGATGTACCGTAACACTCCGAACACCAATCACGGCTCGAATACTCGCCTCTATGCCGCAAGCTTCTTCTTCAGACAAATACCCAGACGCAAGCTTGAGGCGCGCACGTCCCGGAATCTCACTAACAATGGAGTAGCGCATACGGCTATGCGTCCTTGTCGACACCGTCCATCTGGGCGATGACCTCGGCACGGATGCCATCCTCAAGCTCAGCAAGGCGTTCGGAGACCGCTGCGTCGATCCGAGCCTTTCGGCGTGCCTCGGCATTGATGTCGGCAGCCTCGTCCGCAATAGTCTGCGTGACGCTCGTGACCTTATCTGCGAGGCGCAGGCACGCAGAAGCAACCTTCACCGCCTCGCGATGGACCAACCCGTCCTTGCCCACCGAGCCAACAATACACGCAGCCACGGCTCCACCTGCAACGTAAAGGATGTGAGAAATAGGCATGACGTTCCCTTCGTCATCAACAATAAAGTTAACCTATGGTATCTCTAATTGTTAGATTTGTCTAACAATTAACCAATGAGGGACTGTCCCTCATTGGTCAATAGCCATTTGGGGACTGTCCCTCATTGGTTAATGGACGGTAGCGTACCAAGGGTGGTATTTCTCACGCGCATGACAATAAGCGTGTTTGACGAATGGCTCTTCGGGGGGTGCCGCCTCTCAATTTGTTGATGGAACACGACAGTTCTCCTAAGATGTATCTATCATAAATGCATCATAGGAGGTTTCCCGTGGCGGAAATCGTCGACGTCATTCAAAGCCGCCGAAGCGTTCGCACGTTCAAAGACCAGTCGCTGACATCCGACGATCGAACGTACGTCGAGCACGTCATCCAGAGCTTAGAGACTCCCTTTGGCGCGCCCGTAGAGTTCCGGTTTCTTGACGCTGTCGCCCACGGCCTGAAGAGCCCCGTTATCATTGGAGCGCACGAATACGACGAGAACGGTTGCGAGCTGCAGATACGAGAACTACCCGTACCCGAGCCATTCCCCGGCGAGGTGCGGATGCGCGCCGCTTTGCCAAGGAAGACCGCATCTGGCAAAAGGTGGGCAGCATGCCAAAAGTAACGCTCAGGCACATCTTCCGCGCAACATACATACAAGCACCCGTGAGCACGTTGATGCCCAGCCGACCAGCCTGGGTTGGTACCACGGGAACGCTCTGCATGCTCCACGTTCGTTACGGAAGCGACGTGAGCCATGATCGCCAGATCTGCGTGTTTGTGAGCGAGCACGCCTCCTTCATCACCGACCCAGGCCTCATCACGCAGGAAGGCGACGTGCTCTCGCATGTGTACCACACCACACCAACCGACGGGATCCTACGCAAACCGCTGCGCGACGACCTCACCGGAGAATACGTGAACATGTGGCGTCTGACGGGACCCGAAGTCTGCGACACGCAGGAGCGCGTAGAATTCCTCGAGCTCATCAAGACGCACTGGCGCGTACTGCGCCAGACTGAAATGGGTACCTGCCCCCGTTAGTAGATACGGTCCTCCACCCTTTCGAGGAACCGAAAGAGACCGGAATGCGCGCTCGACAGGTCTTCAAGGCCCGTGTACCCAAGCCGAATCGACTTGTTTGTCCCGTGGTAGTCACTGCCCGCAGTCACGAGGAGGCCATATCGGTCGGCAAACGAAAGCATCTCCAACCGCATCTGCTTCGTGAACCCCGAGTAATAGGCCTCCACGCCCTGGATGCCAAGGTTCATGAGGTGGTACAGGCGATTCACCATATCGTCACCCGTAATCAGGTCATCACCGTCACCGTACGTGGGATGTGCGAGAATCGGGATTCCGCCACTTCCCAGGATTCCCTCGACGGCCACCTCTGGACTGATGTGCGTCAAGCCGATGGGCACCTTGTTGATGTAGTTGATGATCGCGTCTTCTTTGGTCTCCGCATATCCGAGCTTGGCCATAAGATTGCCGATATGTGGCTTGCCGGGATTGTCGTTGGCAAGGAGCGCTTCGATCTCCTCAGCGGGAAACTCGAAGCCAAATATCTCCGTCAGGCCTTCGAGTCGTCCGGTGACCTTTCTCATGCGCAGGCTATGTGAGGCTTCTACAGCTGCTTCGATGGGCTCGGATGCCGTGTTGTAGCCATAGCCAAGGATGTGGTAGCTGCCCCCTTCGTCCTCGCACGAGAACTCCACACCAGTCAAAAAGCGCGGGTCGCCTTCCTGACGCGCCGCGATGACTCGTCGGCAGCCATGAATCGCGTCGTGATCAGTCAGGGCAAACAAATCGAGCCCCGCCCTTGCAACATGATGGATCAGCTCCTCGGGGGTATCCGTCCCGTCGGAGACCTTGGAGTGCATGTGAAGGTCAATTGATCGTAAATCGTGAATGCTCAAAAGGTTTCCCCCTGCCGACAATCAGCTTCTTCCAGATTGCGATGGCGGAATCCTTTGGCAAGTGTAGGCGTCGCGCATCCCGAATCGTGGCTACTCGAACTGCTCGGCCGCCGTTTGCAGCTGCTCGATGATGTCGATGTGCTGAGGACAGGCCGCCTCGCACTGGCCGCATTGGATGCAGTCGCTGGCCTTGGTGCCTTCGCGCGTGGTAAAGCCGTAGTTACCCTTTCCCTTGTCGAGGCCGTAGAGCGCGGCGCGGTTCAGGCTCTCCATGATGCTGGCGATGGGCATGCTCACCGGGCAATCCTCCATGCAATAGTGACAGCCGGTACAGGGCACGGCGATGAGCTCGGCGAGCTTCTTGCGCGCAGCGGCGAGGGTGGCCAGCTCGACGTCGGACAGCGGGCTCAGGCGCCCCAGCGTGGCGAGGTTGTCACGCATCTGCTGCAGGCTGCTCATGCCCGAGAGGCAGGCAATGAGACCCTCTGTGTTCATGGCAAAGCGGAGTGCCCACTCCACGGCGGAGCGGTCGGGCTCTGCGGCGCGCAGAATCTGCTCCACGGGCTCGGGTGGTGCAGCCAGCATGCCACCCTTGACCGGCTCCATAATGACGACGGCCTTGCGATAGCTGCGCGCAACCTCCCAGCACTTGCGGCTTTGGACCGACCCGTCCTCCCAGTCGGCGTAATTGATCTGCAACTGCACGAACTCCACGTCGTCGGCGTGCTGATCCAGAATTCCCTTGAGCGTGTCTGCGTTGTCGTGGAACGAGAAGCCCAGGTGACGTATCTTGCCTGCAGCCTTCATCTCCTTTGCCCAGTCCCACATGCCCCACTTCTCGAAGAAGGCCGTGCGTCCTGCACCAAGGTTGTGCAGCAGGTAGTAATCGAAGTAGCCAGCGCCTGAGCGCTTGAGCGAGACGTCGAGCTGAGCCTTCGCCTCGTCGGCGTCCTTGGGGCCAAGCCAGGCCGCGTTCTTGGTGGCCAGCGTGTAGCTGTCGCGCGGGTAGCGCTCGACCAGCGCCTGGCGGATGGCCTCCTCTGACCCGCCATAGGCCCAGGCGGTGTCAAAGTAGGTTCCTCCCGCCGCAAGGAACTCGTCGACCATCTGCGAGACCTGTGCCACGTCGATGCCACCGTCCTCCAACTTGGGCAGACGCATGAGGCCAAAGCCAAGTTTGGTGGTTCCCTCTCCTAGGTATGCCATATGAGTTCCCCTTTCCCCTGAGTGTTAGGCACCCGAAAGGTGCACCTGAATCAATTGTACCAAGCAACCCACGCAACCTTAGATTTCGCGCACAAACAGTCTCTCGTTTACTCTGCGTGCCGTTTTGGCCTGCTAGTATCTGTTTACCTCATGGCGCTCGATACCACAGCGCTTGCAACGGTAGTAAGCGTACTCGCCCAAACCACCATATTCCAATCCAGTGAGCTCCCAGTCGTGCTCGCCATGGCAGAGTTCTTCGCTGCGTATCTGTTGGATTCTTTCTTCGGCAGCCTTTTCTATGGGGAGCTCGAGAGGACCATGCTGGGAAGTCATCTTCGTCAGCTGGTCAAGGAGGGCGCGATCGGACAAGGCGTCCACGGCAGCCTTCCGCGCGTGCCAACCCAGGGTATCGTCTGAGGCCAGTTGGAAGAGCTTGCGCTGATCGGTTATCTTCGCCACCGCCTTCTCGGCGGTGTTGCTCAACGTGGCGTTCTGATCGTGCGCAACCTCTATGAGGGCGTCGTCGGCACCGAGCTCGGCGAGCCGCTCGATGGCTGCCTCACGCATGTTGTCCTCGGTTGACCGTGGCGTAGGCGCTCCGTAAACCCGCACTTGATCAAAGCAGCCCACATCTTGTCTATGATCACTGGTCGCGATATCGACCAAACGAGCGATGTCGTTCAAACTGGGAATCTCTGCCAGCTTCTTGCGGTTCTCGGCGTCACGCTTCTTGGCGGTTAGCGTATCGATACGATCTCGTATATTGCTCAGAACGACTCCCGTGCAGCTTTCGCGCCTGATGAACTCCCAGAGGAAGTCGATGTCATCGATGCGCATGGCCATGGCATACCCAAGGTGGGAATCGGCCTCAAGCCGTGCATAGTGCTTGTACAGCTCCTGATCGTCAATCTTCACCGCGGCACGTATGCGGACGTTCTCGAGCGGCGCTTCTGCCACGACGCGCCGCAACGTGGCCTCGTCCTCCATCGCCTCAACTGACGCGAGGGCTCTGGCCTGATTCTTGCTCATCCATGCTGGTTTGAACAGTCCCATATGCCGCACCTCCATACGTTGTTTGGCTCATTCGGTGACGCCTATTCCACCGTATCATCGCCATCTGGAGCTTCGGGTAGTTCCGCTACCATGTACAGTGTTCCGCTGAGCTTGTCATGCGGCATCAACTTGCCTTTTCTTAGCACTACATTGATGAAATACATCACAAAATAGAGACGCGATATAAAGACGAGCGCCAGTATTATGACGTCAATAACGAATGCGAACCGCATGTTTGTGAGTAAGCCCGCTATTATCAATGGCACCCCAGTAAACAGCCACAGAAACAGATAGCGCTTGATGAGCTGTCCTGCCGATGCCGCTCCTCCCTCCTCCGAGACAAGAATCACCCTGCATACGGCGTGTCCCAGCGTTGACCCTCTTGTTATGAGGACCTGGACAAGTGATATGAGGCAGAAAAACGACCAGCTTTGTACCTCGGCATAGACATAGAAGCCGGTGAACTCTGGGTTCAGAATGCGTATCACGCCAATCAAGAAGATGTATAGGGCACTGATGCAAAGTTCGTAGAAAAGGCTCAGCAAGAATGAGTACAAAACCGTTCGCTTCAAGCTCAGTTTGAAGTAATAGCGCATGTACATGCCAAATGGAACAGTCAGTAGGATATTGAACAACAGCTGCCAGAGCGACATGCTCACGAGGTATTTCTTTAGAGCCGCAATCCCAAACGCCTTATCATGCCAGTACAGCCAGATCTACCTGAACGGAATCAGGTTAAGGTGCTCCTGCCACGTATTTCCTACGGTCGACGCCCTGTCCGGAAGCGGCAGACAAACCATGAAGAACGCGATCAACATGTAGAGTATGAAGCTATAGATGATCAGTGTTCTGTACTTTGATACCGCACCGTGCTTGTTGTACTGGAACACCGCATAGGGCAGCGTGAACAGTGCGGCAATAAACGGGAATACGAGAAGGTCCGTATAAATATTGTTTATGTAGACCATTCGGTGGTCCTCCATTCATCGTTCTTGCTGCCTCTCATCGTGGACCATCATACGTCTAAAACATACAAGTTCGCATTCGCATTTGTGTTCACACCCATTTGCAACCCAACCGAGAAGTCATCACGCAACGGATCACACAATCGAATTCAGATGGGCGGGCACTTCTTGAGCGACGTATGCCTCGGCGCACTCGTAACCACGTGTTTGCTTCACCTGTTCTTCGCTGCGTTTCTTGGGCCTTACGTCTTGGATCGGGAGTGCCACACCTCACAGGTGGCCATCCTTGATGAGCCTTCCATATGAGGAGACGCAAGCCGCAGCAAACACACCGACCGTAGCAGCGAACGCCGCGTTTGCCGCACGCTCGCTAAGCCTGCTCATCCCCTTACAAAAGAGGGGGTAGGCCAGCCAGATGTGCGCCACTGCAACAGTCCCAATAACCAGGTCGTTGACCAGCCATGCCTGCTTGAAGATGTTGAGCGGCAGCTTGGAGTTGTCCCAATAGGGATAGTTGCCCTGCTCGTCGGGCCTGTTCACCAAAAGGCCAAAGCCCAGCTCCATTCCCATGGCGGCGAGTACGGCAATCGCGTAAGTCTCGAGCACGGCACCACAAAGCGTCCGATGCCGCCCGAGGATGCTCTCCTTAATAGGCTCAAAGATGAGCGTCATCGCCTCTCCGCCAAGCCCGTATACCCAGTAGGGATGGTACCAAGGGTCGAACTTTATGGCGTAGTCTTCGTCGATAATCCCAAAGCACGTATCCATGACCTTGCAGTAGAGGCTTTCCAGACAGTGACCCAAGACATTGTTCACGCAAAAACACATGATGTTGTTGCGCCAAAACGGCCAGGTCTTTGGGGCAAACAGGAGGGACCTCTCCTGCTCGGACAATCGGCGAACCATGCTGCCGAGCCCCTTCCAGCCGTAGGATGAATGGGTCATGGCCATCTGCTGCACTCCTCCCCTTTATTGGCTGCGCCGCTAACGCACAATATTACTCTTGCAATGAACAGGAAGCCACGGGGCTACGATACCTGTCACGAGGTGATACTGCTCAAAGACATGAAGTGACGCACGATGGCTTTGATATAGTATTTTCGTCATATTATGAGCCACTTGCGCGTTTGGACGAGTCACCTAACGGCGTGTGTATCGTAATACACCTCAAAAAGGGTCCCCGCGCGCTCTTTTGCATCCAACCGGATGCGACTCGCATGGCCCAATGGCACGCTTCGGCTCCAACAGAGGCGTCACGGACTCATTCCACAAGCGGCGACCCAGGGAAAAGTGTACGCGCGATTATGGATATTCCAAAAAACCCCAGTTGGCGACTGGACAAATTGCATCGCGTGTACACTCTGTATTTTACATAGTGTACACGCGAGGAAAATTTGCGCAGCGCCAACAGGCATTTTGTGTTTACTGAACAATCGTAGGTACACTTTTGCCTTGCGCCGGCTTGGACTCGGACGATTCGGTCGCTGCGATTGTCCCATCCCACCTCACCAGAAGCACCTGGAGCCCAAATCGGTCGCCAATACATCCAGCATGCCTGGGCGGCTGCTCCATAGAGTCCCTCCTTTACTGTGAACGCGTTCAAATTGCTATCATGCTCTTACAGGCAAGGTTTGGAAGGTGGGCGCATGGAGCTATTCGGGCATTTCTACCTCGACAAGGAGAAGGATCTCGTCGTCGACCTCTATCGCGAGGGGGACGAGCTGCACTACGTGCTCAGGACGCCCAACCACGGAACAGGCAACCTCATCACCAACCTTGCCTCCCTATGCGGCCTAGAACTCCAGACGGACGACGATGGCCTTAGGGTAATCCGAGGCACGCTTCCCTGCTACATCGATGGGTCGAACCGCACAGTCTACGTCTTCCGCTTGCTCGACACGAAGGTCGCAAACATCTATCCAGACGGTAGAATCGAGCGGAAGGCGTCCATACCTGCCATCGCAAAGACCTTGATGAGCCAGACCAAAGACTATCGGCAGGACTTCCGCAAGACCATCGTAAAGACCTACATCCTCCGCGAGTGCAAGTTCCGGACGGACCTGCACACCCACATGAACGCTAACCTGAGCCCCGACATCCTCATCGCCCTCGGCATCCACCATCAAATCCGCTACCCGCTCTACTACATCCGGAAGCTGGGACTGCGGCTATCTCCCGAGCAGGAGCAGCTCCTCGCGGCGCGGCGCAAGCAGGCAGCGGCGCTGCTTTGCGACTCTCCGCTGAAGGGCAAGTTCCTCCAGCGTAGGATAGACGACGGCACGTTCCTCAACTTCGCCTCTCTCATACTCGAGAACCTGCAAAACGCGGCATGGAACATCCCCAGGATCAGGGCCTCCTTGGCCATCATGAAGGACGGGCAGGCCGTGTTCACCAACCTCGAGAAGGTCTACCTGTACCGCTACGTCTTTTGCAAGGGGGTGCCGGCCGACGACCCGATCCAAATTCGCGACTGCGACCGCATCCCCGACCACGAGGTGGTCCAGGCCTTGGCCACCATGGCAAAAGACCGCACGCACCCGGCTTTCCGCGCGAACAGCCTTTTCCAAGACAAGCTGCTGTGGGTGGCCAGGAGCTATGCCAGTTGCGGCATAGACTACGTGGAGATCTCGGACACGACCCTGGCAAAGCCAGAGGACGCGCCCCACATGCTGGCCGAGGTCCATGCGGTACTGCCGGCCATTAGGCAGGAGACCGGCGTTACGCTGCGCTTCTTGGCTGCGGTTCGGCGAACGCCGCTCACGATCGTTAAGGACAAAATCGCCTCGGACGACTTTATGCGCAAGAACCTGCAGGCCATACGGGCAGTGGCAGGCGACCCATACGTGGCGGGCAGCGACATCGTTGGGGAGGAGATCAACGACATACGAGACCTGGCGCCGCTGCTGGCGGAGTTCGACCGAATCGCCGCGAAGCACCCCAGCTTTACCATCCGCATCCATGCCGGAGAGAACGATGGCCTGCGAAACAACGTGGCCAACGCCATAAAGTGCGTTCGAGAGGGGCTGGCACCAGGCCAGCCCATGCCGCTCGTCCGCATTGGCCACGGACTCTATACCAAAAACCTCGACTCGAACAAGGGGCGGCGCCTGCTTGAGGACCTGAGGGACAGCGGTGCCGTGTTGGAGTTCCAAATCACCTCCAACGTCCGTCTCAACAACCTGAGCCAGCTGGAGCGTCACCCCTTGCGCCAATACCTCGCGGCGGGCGTGCCGTGCGTGCAGGGAACAGACGGCGCGGCCATCTATGGAACAGACTCCATAGACGAGCAGCTCGCGCTCGAGAAGATGCTCAACCTCTCGAAGGAGGAGCTCGTGGCCATGCGTCGTGCGGAGGACATGGTACGGCGCAGGGGCCTCGCCGCACTCGACGAGAAGACGCGTTCCTTCGCCGCAAGGGCAGGCGCAGAGGACGTGGAAACCTTCTACACAAAGAAGATGCGGGCACAGCAACCCCCCGAGGAGACCTTGCTGGACCTTCCGAACACTCAGAACAGCGCAGAGGTCTTCGTGGGCAGGATCGAGGAGCTGCCCTTGGACCGGGTGCCGGTAATCCTTGTGGGCGGATCCTTCAACAACGATCGCCATCAAACCAGGCGACGCCGCAACGTGTGCGCCCAGCTGGACGACCTGCTCGCCAAAGGCGACCCCAGCAAAATGTTCCTCGTTATTGGCCATAGCCTCTCGGGCTACGAGCAGTACCTGGCCGAGCAGAACCAGGGGAAGTTCGACCTCTACGCCTTCGTGCCAGCCCGGATTGGACCCAAGGAGGCAGAGGCCCTCAAACGGGCCGGGGTCCGCATACGCGTGTCCATTGAGCCCAGCCCCATGGGCATCTACAAGAGCGTTGCCTATGAGGTCTTCAAGCGCAGGCCATCGGTCCTCATAGCCCTCGACGGCAATTCTTCCGGCGCGAACATGATCCAGGACGCCAAGAACGGAAAGCGCAGGTGCCACATGTTCGTGCTCAACAAGAAGGGCATGCTGCGCGAGAAGGCCAAGGGCCTGGAGGGCTATGTGTCCCTGTTCGGAACGGACGACGACCTGGCGGGGCTGGTTTGCAACGCCGTGGAGACCTGCTACCCAGAGCGCTGGCTCCGGCAGGAATAGCGATGGCAGGGCCACCCGCATCCCTTGTCGCCCTACCTGCGCACCCGTTGTGCTACCGTGGGCACAACGTCCGCCCCTTGTGAGGAGTGCCCGTGTATCAGCCGCTCCCGCTCGCCATCTCCCCAAGCGCGCTCAGGCGCATGGCAAAGCGCTACGTGAGGCGCAAGTATGGCTTCCGAGCCACGGCCGGCGAGGTAGTGCTGGACCGCATTGGCTGGCTGGAGCCCATATGGCACAGGGGCACGAGCGGCACCGTGGCCATGCGCTACCAGGGCACGACCTTCTACGTTGAGGTCGATCGCAAGGCCGGGGTGATGCAATGCACCGACACCTACCAGGCGCAGGAGTTCGTTCCCCGCATCGTTGGCCCCCTGGAGCGGCAGCTTTCCGGAGTCGATTCGCTCGTTACCGCACGCTACGGCGGCCTCGCGTTTCCCGGCTGCTACGTGGGCATGGGCATCCGCACGTTCGAGGACCTCGTTGCGCAGGGAGGCATAGAGGTGTGCGTGAGTGCCTGTGGCCTGGACGCCTCCAACGTGTGTGGCCTGGACCTCTCCCATTTGGGGCCAAGCGCCAAGGTGGGGGTTTTCGTATGGCGCAGTCACAGGGTCGTGGATGCCGCGTACATGCCCAACGACCCCATGAGCGTGAGCGACGCAGACACCATCTACCTGTCAGATTACCACCGCTACAGAGACGGGACGTGGACGCATCGGGCTTACGAGCACATAGACTGCAAAGGCGTTTCGTTTGCCTACCCAGCCAACCTTGGCATTCGGGTGACGCCTGCCACCGTTGCAACAGAAGACGAAGCAGACGCAAACGCAACGAGTCCCTGGTACGAGCTCAGCACCAGCGGCGACCAAGAGACACGCGTGATGGTGTTCGCGCACCAGCGCGAGCAAGGCCGCCAGGCGCGCATGGAGTTGATCTATCCCGAAGTGCGAGGAGCAAGCACGTTCGCCAAGAACATACCCAGCTACGCCGGCAGCCAAAGCCGCTCGCCCGCCATCGACGACTATCCCTACCACACGTTCGTGTGGCTCAACATCACGTCAAAGAAGGGGTACGTACTGAGGGGGCCCGTAATCGTTCGCATATGCTGAGCCATCTCTATGCCGTCTCCTTGGGAAGCCGCCGGAAGAACCGTACGATAAAGGGAATCGCAATGGGAACCGACAGCACATACGAGAGCGGCTGTGCCTCCTGAATGCCCGCAAGCCCGCGCGTGGCCGAGAGAATCAGCAGCAATGGTATGAACAGCAAGCCGTTGCGCGTCCCCGACAAGAGCGTTGCGCCCACGCGATGCCCGCAGCTCTGGTACAGCATCTCGCACGACACGCTGAGCGGCAGCGCCAGCAACGCCACGGCCTGAAGCCTCAGTGCGCGAACGCCCACCTCCAGCACGGCGGGGTCGTCTCGGAAGAGCGCAATGATAGGCTCAGCACCCACGAACAGCACCACCGCACCAATGGCAATGACCACCTGCGACGCCGCGCAGGTAAACCAAAACGCATCCCGCACGCGCTTGTGACACCTGGCCCCATAGTTGAACCCCGCCACCGGCTGGAACCCCTGCCCAATGCCCAAGGCAATGGAAAACGCAAAGAACACGACGCGCGACACGATGCTCATGCCAGCTACGGCCGCGTCCCCATACACCGCACAGCAACTGTTGAGCAGAACCGTGGTAATGCTGTTGAGCGCTTGTCTGAGCAGGCTGGGAAAGCCCGTGGCCATAATGTCCGCAAGAAAGAGGGGGCGCGCGCCGCGCAGGCAAGAAAGACTCAGCCTCGTGGCCGTCCGTCCCCGCAAGAACATGCTCAGCAGCACGCCAAAGCTCGCAATCTCGCTTAGCGCGGTGGAGAGACCGGCCCCCAGTATGCCCAAACCCAACACCGGCATGAGCACAAAGTCACCCAGCATGTTGAGCACGGCACCCACCCCCATGCCAACGGTGCCCAGCACGGCCTTGCCCTCGTAGCGCAGGATGTTGTTGAGCGCAAAGCTCGCGCACATACATGGCGCCGCAGCCAGGATGCACGAGATGTAGGTCTTCGCATACGGCGCGATGGTGGGGGTGCTGCCCAGGAGGCGCACCACGCGGTCGAGCTGCCAAAAGCTCGCAAGTGCGATGACCAGGCCGCTCGCAAAGGCCGCGGCCACACCAAGCGATGCATGCATCGACGCCCGGCGCACGTCCTGCTCCCCCAACGCACGCGCGACGATGCTTCCCGCGCCTTACCCAAACATAAAGCCAAAGGCTTGGATAATGGCCATAAAGCCAAACACGATGCCCGTGGCA
>JAFWMI010000090.1 GCA_017513965.1 Atopobiaceae bacterium
ACCTGCGTACGCTGCAGATGAAGTGCAAAGACAAAGGAGTGCTTTCATCCCAACCATTCCATCTGGTTAGAGGGCATTATGGAGACCTAGCCACAGTCATCGGAGCTGGCATCATAACTGTCAACGAGTTCTTGATGGGGTGGTGAAGCAGGACAAACGCACCGGAGGGTTTTGTCCCGATTAGCTGTGGCGCAGGCCTCCTCTTTCGGGATGCTACGGAGGCCAACAAAGCATCGGCACCGTTGCAGTCGTTGGTCAGATGCCATATTCGTCGGCAATTTCTTAACGAGGACCGCACGCCATTGTAGTTGACAAGAACATGCGAGGGATGATATCCTTCGCTGTACAGTACAGCATTTGGAGTCTAGCATGACAGTTACAGTACAGCTCAATGTGCGCATGGATCAGGCGCTGCGCGACGCAGGCAATGCGGCGCTTGACAGCAAGAGTCTCTCACCGTCGACGTTTGTTCGCGCTGTATGGGAGAAGTTGGCACAGAGAGGCGAACAACTCGAAGCATTGTTGGATGCAGTCTTTGACAAAACCGAGCAGCACATCGGCCAGAGCCCCGTCGTCCACGGACAAACGTTGTTCACGACGTTTGTGCACGATGCTGGCCTAGAAGACCGCACACTCAGCGCAACAGTCGAAGAACGACCATTCGAGGAAATGATGGAGGATTCTCTCATCGAGCGTTGGCAGGAAAGAGGTCTCACCCGTGGATGAGTCCGTACGAATTCTTGTCGACTCGTGCGTGTGGGTCGATAACTACTTGGGCAACCATCCCAAACACGACGAGTCGTTTGATTTCTTGAATAGGGCATATACGACCGGAGCCACATTGTTGTATGGTGCATCAAAGCTCGAGACCGTTTTCTATGTGCTTGTCGCCGAAGCCAAACGGATGGTGCGCGCAGAGAAGGGCGTTGTGAGCGAGGCAGACGCCGCGTCCGCACGTGCCTTTGCGTGGGGTTGCCTAGAGAACATCCGCAGCTTTGCAACCGCCGTAGGCGTGGATGAGGCGGATCTGTGGCTTGCGTCCAAATACCGCTCCGTGGGTCCAGACTTTGAGGACAACGTACTTCTGGCCGCTGCACAACGTGCGAACGCAGACTATCTCGTTACCTGGGACGCTGCCCTTCTACGCACGCCAACCGTACGCACGGCAACCCCCACAGAGATGCTCGCCTTAATCGAACTAATTCATTGAGACATGTGTCCTCGAGCAGTTCGTCAGAACGGCGTACCAGCGAGACGAGTTCCGGGTGCCTTGCGCGACGCAGGACGGTATCGAACTCCGTGCGAACCTCTTGCTCGATAAAGCCAACGAATGTGGCAAACCCCTGGTCCAGTACAGAATACTCACGGAAGTCAGAAATCGCCGACTGTGAGCCGTTCTTCTTGATCGGGAGGATTCCGGTCATGTAGGCGGCCGCGACGACCTTAGGCGTGAAACTGTTGTTCTTGAACCACGAGCGAAGCAGGTCGAGGTAGCGATTCTGCGCCTCTCCGTCATACGCGGCCTCGCGTATGAGCGCGTCCCACTCGTCAATGACGAAGACGACCTTTGACCCGGTTGCGTTTGCGAGAGCTATGAGAGCCTCGGTGGCAGTCTCCTTCTCGCCACATGCGGGACAAAGCTCCGCAGCCTCGCGGTGCACCGCCAACGAGATTCTCGCTGGCATCTTACACAGCGGAATCCCTTCGACCTCAGCCTCGGAGACGAAGCTCGTCACATCAAGGCTTATGACGTGGTGCTTGTTGAGGTGCTGCTCAAAGCTCGCATCATGCGCAATCTTCTAGTCCGAAAAGAGCTCGCGAGAATCGCGGCTTACGTCGTAATAAGCGCACAACATCTGAGCGGCATAGGACTTTCCGAAGCGGCGAGGCATACTGATGCAGGTAAGCTTCTTGCCAGTGCCAATCGTTTGGTTGATCAAGCTGATCAGGCCCGTCTTGTCCACGTACCCAGCGCTCGACTATTCGGCGAACCCGCTGTTTCCCGGATCAAGGCATGTGCCCATGTCGCACCTCCTCGCGACTTCCACAAACGTGTATTCACTATGGCATGCACAGTGACACATGCCGTGTGCCATGGCTCACACTCCCCACGCACGGGTGTTCTCGCGCAACTGTATTCATGACGAGGTTTAGTTGCCGCAGAATCACAAATCGAGGCAGTGCGCGGAAGACCAATGCAAGGCATAAGCCCGCTACCTGCGGTTTTTCTTCCGTGTGGAACAGCTGCACCAGTCGGTTTAGTTGCCTCGTAGTTATCACGTAGTCAATGTGGCCTCACACAGCCGAAAGGTCACCGGATTGACTACAGAAGGATGATGCCGGCGTCCTCGCAGGCGGCGGCGAAATCATTGGAAAGCCCCCCGTCAGACACCACGGTGTTCACGTTCGACAAGCTGCAAACCCTAAACGTTGAGAGACGGCCTTCCTTGCTGGAGTCCATGAGCACGACGCATTTGTGGGAGCGCTCAATCAGCGTGGACTTGAACACGGCCTCGTCGTCGGAACCGCACGAGAATCCCTCGCCACGCTGATAGCCCGTGACGCCCAGGAAGACCCGATCGAAGGTGAGCATCCGCACGCCTTCTACGGCACGGGCGCCGATGGTGCTCTTTGAGTACCGATTAAGGCGGCCACCTATAACGAAGGTCTTCACGCGATCGAGCCTCGAGAGTTCCGAGGCCACTGTGAGTGAGTTGGTGAACACCAGCAACTCCATGTCCTCCATGGCAGCAGCCAAGGCAGTTGTTGTGCTGCCGGAATCGATGAAGATGGTGTGGCCAGGACGAATGAGTTCGAGTGCCTTATGCGCTATGGCGCTCTTCTCTGCCGAGCGGCGTCCTACGCGTCGGGCTAGTAAATCGTCGGTGCCTACCGCAAACCCTACCGACTTGGCACCACCATGAACTCGAATGATGAGGCGTTGCTGGTCGAGCGTTTTGAGGTCGGTGCGTAGCGTCATCTCGCTAACGTCGGGAAACTTGTCCTTGAGCTGAGAGAACGTGACCGTTCCCTCGCTGTTTACATATTCGACGATGCGCTCGCGACGCTCTGCCATGGCCATAGTATTGCCTTCCGGGTTTGCCATCCTTTCTCCAATCTACCACATGAAGTGAAGTCGTGTCATTTAATTGCAGGGGTTATGCTGTGGCGAGAATACATACACGGAGGGGCCATCCCCTCTGCATCCGTGGATACAGAGGGGATGGCCCCATCGAGTATGGCAGGACTTATGCGGTCCAGTTCTCTAGCAGGTAGCGCTCGGCTGCGGCGTTCCACAGACCGTTGTTTGCCTCCACGATGTCGGCGAGGCCTGCGTAGCGCTCGTCCTCGGCTGCCTTGTCGCGCAGCTCGTCCAGTGCCACGAGCGGCATGGAGATGTGCGTGTAGATGAGCTTCTTGCCACCCGGGATGCCCGGCAGGTTGCACGTGGCTTGTGCGGCGGCGTCCAGACCACCAATGTGGGTGACCATGACGGCCGGGTCGATGCGACCGGCAGCGGTGAGCTCAAGAGCCTCGATCATGTCGGCCGTGTTGCCGCCCGTGGTGCCCATAACGTGCGTGGAGTTGTAGTGCACGTCGTAGAAGTTGATGGGCGCGCTAAAGGCGGTGTCGGTGGGGCCAGCAAAGAAGTTGAGGCAGCCGTCGCGGCCCAGGATGGCACTCGACTGCTCGATGACCGCGGCCACCGGCGCGTAGCACAGCACGTCGTCGTAGCCCTTGCCGCCCGTGATGGCGCGCAGCTCGGCCACGGGGTCGTCCATGGTGCCCGTGTTCACGAAGTGCAGCTCAACACCGGTCTCCTCCTTCACCTGCTCAGGCGGGAAGAGGCTTGCAGCGCGGTCCAGGCGATCCTGGTTGATGTCGGTTACCACGAGCAGGCCAGGCTTGCGGTCGCGATGCAGGGCATACGTAAGAGCACCCAGACCCATCGGGCCGGCGCCAGCGGTAATGGCGAGGTTGCCACCCTCGCGAATGCCCATCTCGTGCGTGTAGACGCCCATCTGCGTGTGATAGGCCGCGTTGAGGGCACCAATCGAGCAGGACAGTGGCTCGGCGAGAGAGGCCTGATAGTATGCCTCGCCCTCGTACACCAGGAAGCTGTCGGTTGCAAAGATCTCCTGGGGGAGGATGCAATACGTGGCGTCACCGCCACAGAACTCGTAGGAATAGCCAGGCGAATCCATGGAGCCCTTGTAGTTAATGGCCGGCTGGATGGTGAACTTCTGGCCGGGCTTGTACTTGTCGGCATACTTTGCGCCAACCTCTACGATGTTGCCAGCAAACTCGTGGCCGGTGATAGGCGGATGCTCAGCCGCGTCCGCATGTACGCGCTTGTGATCGGTGCCCAGCTTGGCCATCTTGTAGGTGGACATGCAAATCGAGTCCGAGATAACCTCCACGAGCATCTCGTCGTCCTTGATGGGGGGCAGCTCGAACTCCTCGAGCCTCAGATCCATTGCCGCATGCAACCGTACTGCCTTTGCCTTCATGGTGTCCCTTCTTTCCTTCGTTATTTCTCAGGTTGTCGTTTCAACACTTCTAATTGCATTGTATGCGTTGCAACAACAATGTCAAGCAAAAACAAAAAATCGTTCGATTATTCTGGGCAAACGATAATAAGCAGTATTTATACTAATAAAACATTGACCGCTCGGGACAGAAATTTGACCATTTAGCGTGTTGATTCAAAAGGTATTGACTGTTGGATTGTTGGTATATATGCTGTGAATTGTCGTTTCAACGCCCGCATTTTAGTCAACATGTCTTCAAAGGAAGGTGAAGATCAATGGCAGATGTCAGAGCTGCAGTGTCAAGGTTTGGCAAAGCCCTCAGCGGCATGGTCATGCCCAACATCGGCGCGTTTATTGCGTGGGGCTTCCTCACGGCACTCTTTATTGAAACGGGTTGGCTCCCCAACGCACAACTGGCCGAGATGGTCGGCCCCATCCTCAAGTACCTGCTCCCCATTCTTATTGCTGGGCAAGGCGGCTTTATGATCGCCGGCCAGCGTGGCCGTGTTATCGGCTCCATCGCCGTTATGGGTGCCGTCGTTGGTTCCGAGTACACCATGCTTATGGGCGCCATGCTTATGGGTCCGCTTGCTGGCTGGGTTATCAAGACCTGGGATAAGTTCGCGGACAACTGGAAGCCCGCTGGCCTCGAGATGCTCATCGACAACTTCTCCATCGGCATCCTGGGCATGCTGCTTGCCATCGGTGGCTTCTATGGCGTTGGCCCCTTCATGGGCACCATCCTCGTGATTCTGCAGTCCGGTGTTGAGATGCTCGTCAACGCACACCTGCTGCCGGCACTCGCCATCTTCATTGAGCCGGCCAAGGTGCTGTTCCTCAACAACGCAATCGGCAACGGCGTGTTCGTTCCCATCGCTACCGAGCAGGCCAAGGTTGCCGGCCAGTCCATCATGTACATGCTCGAGTCCAACCCTGGCCCCGGACTCGGCGTGCTTCTGGCCTACTGCTTCTTCTGCAAGGATCAATCCACCAAGCAGTCCGCTCCTGGCGCCGTGATCATTCACTTCCTCGGCGGCATCCACGAGATCTACTTCCCCTACGTGCTCATGAACCCCAAGGTCATTATTGCCCCCATCGCTGGCAACTTCGTCTCCATCCTCCTGTTTAGCCTCTTTGGCTGCGGACTGGTTGGCCCCGCCTCTCCTGGTTCCATCATCGCCTTTATGGCCATGGCTCCTCAGGGCCAGCAGATCACGATTCTGCTTGGCGTGCTTGCCGGCGCTGCCGTCTCGTTCCTCATCGCCTCGCCCATCGTGCGCACCTCCGATGTTGCCGACCTCGCCTCTGCTCAGAGTGCCGTTGCCAGCATGAAGGCCGGCGGCTCCAATGGTCCCGCCGAGGCAGGACTTGGCGACAAGATCATCTTTGCCTGCGACGCTGGCATGGGCTCCTCCGCCATGGGCGCCACCCGCTTCCGCAACCGCATCAAGCTCGACCGTCCCGACCTCATCGTTGAGCACGCTTCCGTGGACGAGGTTCCCGCCGACGCTCGCATCGTCGTTGTGCAGGCTAACCTCGCCGACCGCGCCCGCAAGAGCGCCCCGCAGGCCCAGTTCGTCGTCATCAACAACTTCCTCAACGACCCCAACCTCGACGCGCTCTACAACGACCTGGTCGCTGCCTCTGCCGCCGCTGGCGTAGGCGAGACCGACGTGGAAGTGGTCACCGAGAAGATCGAGTCCGAGTCCAAGCCGGCCGTCGCAATCGACCGTGAGGGCATCAAGCTTGGTTGCCCGTCCGTGAGCAAGGAAGAGGCCATTCGTGCCTCGGGCGAGCTCCTCATGGCCCACGGCGCCGTGGACGCATCCTACATCGACGCCATGCTCGAGCGCGAGAAGATCCAGAGCGTGTACATGGGCCTGGGTGTGGCAATTCCTCACGGAACCAACGACGCCAAGGATTCCGTAAAGAAGACCTGCGTAACGCTGCACCAGTATCCCGATGGCGTGCAGTGGGGTGACGAGAAGGCATACATCGTAATCGGCATTGCCGGTGCCGGCGGAGAGCACCTCACCGTGCTTGCCAACGTTGCCCGCTGCCTCGAGGACGACAACGTCATCGAGAAGATGCGCACGACCGACGATGTTGACTGGCTGCTGCAGGTTCTGAGCTAGTACAAATCTGCCCTTCCTTTTCCTCCGGGACGGCTCGCGCAATGCGGGCCGTCCTTATTCTCAAGCTGCCTCAAAAAACGCTATGCTTGCTTGTATGCATGAGTCGTCTTTAGGGGAGCGCCGAAGGGGAACGTATGATACGCAAAAGAGCGTTCAAACCCGCAGAGGGTGTGTCCAACATCGAACTGTTCTATGACCTCATCTTCGTGTATGGCATAAGCGTGCTCACGTCGTTGTGCCATCACGTGGAGGGTGGGTTTTTGGACCTGGGCACATGGCTTATTTATCTGTTCTCGTTCTTGACGATTCTGCAGATTTGGTTTTTTACCACGCTGCTCATGAACCGCTATGGTGATCGGTCCCTGTCCGAATGCGTGTGTCTATTCATAAACATGTTCCTGCTCTACTTCCTAGCCAATGGCGTTCGCACGGACTGGCACGAGACCTCGCTTGTGTTCAATCTCACCTGGGCGGGTATCCTTGTGAATCTGGCTGTCCAATGGGTTATTAAGGCTCGGACCTACACAAATCTCGACGATGCAGATCGCCACATTATGCGGGGGTCGATTGCCTGCCTGCTCGTTCAGGCGATGCTGGCCGTCGTTGCGGCGTTGTTGCCCGAGACTCCCAGCGAGATCGCCTCGTGGATCGCGCTGTTGTTTGGTATGAGCGTTTGGGGTCAGTCCAGCTGGTATCGCAAAAAGCCGGCGCGCTTTAGCCACGTTGCTGAGCGCTGCTCCCTGCTCACCATCATCGCCTTTGGCGAGATGGTGGTAGGCATCTCCTCGTACATGGTGGGGATGTCTTCCATTTGGTATTCGGCAGGGGTGTTCGCACTTACGGTGGGGCTCTTCCTCATCTACATATTCGAGCACGACCACATGTTGGACCATCACGCCAAGACCGATGGCATGACGTACATGACCATCTCGTCGTGGCTCATCGTGGTGATTGGCAACCTCACCGTGGCAGTGGAGTACATGCCCATGGACCAGATCGACTTCTTGCCAAAGAGCATCTATCTTTCGGCCTGCCTCGTGCTCTACCTGCTCACGTCGTTCCTGCTGGGGATTTACAACAAGCCCCAGTTTCGTTATTCCGCGCAGTATGCCGTGGGCAGGCTTGCCGTCTGCGTCTTTATTGTGGTCGTGGGCCTTGCCACGAGCTTTGACCCAGCCATAGGGCTTGCCTGCCATGTAGCTGCCGTATGGGCGGCGTTTGCCTATGAGTGGGTGCTGTGGCGCAGGCGCGTGCACCTGGTCACGATGGGCAGCTCGCTCGGTATGAGCTGCGAAGAGATGGAGGACGCGGGCTACACGCTTGCCACGGCCGAAGGCAGACGCGCCATAAAGCGCGAGGCCAGCCGTAGGGCGGCACACCGTAAATAGGGTGGCCTACTCGTGGCGAAAGAACGACCGCTCAATCTCATTATGGCCTGGCCATCATGGCGCAGTCCTCTTCGCACTACACGCCACTGTCTCCGTAGTTTGTGAGAACACGCGCAGACGGGTCGTTCACGTCGCATCCGTCCCACGTGCGATTGGGCATCCAGAATCCAGAGACCATGCGTGCTTGCCCGGGATAGTGCTTCTCAAAAAGCTCTCGGTAAAGAAGCGACTCTTTGGTGAAGGGTTGTGCGTGGTCGTAGGAGCGCCGCCGCTCTGCAAACTCCTCGTTGGTGTAGCGGCCCTCTGCATATTCCTTGAGGTAGTCCACCATGGAGTGACCCACCGCGTCCGAAAAGGCCGCCTTCTCGCGCCACAGGATGCTGTCGGGTAGCAGCCCCGTGCCTTCGAAGGCATGGCGTAGCAGGTACTTGCCCTTGCCGTACGTGTTGAGCTTTTGACGTGGGTCGAGCGCCATCACATAGCGTACGAAGTCGAGGTCGCCAAACGGCACGCGTGCCTCGAGTGAGTTGACCGATATGCAGCGGTCGGCACGCAGTACGTCGTACATGTGCAGTTCGCGCACGCGCTTTTGTGCCTCCTCTTGGAAGGCCTGCGCGGAGGGAGCGAAGTCCGTGTACTTGTAGCCAAAGAGCTCGTCCGAGATTTCTCCGGTGAGCAGAACGCGAATGTCCGTGTGCTCATGGATGTACTTGCACAAGAGGTACATGCCCATGCTGGCGCGGATGGTCGTAATGTCGTAGGTGCCCAGCAGCGCTATTACGTCCTCAAGGGCGTCAACGACCTCGCTTGGCGTCATGGTGACTTCGGTGTGGTGGCACCCTAGGAACTCAGCTGTCTGACGCGCATACTTGAGGTCGATGGGGTCCTCCTCCATGCCAATTGCGAAGGTCTCGATGGGATGGCCGAGCTCTTTGGTGGCAATGGCGCACACGAGAGAGGAGTCAAGACCGCCAGAGAGCAGAAAGCCCACCTTTGCGTCGGATACCAGCCGCTTGTGCACGCCCGCCATGAGCTTCGTGCGAATGTTGCGGCAAGCGGTCTCGAGGTCGTCCGTGATAACGGACGCAACCTCCGTGATGTTGCAATAACGGACGAAGCGGCCGTCTTGGTAATAGTGACCCGGTGGGAACGGCATGACGGTCTCTACAAGCCCCACGAGGTTCTTGGCCTCGCTGGCGAATACGATGGTACCATGTGAGTCGTAGCCATAGTAGAGCGGGCGAATGCCAATGGGGTCGCGTGCGGCTATGTAGCTTTGTGTGTCTCCGTCGTAGATGATGCAGGCGAATTCGGCATCGAGCAGAGAGAAGAGTCCAACGCCGTGCTCGCGATAGAGCGGGAGCAGTATTTCGCAGTCGCTGTCGCTCTTAAAGGCGTAGCCCTTCTTACGCAGGTCGTCACGCATGCTCTCGAACCCGTAGAGCTCTCCGTTGCAGACGGCGTAGTTGTTGCCAAGGCTAAATGGCTGCATGCCCTCGGGCGTGAGTCCCATGATGGAAAGCCGATGAAAGCCCAGAATGCCGTGCCCCGTGTCGACGACGCGCGTGTCGTCTGGCCCGCGCGAAATCGTGCGGTTGAAGCCTTCCATAAAGGCGTCGTAGTCTACGCCATCGCTGCAGTATCCCATTATCGAGCACATTAGCGACTCCTCTCACTTAGCGGAATACGCTCTTCTTGCAAAGGCGCTTTGCGGCCTCGATGGTGTCTTGTGGATTCCCGAAGGTCGAAAGGCGGAAGTAGCCCTCGCCACAGGAGCCAAATCCCTCACCGGGCGTACCCACTACTTGGATTTCCTCAAGCATGCGGTCGAAGAGCTCCCAGCTGCCCATGCCATTGGGACATCTAAGCCAAAGATAGGGGGCGTTCCTTCCGCCGCAGTACCAAACGTCGGCCTCGTCCAATGCGCGCATGAGCACCTTCGCGTTGCGCTTGTACACGGCTATGCCCTCGTGAATCTGGTGTTGTCCCTCCGGCGTAAACACGGCGGCGGCACCTCGTTGGATGATGTACGACACGCCGTTTGTCTTGGTAGTACGGTTGCGCACCCACATGTCGTTGAGCGACATGCCGCAGCGTTCGAGTTCCTTGGGAATGATGGTGTAGCCCAAGCGCGTACCCGTGAAGCCCGCGGTCTTGGAGAGCGAGCAAATCTCGATGGCGCACGTCCTGGCCCCATCCAGCTCAAAAATGCTGTGCGGAAGCTCGTCGTCCTCAATAAACGCCTCGTAGGCCGCATCAAACAGAATGATGGATTCGCACTGGTTCGCAAAGTCGACCCATTCCTGGAGCTGGGCCCTGCTGAAGACAGCTCCCGTTGGGTTGTTGGGAGAGCACAGATACAGGACGTCTGCCCGTGTCGCATCGCTTGGTTGGGGGAGAAATCCGTCTTCCTCGCAGGTGGGGACGTGCACGATGTGTCTTCCCGCCATAACGTTGGCGTCCACGTAGGCGGGGTACGCAGGCTCGACGACCATGGCACTGCTGGCGGCGTCGAACAGATCAAGAATGTCGCCCAGCTCATCGCTTGCACCGCTGGAGACGAAGACCTCGTTGGCATCGAGCGCCACGCCACGTGAGCCATAGTGCGCGGCGATTGCCTCTCGCAAAAACGGAGCGCCGCACTCCGGCATGTAACCTTGGAAGCGACGGACATCCGCCTGATCATCCACGGCCTCGTGCAGTGCCTGAATCACTGCGCCGCATAGGGGAAGCGAGACGTCGCCAATGCCCATGCGATACAGGTGCGTGTTTGGATGCACCCGCTCGTAGGCCGTGGTCTTCTGCGCGATTCTGCGGAACAGGTAGGAGTCTTTGAGATCCGCATAGTGCATGTTTGGTCTTGTCATAGCTCGACCTCTCCTTCGTATACCGTTGTGGCTGGCCCCGTCATCGTTATGTCGTAGTCGCCCCGTACGCGAATGTGCAGGTCGCCTCCGTCCAAGTGAACGGTGACTGGCATGCCTTGGGGACAAAGGCCTTCTCGTACTGCAGCGGCTGTCGTGGCACATGCACCGGTTCCGCATGCCATGGTGATGCCGCTGCCTCGCTCCCAAACACGCATGCGAATCTCGTCGCGCGAGATAACCTGTGCAAACTCGACGTTTACCCCACCGGGGAACGCTGGGTGTCTTTCGAGCTTTGGGCCAAGGGAGTCCGCGGGCGCCGTCTCTGCGTTGTCGACGAATAGGACGAAGTGCGGGTTTCCCACCGAGACGGGGATGCCGCGCACGGGCATGCCGTCCACGTCTAGGGTGAGGACGTCTCCCACCACTGCCCTGCCCATACCCACGGTGGCTTGCTCGACGCGTCCATGGACCACCCCAAGCCCCACGTCCTTTATTCCCGACAAGGTCTCGATGCGTAAGGTCTCTTTCGTTGTGAGGCCTTTGTCATAAACGTACTTGCCCACGCAGCGGATGCCGTTGCCGCACATGAGCGCCTCGCTGCCATCGGCGTTGAAGATTCTCATTTGGAAGTCGGCTACGGTGGAGGGGCCGATAAAGATCATGCCGTCCGAACCCGCCCCAAAGTGACGGTTCGAGAGATGCCGAGAGAGCTCGGCAACGTTGTTTGGCACCGCTCCGTACACATAGAGATAATCGTTGCCCAATCCGTGCATCTTAGTGAAGTGCATGCGCTCCTCCTTGATTACAAAACGCTGTCCAAGGGACAAACCCGCGGACATTTTTGGCTATAGGTCTTGCAGGGCGTACGGTTCCAGCGAACCCCTGCGCAGTGCGGCTATTGCCTGGATGAGTGCTGTGGCTCCGCTCATGGCCGTTACGAGGTCGATGCCGTGGTTCACGGCCATGGTGCGTATGCGGAATCCGTCACCACGCGTGCGATGCCCGCCTGGCGTGTTGATCATAAAGGCGATGCGGCCCTGCTCAATGGCGTCTGCCACGTTGGGATGTGGCTCGCTTATGGTATTCACCTGGTTACAGGGGATGCCGGCTGCGCTCAGCACGCGAGCAGTGCCCGCTGTGGCAACGATGTTGTAGCCCATGTTCGAGAGTGCTAGCGCAACAGGGGCGATGTTGCGCTTGTCGCGGTCGTTTACCGAGATGAACACGGTACCCTCCAGTGGGATGTGGTACTCAATGGCCTCGCGCGTCTTGGCGTAGGCAAGGGGAAAGGTCTTGTCGAGCCCCATGACCTCTCCGGTGGACTTCATCTCGGGACCAAGCGTGGTGTCGGTACCGGGGAAGCGCGCCCATGGCATAACCGCTTCCTTTACCGCAAAGTAGGTAAACGCACGGTCCTCGGGGGGCAGGCCAAGCTCGTTGAGCGTTCGTCCCGCCATGATGCGTGCGGCAGCCTTTGCAAGGGAGACCCCCGATGCCTTGGAGTCGAAGGGCACCGTGCGACTTGCTCGAGGATTGAGCTCGATGACGTATATCTGCTCGTCCTTTACGGCGTACTGCACGTTGAGGAGGCCACGGATGTTGCAGGACAGCGCAAGCCTGCGCGTTGTCTCGCGCACCTTGCCTACAATACGGTCGGAGAGCGAGAAGGGCGGGAAGCAACAGGCTGAGTCGCCGGAATGAATGCCACACTCCTCAATGTGCTCGAGTATGGCACCCACATATACCTCGTAACCGTCGCACAGGGCGTCCACATCGAGCTCCACGGCGTCTTCCAAGAAGGCGTCCAGATAGACGGGATGGTCAGGCGTCACGTGGGTGGCCTGCTCCATGTACGAGCTTAGCTCATCGTCGCTGTACACGATTCCCATACCGCGACCACCCAGCACATAGCTCGGTCGTACGAGCAGGGGGTATCCCACTGCGCGAGCTGCGTGGATTGCCTCCTCTGTCGTTTGCGCAACGCTCGAGGCAGGGTAGGGAATTGCCAGATCGTCCAATAGTCGGCTGAATCGCTCTCGGTCCTCTGCGAGGTCTATCGCTTCGGGTTGTGTCCCCATAATGGGCACGCCTGCCTCTTTGAGCCGATGTGCGAGATTTATGGGCGTCTGTCCTCCTAGGGTTACGATGACGCCGGCAGGTTGCTCAATCTCCACCACGGCCATAACGTCTTCGAACGTGAGCGGCTCGAAGTACAGGCGATCGGAGGTATCGTAATCGGTTGAGACGGTCTCGGGGTTGCAGTTGAGCATTACCGTTTCGAAGCCCTCGTCGTGCAGGGCGTAGGCCGCATGTACGCAGCAGTAGTCATACTCTATGCCTTGGCCTATGCGATTGGGACCGGCTGAAAGGATGAGGGCGCGCGGACGCTTGGCGCGTTCGTGCTCCGATGCGTTGCCCTCCTCATAGGTGAGGTAATGGTAACTTGTGCGCGCTGCAAACTCGCCGGCGCACGTGTCGACCGTCTTCACGACGGGACGGACGCCAAGCACCTTGCGAATCGCATGGACCACGTCCTCGCGCTGCCCGCACAGCTCGGCTATTCTGGCGTCGCTAAAGCCCATCTGCTTCGCTGCAAGAAGATGCGGGGTGTCTAGTCCTTCTAGGCCGGCTTTGGCAATGGTGTTCTCAGCGACAATAATGTCGCGCATGCGATACAGGAACCAAGGGTCAATGTTCGAGAGCTCGTGGATACGCTCAACTGGCCAGTCGCGACGCAAGGCCTCGGCAATGTGGAAGATGCGGTGTGAGGTTGGACGCTTAACCAGCTCTGCGAGTTGCTCGTCGGTGGCGAGGGTGGCTTCTTGGTCAACAAGTCCCACGTGCCCGTCCTCAAGTGAGCGCACTGCCTTTTGCAGTGCCTCCTCAAACGTCCGCCCAATGGCCATGACCTCACCCACGCTCTTCATGCGTGTGGTAAGCGTCTCGCTTGTGCCCTTGAACTTCTCGAAGGCGAAGCGGGGAACCTTTACCACCGCGTAGTCGATGGAAGGCTCGAAGCAGGCGGGGGTGGCGCGCGTTATGTCGTTGGTAATCTCGTCCAAGGTGTAGCCAACGGCGAGCAGCGCCGCCTCCTTGGCGATGGGGAATCCCGTCGCTTTGCTTGCGAGGGCGGAGGAGCGGCTCACGCGTGGGTTCATCTCTATAACGACCACGTCTCCGTTGGCGGGGTTCACGGCGAACTGGACGTTTGAGCCTCCGCATGCCACGCCAACGCGGTCGAGTACGGCGAGGCTGTAGTCACGGAGACGCTGTAGCTCCACGTCGGAGAGGGTCTGGCACGGAGCGACCGTTATGGAATCGCCCGTGTGCACGCCCATGGGGTCGAGGTTCTCTATGGAGCACACCACGATGCCGTTTCCGGACGCATCGCGCATAACCTCCATCTCGATTTCCTTCCAACCCTCCAGGCTTCGCTCTATGAGGACCTCACCCACGGGGGAGAGTTCGAGCCCTTGGGCCGTAATGCGGCTGAGCTCGTCGCCGGTGTGGGCCATGCCGCCGCCCGCGCCACCCAATGTGTACGAGGGGCGCACTACTACGGGCAGGCCTATGTCTGCCGCCGCTGCCTGCGCCTCCTCGACTGAGTGCGCAATACGCGCCTCGGCCACGCTAAGACCTATGTCGCGCATGGCTTGCCCAAAGAGCTCGCGGTCCTCTCCCACCTGGATGGAGGGAATGTCGCACCCTATAACCTCAATGCCACAGCGTCCAAGGACGCCGCGACGGCTGAGTTCCACCGCGCAGTTGAGCGCTGTTTGGCCACCCATGTTGGGAAGCAGCGCGTCCGGCCGTTCGCGCTCGATGATGCGTTCCACGGAGTCGGCCGTGATGGGCTCCACGTAGGTACGCGTTGCCGTTTGGGGGTCGGTCATGATGGTGGCTGGGTTTGAGTTGACGAGCACGACCTCGTAGCCCTCGTGCATGAGTGCGCGGCATGCCTGGGTTCCCGAGTAGTCAAACTCGCACGCCTGGCCTATGACGATTGGCCCGGAACCAAGGACCAGGATTTTGTGAAGGTCATCTCTTCTGGGCATGCGTTTTCCTCCCCTCGCAATCCTCCATAAGGCGCATGAATGAGTCGAAGAAGTATGCGGCGTCGCTTGGTCCCGGCTTCGCCTCTGGGTGGTACTGGCAGCTGAAGGCTGGAATGTCCAAGAAGCGCATGCCCTCGGGCGTGCCGTCGTTGAGGTTCACATGGGTGAGCTGTATGCGACCCCATAGGGGATTGCGCACGACAGGGGCGACGCCCCTACGGAACCACGTGCGAAGGTCTCGCTCGTGCGCCATGTAGCCGTTCGACTCTTCCGGCGCTATGGGGCCGAGGCTTTCGAACACGGTCCCAAAGTTGTGGTTTTGGGCGGTGATCTCGACTCGTCTGGTAAGCAGGTTTGCCACGGGTTCATTACCGCCGTGATGCCCATAGAGGAGTTTCTCTATGCGTCCCCCTGCTGCGAGCGTGATGATCTGGTTGCCTAGGCAAATGCCAAACACCGGCTTCTTGCCCAGGATTTTGCGTGCGGCCTCCACGGTTGCCCATACTTGCCCGGGATCTCCCGGGCCGTTGGAGAAGAAGACCCCGTCGGGATCGAGTGCCAGAACCTCGTGGGCGGGAGTGTTCCACGGAACGACGCGCACCTCACAGCCTCGAGTGGTGAGGCTGTCCAGAATGCCCCTCTTCATGCCGCAGTCGTAGGCAACGACGTGCCGCGTGGCACTCCCGTGCGCCTGATCGGTGCGGGCGATGCCGCATGACACGTCCACAACGTGGTTGCGATCGGAAATGCCAGGTGCTTGTCGCACACGGGCAACAAGGCTCTTGGGGTCCAAGTCTGTGGTGGATATGGCCGCTCGCATAGCCCCGCCACCGCGGATGCGCAGTGTGAGCGAGCGCGTGTCCACACCCTCTATGGCCACGACTTCGCGTGAGCAAAGCAGTTCGGGAAGACTCCCGGTTGCGCGCCAGTTGCTGGGCGTGTGGCACATGTCGCGCACCACCAGGCCCTGCAGGTGAAGTCGTGGCGCTTGGAAGTCGTCCTCGCAGATGCCGTAGTTGCCTACCTGCGGGTAGGTGAGGACCACGATCTGTCCCGCGTAGCTGGGGTCGCTCAGAATCTCCTGATAGCCCGTCATGGAGGTGTTGAACACCACCTCACCAAACGCCTCGCCTGGTGCTCCTGCGCTCCATCCGGCAAACGTCGTGCCGTCCTCCAGGGCGAGCAGGGCGTGAGGTCTTCCCTCGCTTACCAATAGGTTCATGCGCACCGCCTTTCGTCCACAGAATGGCGGTCGCAGTATAGGAGGGATGGGTTGTCCCTAAAGCGAGAGTATGCGACGCAACATTGCCGCATCAAGAGGGAAACGAGTGTGCAACGTGCATGACATTGTTCAGATATGGACGGTGTTTGGCTGGCCCTTTGGGGTCCGCTGGGATTGCAACCGTCGAGGGTCGATTCGCTGGCTTTGCGCCTGCCGAGGATATTTTCGCTGGGACCTGCGTCGCCGAGGCATAAAAATCCTCGGTGACGCAGATCCCAGTGAATAGACCCTCGGCGCTGCAGATCCCGGCAAACACTCCTGTGTTCGAGCGGTAGGAGACTCGTCACACTTACACAGGCGCGAGGCCAAGACGTTCTGCCACTCGGGCAGCGCAGGCAAGGCCACTTGCCATGGCGCTTACCACGAGCGATGGGCCGGTGCTTGCGTCTCCGGCAATGAACACCTTGGGGCTGGACTCGGCGTCCAGCGCGTCCAGCACGTCTTTGTGGGGGCCGACGAATCCCATGGCGATGAGCACGAGCTGCGCGTTTAGCTCCCGCTCTGTACCATCGATGCGTCTTGGCTTCCCGTCCGACCAGTCCAGCGAGACAACGCGCAGACCGCTCACGTGCCCGTCCTCGTCCAGCACCTCGAGCGTCTCTGTGCCCCACATCCGCGGGTCTCGCCCAAAGACCTCCCTCGCCTCCAGCTGGCCATAGTCGTCCTTGCGCACGCGAGGCCAGGCGGGCCAAGCGTCGTTCGCCGTCCTGCGCTCTGGTGGTTCTGGGAGGAACTCGAGCTGTACGACGCTCTTTGCGCCTTGGCGAATCGCCGTTGCCACGCAGTCGGTACCGGTGTCGCCCCCGCCTATTACGACGACGTCCAACTCCTTGGCATCTATGTTTGGGCTGGTGTTGTCGAGCACGAATCTTGTGACGCTCGTAAGGTAGTCCACGGCAAGCACGACTTCGGGAAGCTCTGCCCCCGGAACGCTCAGACGTCGGGCATCGCGTGCGCCAATGGCGACAACTACCGCATCATTGTCTGCGAGCAGGGCTTTTGCCACTTTGGGATCGGCGGCGTCGGTATTGAGGCGTACCTCTACGCCACTCTTCCGCAAGAGGTTCACGCGTCTCTCGACTACGTGCTTGGGAAGCTTCATGTTGGGGATGCCATACATGAGCAGGCCTCCCGCACGGTCTTCTTTCTCCACGAGCGTTACGCGTGCGCCGTGGCGGGTGAGCTCCCAAGCGCAGGCCATGCCTGCGGGACCCGCACCCACAACCGCGACAGAAGGGGCGTCCTGGGGCGCCGGCTCAAGCGGGGTCACGACACGCTCATCCCACGACCAGTCGGAGATGGCTCTCTCGTTGTCGCGAATCGTGGTTGGTGCGTCATGTAGCCCCAAGTTGCATGCCAGCTCACACGGAGCGGGACATACCCGTCCCGTGAACTCCGGGAATGGGTTGGTGAGGGAGAGGCGCGCTGCTGCCTGCTCCCACAGCCCGCGGTAGAGCAGGTCGTTCCATTCGGGGATGAGATTGTGCAGCGGACATCCTGTGGGACGCGACCGGCCAAAGCTCATGCCGGTTTGACAGAACGCCACGCCACAGTACATGCAGCGACTTGCTTGCTTGCGTTGCTCCTCCTGCGGCAGCGTTCGGGCGATTTCCTCGTAATCGGTAACGGAATCCGTCGTGCTGCGCATGTCATGCTCGTGCCGTGCGACTTCCAGGTATGCTCCCGGTCTTCCCATGATCTACACCTCATTCCTCAGGGCCTCGAACGCACGCTCGATTGCCTCTTCGTGGCTTACCCCGCTCGCTTGCTCTATCTCGGCACGCTCGATGATTTTGCGATACTCGCGCGGAATGACCTTCACGAAGAACCTTCTCGCCACTTCGAACTGGTAGAGCAGGCGTATGCCGCGTGGGCTTTCGGTGCGCTTGACGTGCTCCTCCATAAGCTGTCGCACGTGCTCCAGCTCCGCGTCGGTTGGCTCGAGTAGGACTACCATGTCTTGGTTGCAGCGACGCTCCAGCGTATGGAGTTCGTCGTACACATAGGCTATGCCGCCGCTCATGCCGGCTGCAAAGTTGGCCCCAACCTCGCCCAATACCACAACCGTACCACCCGTCATGTACTCGCAGCCATGGTTGCCAACACCCTCGACGACGAGTGTCGCGCCAGAGTTCCTTACGCCAAAGCGCTGACCGGCCAAACCGTTCACAAAGCCGCTGCCGCTTGTTGCGCCATAAAAGGCGACGTTGCCAATGCTGACGTTCTCGTCGAATTTGTAGGTGGCGCTTTTTGACGGGCGCACGGTAATAACGCCTCCAGACAAGCCCTTGCCCACATAATCGTTAGCATCGCCTTCTATGTTGAGGGTTATGCCGCGTGGCAGGAAGGCGCCAAAGCTTTGGCCCCCTGAACCCGCGCAGTCAATAGTAATGGCGCCTGCGGGCAGTCCCTCGGGATGGGCTTGCGTGACCGTGGCTCCCAGCATGGTGCCCACACAGCGATTCACGTTATCTATGTCGGCATGGAATCTTACGGGTACCATGTGCTCGCGCGCGCTGGCTGTGTAGGGTACGAACAGCGTTGCGTCCAAGGTTTCGTCCAGGTGTAGGTCTGCCGCCATGCTGGGAATGAAGCGCACGTCGTCAGCGCCGGGGATCTGCTCGGCAAGCTGGGGCGTTGCATGATAGAGGAGGCTCGAAAGGTCGCAGGCGTTGGCCTTCTCGTGGCCTTCTACCGATACCTGACGCAAGCACTCCGTGTGCCCCACCATTTCGTCCACGGTGCGAAAGCCCAGGCGTGCCATATGTTCGCGTAGGTCCCGCGCCACAAAGGTCATGAAGTTGACCACGTGCTCGGGCTTGCCCGCAAAGCGGCAGCGAAGGCGCTCGTCCTGCGTACAGATTCCAACAGGGCAGGTGTCCTGATGACAGTCGCGCTGCATGAGGCAGCCCAAGGCAACGAGTGGCATGGTGGCAAAGCCGAATTCCTCTGCGCCGAGCAGGGCGGCAATCGCCACGTCGCGTCCGTCCATGAGCTTGCCGTCGGCTTCGAGCACCACGCGCGAGCGAAGACCATTCATGAGTAGGGTCTGCTGGGCCTCGGCGAGTCCGAGCTCAAGCGGAAGGCCGGCATGGTAGATGGAGTCGCGCGGGGCTGCGCCCGTTCCTCCGTTGGATCCAGAGACCAAGATCTTTGCCGCCCCTCCCTTTGCGACGCCCGTTGCAATGGTGCCCACGCCAGCCTCGCTTACCAGCTTTACGGATATGCGCGCCTTTGGATTTGCGCACTTGAGGTCGAAGATAAGCTCGGCGAGGTCTTCGATGGAATAGATGTCATGGTGTGGTGGGGGAGAGATGAGCCCGACCCCGGGGGTGGAATGACGAATACGTGCAACCCATGGCCATACCTTGCGACCAGGCAGGTGACCACCCTCACCCGGCTTCGCTCCCTGTGCCATCTTTATTTGGATTTCTGTTGCGCTGCCCAGGTAACGGCTAGTGACACCAAAGCGCCCTGAAGCGACCTGCTTAATCGCCGAGTTGAGGCTGTCACCGTTCGGAAGCGGCGTCTCGCGGGTGGGATCCTCGCCGCCCTCGCCTGTGTTGGAACGTCCTCCCAAGCGGTTCATGGCAATGGCAAGGCACTCGTGTGCCTCTTTGGAGAGTGAGCCAAAACTCATGGCGCCCGTATTGAATCTGCGAACGATGGAAGAGACGGACTCCACCTCGTCCAACGGTACCGGTCCCGAAGGCAATGGCACGAAGTCCAAAAGATCTCTCAGCACTACCGCACGGCCCACACGGTGCACCTCCTCTGTGTAGGCGCAGAAGGCATTCCAATCTCCCTTTCGGCATGCTTGTTGCAACAGGTAGATGGCTTGCGGAGTAATGAGGTGTTCCTCAGCGCCTGGCCGCCACTTGGTAATGCCGGAGCTCGGTAGCATGTTCGCCTTGGTATTTTTTGCAAATGGCGCGGCCAGGCGGCATCGCTCGTCGACTTCACATTGGACGCCCTCAAGGCTGAGGCCGCCTATGCGTGAGGCGCTACCAGCGAAGCAGCGATCAACCAGCGACTTGCTGAGTCCCAAAACCTCGAATATCTGCGCAGAATGATAACCCTGCATGGTTGATATGCCCATCTTGCTCATGATGGAGACGATGCCCGCCGTTACCGCGTGGTCATAGTTTGAGCGAGCCTCGTGCACTGGTAGGCTCATCGCTCCTTGTGTGACCAGGTCGTCTATGCACTCGTGTGCGAGGTAGGGGTGAATGCCCGTTGCCGAGTATCCCACAAGCGTCGCAAAATCGTGTGGGCTTATGGCGTCGCCCGTCTCCACCACGATGTCGGCTTTCATGCGCATGCCCCGACGTATGAGATGATTGTGAACGCTGCCCAAGGCAAGCAGGGAGGGAATGGGCGTCTCGTTGGCTGCGGCCCTATCCGAAAGAATAATGATGTTTACACCCTGCATGACGGCGTCGCTTGCGCTCGCATTGAGCGCATTGAGCGCGCGTTCCAGTGCATGAGGTCCGGCGTCTTTGGGGTAGGTGGCGTAAAACGTTTGGGAACGGAACCCCACGCGGTCAATGCTGCGTATGCGCTCGAAGTCGTCTTGCGAGAGAATGGGGCTGTCAAGGCGGATCGTACGACAGTTATCGCGGCTGTCCTCCAGCAGATTGCCGTGGTTGCCCAAGTACAGGACGTTGGAGGTGACCATACTCTCGCGAAGCGCGTCGATGGGCGGGTTGGTCACTTGGGCAAAGAGCTCGTTGAAGTAGTCGAAGAACGAGCGTGGCAGACGGGAGAGTATGGCGGGAGGTACGTCGGTGCCCATGGATGCCAAGGGCACGCTGCCCGTTTGCGCCATAGGTCGAACAACCTCTTCGATATCGTCGAAGTGGTATCCATGGCTTGCCAGACGCCAGCTGAGTGGCTCACGTTCGTCGTGGGGGGTGGCTGCGCTGCCATCCTTCGGCTGTGCCTCGGAAAGCGGAAGGTTGGCGATGTCGACCGTTTGCGTGCTGAGCCATGTGCCAAACGGCTTTTGGACTGCATAGCCGTTGCGTAACTCGTCGTTGTATATAACGCGTCCCTGAACGGGGTCTACCAACAGCATCTCGCCTGGTCCTAGGCAGCCTGCCTGCAGAATCGCGCTGGAGTCCATGTCTATGGCCCCAACCTCGCTGGCGAGGATAAGACGGTCGTCGCGCGTTACGTAATATCGGGCGGGACGTAGTCCGTTGCGGTCCAAGGCCGCACCCATAACCGTTCCGTCAGAGAACGCTATGGCGGCTGGTCCGTCCCACGGCTCCATGAGCATGGACTGGTACGCATCGTAGTAGCGCCGCTCCTTGGAGAGTTGGGCGTTGCGGTCCCATGGCTCGGGTATAACGAGCGTCACGGCACGTGCGAGGTCGCGTCCGTTCATCACCAAGAACTCAAGCATGTTGTCCAGGATCGCCGAGTCGGATCCCTCGCGGTTAATGATGGGAAGCGTCTTTTCCAGTTCGTGTCCAAGTACGGGCGAGTAGAGGTGAGGCTCTCTCGCACGAATCCAGTTGACGTTGCCCCGTAGCGTGTTTATCTCACCGTTGTGGATTATGTATCTGTTGGGATGGGCTCGCTCCCAGCTGGGCGTGGTGTTGGTCGAGTAGCGGGAGTGGACGAGGGCTAGCGAGCTCTCCACTGCGGCGTCGTTGAGGTCCAAATAGAATCGGCGCATTTGGGTGGCGACGAGCATGCCCTTGTATACGATAGTCCGCGAGCTCATGGAGCACACATAAAAAATCTTGTTCGAGAGCTCATGCGAGGTGTCTGCACGCTTCTCTATTACGCGTCGGCATACGTAGAGCTTACGTTCAAAGTCTATTCCCGCGGCAACGTCTTGTGGGCGAGCGACAAAAGCCTGCAGGATAGTAGGCATACAGGCTCGCGCCGTGGCGCCAAGGTCATGATCGTCCACCGGCACCTCGCGCCAAAACAGCACAGGTATTCCTTCGGCTGCACATCCTTCCTCAAAGACTCGACGTGCGCTTGCAACGCCACGTTCTTCCTGCGGGCAAAACAGCATTGCGACGCCGTAATCTCCCTCGTCGGGTAGCAGGTGACCACACTTTTGGGCCTCCTTGCGAAAGAACCGATGTGGCACTTGGAACAGAATCCCTGCGCCGTCACCTGTGTTTGCCTCTAGTCCCTTGCCACCTCTGTGCTCTAGGTTTACCAATACGCTGAGCGCATCGTCCACCATGCTGTGGGATCGTTCTCCCTTGAGGTGAGCCAAGGCTCCAATGCCGCAGGCATCATGCTCGTACTCGGGGCGATAGAGTCCTTTGTTCATGGATTACCCTCTCCTCAATACGTACAACCTGTACGTTCTGCAGTACGGGAACGGAGGAGCGCTGCAGGACGCGCTCGCAACTCTACATAAGAGTGGGGCAGGGCCGAGCGAGCTCTTCTTCGTGTATTCAAGTTGTGACGGGCATGACATGCGTTTGTGAGCCCTAAGAAGCCTGCTGGAAATCTGTGAGTAATGGCATTGAATCATCACCAGAGCAGAATTGAGATTGCAAAGCGCATTCCTAGGGCCGGTGGCGAGGACTTCACATGAGGCAGACCGTATTCACCGCGATGCTTCCCGTTGGCGAGAGTCTTGCGGTGCAGAAGAACCGCATATGTGGTGCCCGACGCGATGGGCCACGTGTTGCCGTGGTTACGGGCATGTACGGGGACGAGCTCGAAGGTCAGTTTGTGGCCTTTGAGCTTGCGCGCAGGCTCAATGAGAGTCGGGGAAACCTAAAGGGCGTCGTGGATATTTATCCGGCTCTCAATCCACTCGGTCTCTCGGCGCATGAGCACGGAGTTCCACAGTTTGACATAGACCTCGAGAGAACCTTCCCCGGAAATCCGGACGGAAACCTTACGGAGGTGCTTGCCGACGCCGTGTTCCGCGACATACTCGGTGCGCGCGTTTGCGTGGTGATTCACTCTTCCGACGCGCACGTGCGCGAAGTGACGCAGGTGCGCATAGACGAAGGCGATGGCGCGGCTGATCTTGTGAGGATGGCGTCACTGCTTAACCCTCAGATTATATGGGCGCGCGCGGCGCATCCTGTGGCGCGCCCTTCCTTGGCCAGTGCGCTCAACGCGCAGGGATGCCCAACGGTCGTCGTAGAAATGGGCGCGGGCGCGAGTGTGAGCAAGGACTCGGGAGTGTGGTTGGTGGAAGGCATTCTGCGTCTTTTGGAGAACCTCCATGCTTGGAAAGGTTCCACCATCGCTCTTCCGTACCCACGTGTCGTGCGGGGCGGAAATGTGGCGGTACTTGCAGCGTCTGACCCAGGGCTGTTCCTTCCGGGCGTGGAGCATGGTAGGCGAGTAAGATGTGGCGACGTGATCGGCACGATCGTTGACCCCCTGGAAGGCGTGGTGAGGTGTGAGGTGCGAGCACCGTGCAACGGGCTCGTGTTCTCCCTTAGGGATTATCCTGTCGCACAGCCCGGTTCGCTCCTTGCGCGCATACTCGAGGAGGAGCAATGAGAAGTGGCGCCGTGTTTCAAATGGAAGTTTCGCACCGAGAACCCGTACGCATTCGTGGGTATGAGTTTGGAAACGAGCGGGGCTCGCGTGCATGTGCCATTGTGGGCTCAATGAGGGGCAATGAGGTACAACAGACCTTCATCTGTGCCAGAATCGTGGCGCTTCTTGCCAATCTGGAGCACGAGGGAATGATTAACGCGGACAAGAGCGTGCTGGTTATCCCCTGCGTCAATCCGTTCTCATTGAATGTTCAGCAAAGATTCTGGCCAGTAGACAGAGCCGACGTTAACAGGAGCTTTCCCGGAGATGCGCTCGGCGGGACTACCGAGCGCATTGCGGCGGCAGTTCTTCGTGTGGCACAAACCTACGAGTACGGGATTCAGTTGTGTAGCTTTAATCAGCAGGGAGACTTCTTGCCCCACGTGCGCATTTCTTATCAGGGTCCCATATCAGACCAATCTGTGGCGCTCGCCCAGGACTTTGGGTTGCCCTACGTGGTTACACGCATTCCCTCGTCCTTCGACAAGGCCACGCTCAACTACGTTTGGCAGCAGAGTGGCACGCACGCGTTCTCGTTGTACAGCAAGGCAACCGATCGCATTGACAAGGGAAGTGCAGAAGTGGTTACCGATGCCGTGCTGAGGTTCCTTGCTGCAAGCGACATTATGCCGCCCTCGGCCGTTAAGGCCGTCTCGCCTGTTTTGGCAACAAGCGTACTTCGTGAAGACGAGCTGGTTGATCTTAGGACTAAGCGATCGGCTGGTTTCCTCATAACGACCGTACGGGTGGGAGATCACGTGCGAAGGGGCCAGAAGCTCGCACAGGTTCTCGATGCCTTTGATACGCATGTGCTAGAGACGCTTCAGTCGCCCGTGGACGGCCGCGTATTCTTCATGCGTACCGACTCGCTCGTGCAACAGCACATGGTTGTGCTGCGCATTGTGCCGGATGCCACGGGCGATTAGGCTGTGCGTTGGCAAAGTTGGTGGGACGCCTCCAAAATATCGTCGCTGCGGCCATCCCGACATGCCACGGCAAAGAGACGCTTTACTTCCCGACACCACCTCGAAATGACTGCGAAATGTGGCCTCCCTACTCTTGTGCGCGTTGTTTGGACCCAATGAAAGGGGTGTGAGATGGCAAAGGACAAAGTCACGACCGAGTTCGGCAGTCTGGTATTCTCGGACTCAGACATGCGTGAACGGCTTCCTAAGCCCACATACAAGGAGCTCTCGCGCGTCATCAAGGAAGGCGTGCCCATCGACTTGGACATAGCCAACGAAGTGGCGCACGCCATGAAGGAGTGGGCGCTCGAGCACGGCGCCACGCACTTCACCCACTGGTTCCAGCCACTCAACGGCATTACCAGCGAGAAGCACGACAGCTTCATTACGCCGCAGGACGACGGTACGGTGATTATGGCGTTCTCTGGCAAGGAGCTCGTGCAGGGCGAGCCGGATGCTTCCAGCCTACCTTCTGGCGGCCTGCGCGCCACCTTTGAGGCACGTGGCTATACCGTGTGGGATCCCACGAGCCCCGCATTCATAAAGGACGAGGTCCTGTGCATCCCAACCGCCTTCATCTCCTACACAGGCGAGGCGTTGGACAAGCGTACGCCGCTCCTTAGGTCCGAGGCGGCGTTGGAGAAGCAGGCAAAGCGTGTTCTCGCCTTGTTTGGCCGTGACCCCAAGCGTGTAATTACCACCATTGGTCCAGAGCAAGAGTACTTTCTTATTAAAGAGGGGGACTACGAAGCGCGTCCCGACCTGATTCTTACCGGCAGGACCTTGTTTGGCGCGCCCCCTGCCAAGGGACAGGAGCTGGAGGAGCACTACTTCGGCGCCATCCGCCCCTCTGTGAACGCCTTCATGAAGGAGCTCGACGACGAACTTTGGAAGCTTGCCGTTCCCGCAAAGACCAAGCACAACGAGGTCGCTCCATGTCAGCACGAGCTCGCCCCGGTGTTTGAGCAGGGCTCGCTTGCAATCGACGACAACCTGCTCACCATGGAGAAGCTCAAGCTGCTCGCCACCAACTATGGTTTGGCATGCCTGCAGCACGAGAAGCCCTTCGAGTACGTAAACGGATCGGGCAAGCACAACAACTGGTCCATATCTGCCGATGGCCGAAACCTTTTGGAGCCTGGTCCGCATCCCGAGGACAACCTGCAGTTCCTGGTGTTCTTGGCGTGCTTGGTGGCTGCGGTGGACGAGCATGCCGATTTGCTGCGCATGAGCGTAGCGTCTGCCGGCAACGACCATCGCCTGGGTGCAAACGAGGCACCCCCGGCAATAGTCTCCATCTTCTTGGGAGACGCTCTTTCGCCCGTGGTGGAGGCGCTCATCAAGAAGGAGCATGCCGAGGCACACGAGGCGGAGCTCATGGATTTGGGCGTGCCTGCGCTGCCCGAGATCTTCCGTGACAACACCGATCGCAACCGCACCAGTCCCTTCGCCTTTACCGGGAACAAGTTCGAGTTTCGCATGTGCGGCTCGCAGCAGAACCTCTCCGATCCCAACGTGGTGCTCAACACCGCCGTTGCCGAGCAGTGCGAGCGCTTCTGCGACTACGTGGACGAGCGTTCCAACGAGGAGTTCTACGCCGTGGCCATGCGTTTTGTGCGCCACACGTTCCGCGACCACCATCGTGTACTCTTCGACGGCAACGGCTACTCCGAGGAATGGGAGGAGGAGGCCACACGCCGTGGGTTGCCCAACCTCACGACTACGCCCGACGCTTTGCCTGCGCTCATCGATGCCGCAAATGTCGCTCTGTTCGAGAGGTATGGCGTGCTGAACGAGGCGGAGCTGCACGCGCGCTACATTGCCAAGGCGGAGCAGTATGCCAAGCTCATTAACATTGAGGCAAACACCATGTGCGACATGGCGCGTCATCTGTACACGCCCGCCATTATGGCGTATGCAGGCGACATCGCTTCGTCCATAAGCGTTAGGGACAAGATCGGCGTTTCTTCAAAGGTCCAAAAGGAGCTCTGTCAGACCCTAACCAGGGGCGCCGATTCAGTGTGGGAGCTTGCGGGTACGCTCGAGAAGAAAAACGCCGCGGCACGTGGCATTGCCGACCCTTCGGCTCGAGACGAGGCGTACCGAGACGAGGTTCTGCCCGCGATGGAGGAGCTACGCGCGGCCGTGGATGCCATGGAAGTCATTTGCAGCAAGGATCGCTGGCCGGTACCTACCTACAATGACATGCTGTTCTACGTGTAGCACCGCGTGAAGCCTGTAGCTCTGTCTGCTTCCTGTCCCAGGCGTATCTAATCCTGAATTAGGGGGACGCGCAACCTGTATGGCGCTCGCCATTGCCACGGGCGTCGGGAAGCGCGCCCCCAATTCCGGACGCATTGGATTTAACGCTAGGGGAAAGCATCAATGGGCACCTCGTTGGCTTTGCTATGATTACAGACGACCCAAGTTTCGTCATCAGAGGTGAACCATGAAGCGCGAGGACACAAGCGGCAAGAACGTCATGCTTATGGCCGTGATTGGCGGCGTCGTTATTCTGGCGGTTTTTCTTTTGGGTACCGTTTGGTCCGTGAACACCGCTGCCAGGGAGACCAACGATGCCGTGCGCTCCGTGAGCCTGCTTTACCTCGACGAGCTTGCAGGTCGTCGCGAGCAGGTGGTCGCTTCTAACCTCCAGCGCAGCATCGACGACATGGGTGTGGCAATCGAGCTCATGGACGAAAACGACTACGCCAGCGCAGAGGACCTTGCGGCGTACCAAGCGCAGATTAGACAGCTCTATAAGCTCGAGAAGTTCGCGTTTGTCAGCGTCGACGGCACCATATACACATCCTTTGGCACCCAAGACAACATAGAGGATTATGCCTTTGACCACATGAACCTCACTGAGCCGCAAATATCGATTCTAGAATCCGGCAGCGAAAACAAAAAGGTAATTATCGCCATGCCGGTGAACATACCCTTTGGGGACTCGAGGCTCACGGTTTGCTTTATGGAAAAGAGCATGCAGGAGATGCTCGCGGGCGTATCCATGGAGTCGAGCGAAGACGACGCCACGTTCTGCAACATGTACACGAGTTCGGGCAACGCGCTCACCAACACGGTGCTCGGTGGTCTTGCGGTGGAAGACAACCTCGTGGAGGCGCTTGAGCATGCCGAGTTTGACGACGAGAACGGCTACGATGAGTTTTTGGACACGTTTACCAACTGCCGTCGCGGCGTGGTGTCGTTTACGTACAATGGTATCAAGGAGACGCTGAGCTATGTTCCCGTGGAAGGGACCGACTGGCTGCTCACCTACCTCATTCGCGAAAGCGTTCTTAGCGACAACATAGGTTCGGTGACGGAGGGCATCGTCTTTAGAAGCGTGACGCAAGGTGTTCTTACTGTGCTCGTGCTTATGGTCATGTTCGCCTTCATCATTGCGCAGACGCGTAAGAATGCGCAACTCGTTTTGGAGAGCGAGACGGCTGAGGCAGAGAATCGTGCGCGCAACCAAGAGCTCGAGCAGCGTTTGAAGCTTCAGGATGAGTTGCTTGAAGAGCGAAGGAACGCGGAGCAGCAGACCAAGCTCATAACGGCGTTGGCCTCTGACTATTGGAGCGTGTTCTACATCGAGCTCGACAAGAACGAGGGCATTTGCTATCAGATGCACCCTGACATTGAGAGCGGGTTTGCCGTAGGGCAGCATTTCCCGTACCTCGAGTCCTTTACTAACTACGCCAACGACTACATTACGGATGCGTATCGCGATGAGTTCTTGGCGTTCGTGCAGCCTGAGGCCATTCGCGAGGGGCTCAAGAAGGACCGCGTCATCTCGTATCGCTACACGGTAAACCGGCACGGCCGCGAGGCGTACGAGATGGTCCGCTTTGCGGGCGTGCGTCATCCCGAGGATCGCGACGACAACCTCGTGCATAGCATTGGCGCAAGCTTTACCGACGTTGACGCACAAACACGTGCCTCGTTGGAGCAGAACCAAGCACTCAGCGATGCGCTTGCCGTTGCAGAGGAGGCAAGCCTGGCCAAGACTAGGTTCCTCTCCAACATGAGCCATGAGATTCGCACGCCCATGAACGCCATTATTGGACTCGACAGCATTGCGCTCAACGATCCCCAAACGCCCGACGTTACCAGGGACTATCTGGTAAAGATCGGCAACTCGGCAGAGCACCTGCTCAACCTCATCAACGACATTCTGGACATGAGTCGCATTGAGAGCGGCCGAATGACGATGCGTCACGAGGAATTCTCGTTATCCGAGCTGCTGGAAGCCCTTAACTCCATGTTTGGGGCGCAGTGCCAGGACAAGAGCCTGGAATACTCTTGCAATGTAATAGGCAAGGTCGAAAGATACTACCTGGGCGATGGCATGAAGCTCAGACAAGTGCTTATCAACATATTGGGCAACGCTGTGAAGTTTACGCCCGAGGGCGGCAGTGTGAGCCTCTCCGTTGAGCGAACTGCCCACTTTGATGGCCAAACGACTCTGTGCTTTACGGTGGCGGACACGGGCATAGGCATGAGCGAGGAGTTTTTGCCACGCCTATTCGATACCTTTGCGCAAGAGGACGAGTCTGCAGCAAACCGATACGGAAGCTCAGGACTCGGACTCGCCATAACAAAGAGCATCGTAGAGATGATGAATGGCAACATCCAGGTTCAGAGTACCAAGGGCGAGGGGACCACGTTCTATGTAACGGTTACCTTGGGCGACGTGGAGCATGCGGCAGACGCCAAGGTGGCGGAGGTCCGTCCGCAGGACATGAGCGTGCTGGTAGTAGATGACGAGGAGCTGGCTCGAGAGCATGCCAAGCTCGTGCTGGCGGGTATAGGAGCAAGCTGTGACCTCGCAGAGAGCGGGAGCCATGCGGTAGAGATGGTGCGCGTGCGTCATGCCCGCCGAGATCCGTATGACCTCATACTCGTGGATTGGAAGATGCCTGGGATGGATGGCATTGAAACGGTACGCAAGATTCGTTCCATTGCCGGCAACGAGTCTGCGGTCGTAATGCTCACCGCGTATCGTTGGGACGACGCGATGGATGAGGCGGAGCAGGCTGGCGTGGATAGCTTTGTGTCCAAGCCGCTGTTCCCCGAGGTGGTAATCGACGAGTATCGTGCGGTAATGCTCAGGAAGGGTCTCCTTGCAGAGCGTATGAAGCACAAGGCCGACCTCACGGGCCGCCGGGTGCTCTTGGCGGAAGACGTGGAGATCAACGCCGAGATCATGGTGATGGTGCTACAGATGCGCGAGGTGGAAACCGAGGTTGCCGAGAATGGCAAGATCGCCGTCGAGAAGTTCTCTGCGAGTCCCGTGGGATACTACGACGCGGTACTCATGGACATGCGCATGCCCGAGATGGGAGGCTTGGAGGCGACGATGGCGATACGGGCCATGGAGCGTGCGGACGCGCGAAGTGTTCCCATTATTGCGCTCACGGCCAACGCCTTCGACGAGGATGTTCAACGAAGCCTGCAAGCGGGTTTGGATGCCCACCTGAGCAAGCCCGTGGAACCCGACACGCTGTTCCAGACACTTGAGGAACTCATCAAAGATTAGTGCCAACAACATAAAGATAGAGCGCTTTCCATGTTTGACGTATTGCGAGGGTGCTAAAATAGTTGAACCATATACGTCGCTGTAGTGAATACGGAGAGGATCAGTGTATTACTCTGCGATTGGTTTGCTTGCGGCCATCGTCCTCCTAATCGAAAACCAAGACATCCTCCTTCATTCTGGCGACGGCTTTAATGGGCCCTCGTGGAAGGTGTATAAGCAGTTTTTGGTTGCCGTGCTTGTCTATTACGCTTCGGACATTATGTGGGGCGTGCTAGAAAGTGGCAAAGCCGCAGGTCCGCTCTTCGTGGACACGTCCATATACTTCATTGCAATGGCGGTTGGTGTGGAGTTGTGGACGCGATACATGGTTGTCTATCTGGGCGAGAGGAGTTTGTTCGAGCGTCTGCTTCTCGTAATCGGTAGGGTTATAGCCGGACTCACTGTGATTCTCACTGCTGTAAACGTCTTCTATCCCGTCGTGTTTACCGTGGATGCAAACTGCGTGTATCAAGAGCTTGGATTTAGGGACGCCATCCTTGTGAGCCAAGTTGCGCTGCTCTGTTCAATCTCGGTCTATGCGCTGTCTTCCATCACCCGACGGCGTGAAGAGGCGATTGACCATAAGAGGTACCGGACGTTGGGGCTCTTTGGTCTTGTTATGGGAGCGTGTTTGGCTGCCCAGCTATGGTACCCGCTCCTTCCTCTGTATGCGATTGGGTACATGTTGGGAACGTGCCTCATTCGAGCGTTCGTTATTGGCGACGAGAAGGAGGAGTATAGGCGGGGATATGAGGAGGCCAATAGGGTTGCCGAGCTCAAGCAGTCCATCACCTCCCTGCTCGACAACATGCCCGTCATGTCGTTCTCAAAGGACGTGGAGACGGGAGTCTATCTTGCCTGTAACCAACCATTTGTGGCGTATGCCCACAAACGGACACCGGATGAAGTCATAGGATTGACAGACTACGAGATGTTCGATAAGGACACGGCGGCTCACTTTGTTGAGCAAGACCGGAAGGCACTGGCGATGGACCGCCCATATGTCTTCTACGAAGACGTGACGGACGCGGAGGGCAATCCGCGTTACCTACAAACGACAAAGCTGCAGTTTTGTGACTCAAGTGGTCGAGTTTGTTTGCTTGGAATGTCTATGGACATTACCGAGATGGAGCAGGCAAAAGCGGCGTATCACAAGGCCTTGAGCACCAGCACCATCTACGAGAACATTGTGCATGCGCTCTGTGACGACTACTTCAACTTGTTTTATGTGGACCTATCGACGGATGAGTTCGTGGAATACGGCCTAAGAACAGAGCTGGGACAGCAGGGCACAGAGAACCACGGTACGGATTTCTTTGCCGTGAGCAGGGCAAATGCCAAGGACCTTGTTTATGAGGAGGATCTGGAGCGGATCGAGGAGGCGCTCGAAAAAGAAACGCTGCTCAATGAGGTTAACAAGAACGGCTGTTTTATGATTCAGTACCGCTTGCTGATTGACGGTTCGCCAACCTACGTAAACCTCAAGGCAACGCGCATCGACGGAGACGACCAGCACCTCATAGTTGGCGTAAACAACATCGACGCGCAAACAAGGGACCGAGCCATTGCTCTTCGTGCGGAGGAGGAGCGGAAGTCGTACTTGCGACTTAGCGCGTTTAACGGGAACCTCATCGCACTGTATTACGTGAATTTACAAACCAATGAATACGTTGAGTACAGCTCGACGCACAATTATGCCGAGCTGGGAATCGCCAAGCAGGGTGACGACTTCTTCGGGACAACGTATAGCAATAGCCTGTGGACGGTGTACCCAGAAGACCAAACGCTATTTCAATCGCTGGTAACAAAGAAGAACATACTTCGCGCAATTGAGCAGGATGGCGTATTTGCAATTGACTACCGTCTGGTGATTAACGGCAAGCAAGTATATGTGAGGCTCAAGGCGGCGCAGATAGTGGAAGACGGCTTACCGATGCTCATTGTTGGGGTGTTGGATGAGGACGCTCAGATTCGTCGTGAGCAAGGGTATGTGCACGATCTTTCCGTTGCCAGAAGGATGGCCACCGTCGATGCGCTTACGGGTGTAAAGAACAAGTATGCCTACGCGCAACGGGAAGAGAAGCTGAATGCCGAAATCGACAGTGGGGTCCAAGAACCGTTTGCAGTGGTGGTTTGCGACATAAACGACCTAAAGGACGTGAACGATAAGTATGGCCACAAGGCGGGAGATGTCTGCATAAAGAGGGCGTGCAAGCGCATCTGCGACGAGTTTGACCATAGTCCGGTGTTCCGGGTGGGAGGAGACGAGTTCGTCGTGTTGCTTATGGGGCAGGACTATGCCAAGAGAGTGGCGCTTGTGGAGGAGATTAATAAGCTTCCGGAGGTTCTTAGCTCAATTGGACCAGGAGATACCATCTCTGCCGGCATGGTGGAATACAACAGAGACAGACACAACTCTTTGTTATCCGTCTTTGAAGAGGCGGACATGGCGATGTATGAACGCAAGCAGTTTGTAAAGAGCGTACTCACGAGATAGTTCCTGCTATGGACGCGGAAGGCGAGCCGGGGCACTTCGCCCCGGCCCGCCCCTCACGCGCTGCGCTCATGCGCTGAGCCGCGGTCGCTACTTGCGGACCCGGTGCTCCTCGACGTGGTGGCCGTTCCAGTTGTGCGCGTACGCCTCGGCCTCTTGCCTCGTGTTGAAGGTGGCGACGATCACGGGGGGATCGCTGTGGCGGATCACCTCGTACACGGTGACCCAGCGCGGGACCCAGTGGCCGCCGGATACCCCGTTGATGGCCTCGTCGCTCAGCTCTGCTACTACCTCGGTGCCCTCGTTCTCTGCCATGGTGTTAACCTCTTTCTCTTCTAATGAGTCTTCTTCTTAATAAACCTGCTTGGCAAAGTCAGTTGCCTATACATACACGGCGCGGGCATACTCGGCGCGGGCACGGCCGTCCCAAACTTTTGTCGTTGATACCTTGCGTATGGATGCGTACTCAATTCAGCCCGAATTGCTTAATCAACCCATCGACTTCCGCTTTGAACCTTTGAATCTGGTCTGCCTTCGAGCTGCGTCCCGCATTGCGCAG
>JAFWMI010000091.1 GCA_017513965.1 Atopobiaceae bacterium
ATCACGCAGAACCCCAACCCACCCTTTGCGGAGCGCTATTCGCTGGTCCTGTCCATGGGCGGCACGCCCGACAACAACCTGAGCATGATCGCCCTCATGTTCTTGGTGGACCAGCTCGTGATGCTCTACTACATCCGCTACCACGACGAGCTGATCGTGTAAGAGTGAGCGTTACAGGTTTTGGCGTATCAGCTGCCCACCATGTTGGGGCCGGGCGATTTCATGTGGGGCTCCAGCGCTAGGATTCAACCAGACACGTCTGGTCGCCGTCGCGTGGGAGGTGGCCACAAGAGGAGAAGGGCCAGCCCCAGAGCGAGAAACAAGAAGGTTGACCGCTTTATCCCGATTGAAGAGATACGCGCCTCACTATCCCGCGCCCTTGGCGACTTTTGTCCGGTAGAAGAGCTAATTGATGAGTATCTGCTAATGGAGCGCACTCGGGAGCTTGCGCGGGTCAACGGTGAGGCGTCTGATGGGAATCCGGAAGAGGAAGCCGGGCTAGCCGAGCCTGCTCTCGTAGCGCTTCCCGTCGCGCAGCATCGCGTACATCACGTTGATGCGGCGGCGGGCAAGCGCGACGACGGAGTAGTGGCACCTCCCCCCCTGACCTCTTTCGGTCGTAGTATGCCCTAGACTCCTCGCAGAAGTCGACGGAGCGTGCGGCGGAGAGCACGAGCGCCCTCTTGAGCCGCCTGTTCCCGGCCCTCGGCTTCGTCACGGAGTTGAGCGAGCGCCCCGACTGCCTCACGCGCGGCGCGAGGCCGGCGTAGGCGGCGAGCCTCGCCGCGCTCGCGAAGAGCGAGACGTTCGGCACCTCGGACACGAAGGCGGCGGCGGTGACCCTGCCAACGCCGGGCATCGAGAGCGGCGCCTGCGCGTCGGGGATCCTGCCGAGCAGCTCGTCCACGCGGGCCCCGACCGCCTCCCTGGCGTCCAGGGCGGACCTCAGCGAGGCCGCCTCGATCCTCAGCAGCTCGTCGTAGAAGGGCGACGAGGTGGTCACGACGCCCTGCGACCCGACGGCGTCGAGGGCGGATCCGACGAACGCCAGGCCCCTGGCCCCGCACCTCGGCTGACTGCGCGCCCACCCCTCGACCTCGTCCCTGCCGGCCGCGGAGAGGCCGCCAACGCCGCCGAACCGCGCGAGCATGGCCAGCGTGAGCCTCTGCTTGACGCTTTGGCCCGCGTAGACGGCCCCGAGCGCAGGGCCGCCGAGCGGCTCGCCGCAAGGATGCTCGATCCCGTGCTCAGCGGTGAGGCGCATGGACGCTCTTGGGACCGTCGCCAGCTGGATTGGGTGCAGGTTCACCCATGACAGGATGTCATACGTGCCGGTTGTGGCGTGCCTCCCTTGCGCTACAATGGCATCCGAGACGGGAGCTTGCGGCGAGGCAGGCTGAGAGGGGCACCTGTGCCCGACCGACCCTGATCTGGGTAATGACAGTTACCCGAAACGGTAATCCGCGCAGCCGCTGAGCTGCGTTTTTTGTTCTTAGTCCACGATAGTGCAAGAAGGGCAGTCCACGAGGTCAAAGGGCAGTGCACGAGGCTGTCTGGACCAGTCAACGAATCGGCGAACGGTCGCGCCCCACGTGACTCAGAAGGCCCCGCTGGGAGCCGACATGATGCGTCGGACATACATCTGTGTCCTGTCATGGAACCTTACAGCTGAACCAGCCCCAGTGGCGAAGAGGGAGTTGTTCGCCTGGGCTGCTGCCGAGTGGCGGGCGTGGCGGACCGAATGGGGGATATCGCCGATAGAGGTAGTCACTCCATAGAGATGACGAGAGGTTTCACCCGCTGGAGCCGTATTTTGGTGTCGACCCCATTGCCCCAATGAGCCTGCGTGCCTTCTGGGAGAGATAGAGCATCACATAGGTATCAGGATCGGAAATCTGACCCCCAACGATCTGCTCTATCCTTGAGATGCGCCATGTCGCGGTGCTGCGATGGACGTAGAGCTTTCTGGCAGTTTCGGAAACGCTCAGTCCGCTTTGCAGATAGCAGTCGAGCGTCTCGACTAGGCTCGAGTTGCCCTCTTCGTCGTACTCCTCGAGCCTGCGAAATCGCGGGTGAATGAACGTGTCCATCTCGCTCCTGCCCGCTAACAGGCATGCGAATGGGTAGAGGGAAACCTCCTCAAACGAGAACACGCGTCCGTCCAAGCCCAGCCGCGATGCAAGGTCGACCGTCGCCAGTGCCTCGAGATAATGCTGCCTGCACTGAAGCAGGTCGTCGAAGGGCACGCTCACGCCTATCCGCATGCGGGTGGCATCGAGCACCTGAGCCAGGCCGGTCACATCTCTGAACGATCCGCCAATGACATCTCCCTCGGAGAGCAGGAACACCAGGCTCCCGTCGGCCTTCGTGGAGAATTCCGCGCGAAGCGCCGATTCGAGCTGGAAGCGTTGGATGCCCTCGAGGGCCGTCCGCCCACCGTCAAGGCGCGCCACTACGATTTGATAGCTGGGCCTTCCCCTGTACCGGCAGCTCAGCATGGCTGCCTCTAGGGATTGGGGAGAATCGATCGTCCCCCGGATGGCCTCGCGCAGAAAGTGCTCGAGTCCCCCGCGATAGGGTTCGCTGCCGTAGCTCGCCTTGCGGAGCTCGCAACCGATGACCCTCGCCGCATACGCAAACAGCCTGCGATCCTGATCGGTCACCCTCCGGTTGCACTCGATCATCGTGAAGTACGCGCAGCGATCCTCGTCGAGCCCGATCGAGACGCTCATCCATGGATGCTCCGACGCGTCGGTCTCGATCTCCTGGACGTCGTTGCCGACCACGACGCGCTCGGGGACTCCCTCGCTGTCGAAAGCCCTGATGTGTTTGGGGGCGAGGGCCCCGCGACTCACCGTCTCCCTCCACACGGGGTCGTCGGTAATCCCCACCTCGTGGAGGGCTATCACCTTAAAACGCGCGTCGGCAACACAGCACGGATTGCCCAGGCTCTCGGCGGCTGACGTGACGATGCCGCGGATGCCCCTGTTGGAGAGCAGGGCGTCGTTGATGCGCTCCCATCCCGGACAATCTGTCGGCACCTCAATCATCGTGAGCAATGGCAGAGGATCA
>JAFWMI010000092.1 GCA_017513965.1 Atopobiaceae bacterium
CGTCGCGGTCGACCGAGCGGAACCCGTCGGCAAGCGAGACGGCCACGGGGAAGAACGTGGTGAGCACGATGAGCACGACCTTGGGAAGGATGCCGTAGCCGAGCCAGAGCACCAGAAGCGGCGCGATGGCGATGGTGGGCACCGTCTGCGAGAGCGTGATGAGCGGCTGCACCGCCAGGTAGAACATCTCGAAGCGGTCCATGAGCACCGCGAGGATGAAGCCCAGCACCACACCGATGGAAAGGCCGAGCGCCGCCTCGAGGAGCGTCGTCAGCGTGTGCGACCAGATGAGCGGGAAATCGCGGACGAGCGCCATGACCACATCGATGGGGCTCGGCAGCATGAAAGCCGGGATAAGGCCCAGCGAGCAGGCGGCCTGCCATACGATAAGCAGCACCGCAACCGCGGCGGCGGGCACGATCTTTTCTTTTGAGGGCAGGCGCATGCAATCTCCCTACGCTGGCATTACCCAGATCAGGTTGGAGGGTCGTGGAATTGGGTTCCACCTCTCAGCCGGGCCAAATCCCCAGCTCCCCGTGTGTGTCTATTATAGCAGAGGTGGACCGACAGGCAAAACTGCTGGTAGAACGGCACGAAAGCCACTGAGTTTCCTGCCGTCTTTCTCGTCCATAGAGTCCATCTTCACGCCTCGAGCACAGTCCACCTAGTCCACGACGTTAACCTAAATCCACGCATCCAGCTGGACTGTTAGGTGGACTCTAGAGCCGAAATACTGAAAAAGGTAATGCGATTGGAACACCATGAGATACTCCGAAGGCTCACTCAGGCTCCTCCACGACGATCTGTATCAAGCGCGCTATTGCTATCAGATGGTCAATGAGGAAGGACGCGTCATCAAGAAACAAGTCGCGCGCAACTTCCACGCGGCTTCACAGAAGGAGGCGGTGCTCGAGAAGGCACGCATCAGGGATCAGCTCGAGCGCGAAGCGCTCATCGAGGATATGCTCCCCTGCCAGAAGAAGAACCCCAAGCTCTCCAAGTTCATGTTCGAACAAATTGACGGCATGCTGAAGTCAGGCCTCATCGAGCCGACGACCTGCGCAAAATACAAGAGCGAGGCCAACCTCATCCTGCGCTTCATCGACGACGTGCCCGTCCACAAGGTGACCGCCGCCATGGTCAGGAAGATGGACCAGGACATGCTTGCCAAGGGATACGCGAGAGAGACAGTCGCGCGAGCTCACAACGCCCTCAAGAGATACCTCTACGAAGCGCTGGAGAAGGGGCTGATCATCGCCGTTCCCATCACGAGGACGGTCAAACCCCCTCGCGTCGAGCGCAAGGATCCCAACGCCCTGGATGATGAGACCCGCAAGAGGCTGCTGGGCATTCTCGACGAGATGCCTGACGACCAGATCTCGCTCGCCATCAGGCTCGGGCTGGGAGCCGGCCTCAGGAACGAGGAGGTCATCGGGCTCAAATGGGAGAACGTCGACCTGGATGCCGGCATGATTAAGATCCGCAGCGTCATATCAGCCGCCGGAGGGAAGGCGATAGAGAAGGGGCCAAAGACCGCAGCAGGTAGGAGGGACATACCCATCGATCCTGTCCTGGTGGAGAAGCTCAAAACTAGGGCTAGAGAGGTCTTCGAGGCGGAGAGGACCTCTGACCTGCAGGGATTCTACGTCGTGGGCGACAAGGACGGAATCTTCCTGCGCCCTGCCGACCTCACCCGCTCCTTCAGGAGGCTTGCAAGGGAGCACGACATCTATGGCACCAACGGGGAGCTCGCGACCTTCTACTCCCTGAGGCATACGTATGCCACGATGCTCTTGCGCGCCGGAGTCGATCCCAAGACGGTCGCGAGCCTCATGGGTCATTCAAGCGTCGCAATGACTCTCAACGTCTATGCCAGCACGGATCCGCAAGCCAGAGCGGCGGCTGGCGCCATCGTGGCGGACCTGATGTCTCAGCGTTAGCGATTGGTGTGGGTTCTGTGGTCGAGCAACTTAGAGCAACTTAGAGCAAGTTGTCAGTCGCTCGAAGCAGAACCCACCACTTTCATTGCCATATGCTCCGACCATCTGAACTGAGCGGTCGAGCAAGGCTGGTGAGAACCACATGAACGAACGAGTCGCAAAGGTGGCATCGCTGAGGGACAACTCTCCCCTCGCCGACAGGCCCGAGTGGCTCAGCCCAAAGGACCTCCAAGAGGTCTTCGGCATCGGGAGGTCGAAGGCGTTCAACGTATGCAACGCCCTCCCCCACATCTACATCGGACGCTCCATACGCGTCAACAAAAAGACAATCGCCAGGGAACTGTTGGAGAAAGGAAGGCTGCCTTAGGAGTTGCCCTTACTGATGGTGCTCGCTCAAAGTCCTCTATTGTCGGGATGGCGGGCTTCGAACGAGTCAAAGCCAAAACAACCTAGTGCGGTTCCAGCCAGAAGGGCGTGTCAATTACTCTGGCTCAGTCGATAAGCAAGGCGCACGGAGCGTCGCTCCCTGAATCCCAAATGGAGGGAAACCCCCACGCCGCAAGGAGGCGATACACCGATGGGAGCGTGTCAGGATGTGCGTTACGTCCCGAGCAAGAGAATGACCTGTCGTCTTCGCCAACCCTGATGCACCAGGAGTAACTAGGTCCTCCATAGTTCGCCGGAGCATCATACGTCTCTTTCCACAGGTGGATCCCTGCATCGCAGAGGCCAAAGGCGAGATCCATGTCGTCATGAATGTCCTGGCCGAAAACATAGGGCTTTCCGTCCGGCCAGGTTCCGTACCAGTCAAGCATGCCAATCTCACGCTCGGGCCCCTCTCTTATCGAGCAGAACCCATACCAAGCCCCACCATAGAGAGAGTCTGTACGATGGCGTCTCTCTATGCGCAGGGAAACGTCACCTTCCGGGCACCCTTCGATTTGGGACTCTAGGACAAGCGAGCTCAGCCTCATCACTGTGAACCTCCGGTCACTCTCCTTCTCGCTGAGGTTGAGCCAAGTGAGCATGTGCTTGATCTGCATGAGGTCAAAGTCGGAGTCATCCCATCCGTCCACATAGTCCTCTGAGTCGGGGCTCGGGTTCATCCTCTCGATCACCTGGGGGTTGTAGACCTTCTGCAGGCGAAAGTTCTCGATGTACTTCCTCGGCATGATGAGACGAATCAGGTCGTACTTTTCCCTCGGCTTCCCGAGCACATAGATCCTCTCGTAGCCATCGCCCCACTTGACTGGGTAACAGTAGACCTTTGTTCCAGGGGCAAACCTCTTCGTGCCCCGCCTAACCTCATGGTTTGGACCGTAGGGCCGTTCCTTGACAACGTTGCCGACCAGGCACCAAATCCACTTCGGTCGCTCTCGTTCCTCGGACATCTGGCTTCCTTTCAGCGGACGCTCGTCCCGATTTGAATGGTATATGCAAGGCCGGACACAAATACTGTCTCGCAAAAGACGACGCCCCGCCGAGCGACGATCGGCGCCCCGTCACCCCACCCAAGGGCGTTTTAATCCCCTTCGGTCCCCCTGCGGGCAAGCCTCGCACACCGTCGCGGGCCCCTCCCACATCCCGCTTTGGGTGACGTCGGCGCGACTGTCCAGCCCACCCGTGTCGCGCCGACTTGCATGGCCCGCCCCCAGGGGGACCGAAGGGGATTACCCCGCCAGACCAGACGGGAGGACACGACATGCAGACCCAGATGACGCTCGACCTCGGCATCGATGAGAGGGTGGACGTGCGCAGCCTCATAGTCCACGGGGACATCGAGCGCGAGACGCCCAAGGCCAAGCGCGAGCAGCCCGCGCCCGAGTTCGAGCGAGTCCTGATGGACGGCGCGGACTGCGCGTTCAGGCGCAGGTGCGGGAACAGGAGCCAGATGCTCGTGCTTCTGGTCACCCAAGGCCAATACTACGTGACAGACGAGC
>JAFWMI010000093.1 GCA_017513965.1 Atopobiaceae bacterium
AGCCGCATCAGACATGGCTGGCGCTGCATCTTTCTGCGCTACGGTCAATCTATGGACGCACTCATCGACCTCACGCACTGGCTACCGTGCAGCAATCCGATAGACATTCTGCGCCAGATGGCTCACAGGGTAATAAGCCCTTTGATAGATTAAGCTCGAAGGGATGATTCAACGACGACGTAGGGGGACTGATGAAGGCCTTGTCAATCCAGGATGTTTTGGACGCACGTGCCGCAATTGCCGCTCGCGGTCTCGAATGCACGCTCCATTTGCATGATGCGTGTGGGAGGCAAACGCTGTCTCTTGAGGTGGGCGAGCACGCTCCTCAAGAGACGCTGCAGCAGACAAGGGAACTCCTTACGGAGCACTTTGCCGCGCGCAACGTGTCCATTGAGTTCAACAAATACGATGGTACGGTGTTCTACGTGGTATAACGCTCATCCAAATACCAGGTGAGCAAGACCGTCATCGGGTGGTTCGCTGGTTTTGCGAACGCCGAGGGTTGGTCTGCTGAGATTTGCAATGCCGAGGCTTTTTTCGCTGGAATATGCAATGTTGAGGTGATTAGACCCTCGGCGTTGCATATTCCAGCGAACTCACCCTCGGCGATGAAAAACCCGGCGAAGACACCCATCTTTGAGATGGACGGTTTTATACAAGACGATCACATATAAGATGCTGCGGGACGTGAGCGTTGCGTAGGCTGTGCCCCCTCAGTCGTGTCCATTGTGCGCGTGTTAGGATGGGACATGCTATGGATGTGCTTCTTTCATTAGCCTTGTGGCTTGGTCTGCAAGGTAGAGGGGGATATTGAGCATGTTGTCATCGAGACTCAGCCCCCTAAGCGATATGCGTACTCTAAGTGGTGTCTGGTTGCTGAACTTTCGCGTGTAATATCGCAAGCTTATTGCCCGGACATTCTTACCAGACCTCACCTCGATGGGTGCTACCCAGTCTCCAAGCTGTACCAAGAAATCAACTTCATGCTTAGGCTTGTCATTTATCCAGTACCTAGGGGCTATCTTGAGCTGTGGCCAAAGCGACTGAGCCACATAGTTCTCGGCAAAGCCTCCTTTGAATTGTGAGAACAGACCTACCGGTTTGCCAAAGAGAGATGCAGGCAAACCTGCCATGAGTCGTAGCACCCCAACATCAAGGCTGTAAAGCTTGAAGGCGGGTTCGTCGTCGAGCGAAGCTAAAGGAATGGAAGGGCCTTTGCTTCGTGTTATCTTGAGTGCAAGGCCTGCGTTTGATAGCCACTCAATTGCCGTCTCGTAATCTCGGGCCCTCGCACCATTGCGAACTTGGCCGTAAATAAACTTCTTGTTCTCTTGGGCAAGATGTATGGGAAGTGAGTTCCATACGTGTGACAGGCGAATGTAAAGATTTCTGCCCCCGTGTTTAGCAAAGTCGCGTTCGTATGAATCAAGGAGATCGCTGAGCACGACGTCCACATCGGCAAAGTTCTTGGTTTCTTGCCAACAACTGATTGCCTCGGGCATTCCGCCAATAGCAAAATAGCGTTGCAATTCATCGGTTAGAAGCGAATCGACGACCTCTGGAATAGGGGTATCCACATGAATGCTCGTGATCCAATCTGCAAGTGCATTCAGTTCTACGGCGCGAAGATATTCCGTAAACGTCAAGGGATACATATTCATAAATGTGACCTTGCCCACCGGAAAGGAACCATCCTCATTTGCGAGCGCTACGCCAAGCAACGATCCGGCAGTGGCAACATGGTATTCTGGTGCCTCTTCGCAAAAGTGTTTGAGGCTTCGAATTGCTGCGGGACAATCTTGTATCTCGTCGAGTACCAAGAGAGTTGATTCCGGCCGAATGGGCATACCACTTGCTTGCGATAGATTGGCTGCCAACCTGTGCGGATCACTGGTAGTTTCGAAGAATTCAGCCCATTCACTTGGTGTATCGACACCTCGTTTTTCCAAGGAGAAGTACGCGAGGTTGTCATACGCCTGATGGCCAAATTCCTTAAGGGTCCACGTTTTCCCAACTTGTCGCGCGCCTTTGAGCATGAGTGGCTTGCGCCTCGAAGAATCCTTCCATGCCCACAATTCGTTGAGTATGCTTCTTTCCATATATCCCCCAAAAACTTCTAATTATGTGTAGATAATACACAAAGTAGGAATGGAAAACGTGCAACAATCACGCGATATACCATATATTGAGAATTGGGAGTGTCATAGTGGCGTTACGTCGATCCCCAGATGGGTATTGACGCGCGCGGTGGTAGAACATCTCTGTGCGGCTCGGAGTATACTCAGGTGACATGCTGTGGAACCAGCGCTGTTCGCGTGCCAAAACAGGAGATGAGACTGTGGAAAAGAAACGTCAACTTCCCAAAATCACCTTCAACTCTCCCGTCGTTCTGAGCTTTGTCTTTATTTGCGTTGCCGTGCAAATCGCGAGCACGCTTACGGGCGGAGCGAGCACGCGTGCATTCTTTACGTCGCGCGTTGGCATGCCATTCAATCCACTGGTTATCTTTTGCTCCGTTTCTCACATATTTGGCCATGCGAGCTGGGAGCACCTTATTGGAAACATGAGCTACATCCTGCTCTTGGGACCTCTGCTCGAAGAGAAGTATGGCTCGGTGAGGCTCATTTGGATTATGCTCGCGAGCGCGCTTGCCGCAAGCATCGCAAACGGCGTACTCTTGCACGCCTCCGTTGTTGGAGCCAGTGGCGTTGTGTTCACGTTCATCCTCTTGTCTTCGATAACCGGCCTCAAGGAAGGCGAGTTGCCGCTTACCTTCGTGCTTGTGGCAGTGCTCTATCTTGGCCAGCAAGTGTATGGCGCGCTGTTTGTGCGAGACAACATTAGCTATCTTGGCCACATCGCCGGCGGAGTTGTTGGCTCCATTGTTGGGTTCCTGTTGCCCGTGAAAGAGAACACTACGACGTCTGGTTATGGACTGATGTAGTCCTTAGCGATTGGCAGCGCGCGTTCGGTCTGATAGCAAGAGACATCCGCCTAGAAGCCGAAGCGGTCGTGAGCATGCATGCGCGTTGCCGCGAATCGGAGCGCGGCTATTAATGCGGATGCGAGGAGAACGAGCACCACGACCCATAGGGCCGTCTGCCAAATGGGCATCCTCCACACCAGGAGGAACGGGTAGGGTCCTTCGAAGATGAGCAGATAGTTGCAGGTGTAGGCCACGACGGCATACGTGAGCGTAGGCACGAGGGCAAGGATGCACTCACGCAGTTGGGGCACAGGGTCGCACTCGAAGAGCAGGTAGCTCGCAATGGTGAGGAGTGGTCCCAGTAGGTGCGTGACTGGCGTGACGCCCGTGAGGAAAAGACGGTAGAAGCCATTCTCGCCGGTCGTGTTTATCATGGGTGCAAGTACGAAGACGACCACCACAAACGTCATGAGTTGGCTCGCGCAGGCACAGAACTTGAGTCGATGCGCGCGTACGGGGTCAATCCGTCCCGCGCATGCAGCCAAGCACACGACACCGGAGATGGCTGCCAGCAGGTTGGAGCACTGCGTGTAGTACTGGAACATGGAGAGGTCCGAGTAGAGATAGCGCGTTATGAGTGCCCACACCTCAAACGCTACGAGTAGCAGGTTGAGGACAACATCGGCACGCTGTGCCGTGCCATGTCTACGTTCCGCATGCACCCTGTCTTTGTCGTGCACCATCCGCGACCTCCGCTGTTGGTTTATCCGAGACTAGCATTGGCAGCAGGGGGAATGCAACATACGTACCTGGGCGTCGTCCCAGTTCGTATTGGCTGTCGAGAGGGGAACGCGAACGGCCTCCAACGCCGCAGACGTTACAATGGGGTGGATATGCTGCGGAGGGAAGGTGGTGTCCGCCACGGGTAACGGGTCAACGCGTGCACATGCGCTACCCGCAGTTGTGGCAGAGATACATTAGCTGAGACTGGGAGGACGCATTGGCCATTTTGCAGGAACAGGCAGCTGAGCTTGCCGATCTTTTGCCCGACGACATGCGGTGCGACAATGCACGCGAGCGTCTCCTGTGTCTGTTGTACATGCTCCTCTGTCTTACCGACGAAAACCACGTGCTCTCGAACGCAGACCTGCGTGCGGTGTTTCGTGCGCGGTTTGGTGACGATCGCGTACCATCCGAGAACACGCTGGCCGCGGACTTGCGGGCAATTGGGCACAGCGAGTACTTGGGCATCGGATTGCACGTTACTCCCTCGGGTGTCTGGTGCGAGCGAACGCAGCTTACGCCTGCCAAGGTTCGCCTGCTTCTAAACGCCGTGCAGTCCTCGCGTACGCTCACCACATCACAGAGCTATGAGTTGCAAGAAGACCTCATCAACTTGGTGAGCAGACACCAAGAGGATGGCCTTATGGCTGAGGTTCATGTGGACCAGCGCGTACACAAGGAGGCACAACGCGTGCTCGCGACCATCGACGTGGTGGCAGAGGCCATGCGCGCGGGGCGCAAGATTGAGTTTGAATACACCTATTCCGACTTCCGTGGCAGGCCTCATGCGCTGGAAGGTGACCAAGGAGGTACGTTGCGCTGCGAGACCCCTGTTGCGCTCTATTACTCGGAGGGCAACTACTATGTGGAGACATACTCTGCCAATCCGTGGCGACATGGCATAGAGCTTCTTGTGAGCCGAGCGGACCGTATGGTGGGAACTTGCGTCTCTGAGGAGCTGGCAGACAAAAACCGAACGGTGAGCGATGCCCGGCGTAGCGCACGAAAGCGCATGGAGAGCGAGTTTGAGATGGTGGGCGGACCGCTGCGCAACGTGTTCTTGCGCGTGCGTGCCGATGCGACCAATGGGTTTTTTGACCGCTTTGGGTATGGAGCGAAGTTTGGCCAGTTTGAAGGCACGCTGGGAGAGCCCGATGCGACGGGGCTCACGCTTGTGCGTGTGGCGCAGGCGTTTACCTTCTACAGGTGGCTCTCGTCATTGGGAGACGGCATGGTAATCGTTGAGCCACCTGCCGAGATCGGGCTGCGATCTGGTCCGTGGGCAAACAAGCTCAAAGGCGTGAGTCGGGACGAGCTCATGGAGGACTATGTGAGCATGCGCGAGGGTTTCTTGGCATATTTGGATCGTGCCCGCGCACCGTATGTGTCCTAATAAGGAGGGAAACGATAGGCGTTGTTCGCTTGTCGCAGAGTCGCATGGAAGGGCTATGCACAACTCGTTCTCTTACTTGTCGATAACCAATCACAGCAGCTTGAGTCGTCTTGAGCAGCGTATTTGATAGAATGACAACATCGTTGGAACGACGCAATGGAGTCCATATGGCAACTCATATCAAAAATGGGCAGGAGTCAAACGGCAAGCCCACCGATGGTGCCAATGTAAAGAACATCGATCACGTTGAACGTGCCGTTGACCGTGCGTTTACCACGGGCAAGGTTGATCGTGCCGCAATAACGCGAAAGGCTCAGCTCGATGCCGCGGAGGCCGTTGCCATGGCAGGTGTCGCCATGGAGTCCGACGAGGCTGCGGATGAGGCGGCTCGTCTTACGGTGATTGCAGCCGGCATGGGAAACAAAGAGAAGGCCAAGGCTGCACGTGAGCGCGAGCGCATCGCTCGCAACCAGGCGAAGGCGGACCATCGGGCAGCCACAAAGTCGGCCAAACAGGCCTATGACGCCATCAAGTTTAGCGACCCGAGCAAGCTTGGCTTCATGCGATGGGTCCAGGTACTGTTCCTGCTTCACATTGTGGGCACGCTCGCCACGCTCATCCTTACTTCGCGTGATACGGTGGTATATAACACGGTAAGCATTATCGACTGGTTTATGGTGGTGCTCGAGGGCGTTGCATTCTACTTCTTCGTGAACCGTATGAAGCTGGGACGTCCCCTCGTTATGGCCATAGCCGCCTTGGGAATAGCGGCCGGTATTATAAGGTCCGTCATCAAGGGCGAATTCACCATTTTTAGTATGATTTTTGACAATGCGTACTATCTCTTCCTCTTGCTGTACTTTGCGTTCTCCGATCGCGTGAAGTCGGTTTTGGTAAACGACCTGTCTTCCGAGCATGGCATTGGAAAGCAGGACGACTTTGTAATCGTGCGGAGTGGTTGGCCGTTCTATCGCAACTTGGGAATCTACTTCGTGATCTTCTCCGTCTTGGGCCATTGGATGGAAGCTGCCATGTGTCAGCTCATCCGTCTTGGCTTGGTAAAGGGCGAATACGACCCCAGCAACACCATGCTTTGGCGCGACTGGCTTTACCCTTACCCCATGGAGGGCGCCGCCGTCGTGCTCATTGCGCTGCTGCTCTACCCGCTTTACTTATGGCTCAAGAAGAAGTTTGACAACCAGATCGTGGCACATGTCATAAGCTTTGTGGCCAACGCCTTCACGTGCACGGTCATTGAGTTCATTGGCGGCATACTCTTTAACGCGCAACACCAGAATTGGGATTACTCCGACATGCCCTTTAACTTTATGGGCCAAGTGTGTTTGCAGAACACGCTGGCGTTTGGCGTGGCGGCCTCACTCATCGCTTGGTATGCCTATCCCGCGCTTGAGCGCGCCATAGCGCGCGTGAAGCCAGGCATCATGAACATCGTGTTTATAGTGGTAATCGTAATTGGCGGCATCTTGTTCTCGCTCTATGCCATCGCTCCTCCCGATGGCATAGACTTGGGCGCAGAGAAGCGCGAGGAGATAGCGCAGGATGCAGCGAATCAAGATGAGAGCATAAAGAACCGAAAAGAAGCTTCCACGAGCATTGAATTTGCGAATGGCTTTGTGGACAACGCACAGGATTCTCTTGAAGGAGATGCGACCCTCTCTGAGGAGGAGCGCAAGGAGGTGGAGGAGTACCTATCCAACGCACAGAGCGAGCTGGACCGAGCTAGGGAGCTTCTTGAGAAAGAGTGATACGCCCTCGTCTCCTTAAGGACGGCGCGTAACCATAAAGGGACAGTCCCCGAATGGTTGATGCACGAATTAACCATTCGGGGTCTGTCCCTCTTTGGTTACCAAAAGGTACGGACCGTCAATGCGTGTTGAACGATTGGCATAAACACGCGATAATATATACAGGGGCGAAGAGAGGCGTGCCTTGTGGAGTGGTTAAGCGAGTACAACTACGACTATGCGTTGGCGTCAATACCAATCCAATTGGTATTGATTGCCTTCTACTGCTCGCGGAGAAACCTACCCATTCGGCAAAGCCGAAGCTTCCTTTGGGTCATGCTCATCAATCTGGTGATGACGACTTCTGACATCGTTTCGTGCGAGATGAACGAGGTCTGGACGAGCTTTCCTCTGTGGCTCATGTATGCGGTCAACATGGTATACTTCCTCGCCTTTGTGTTGAGAGGCTGGGCGCTCTTTGACTACACGGCCGAGGCGTGCAACAGCTATCGCGTGTTTGACCGCCGTGTAAACTATGTTCTGTGGGTTCCTGCGTTCGTCCTGTGCGGCATTATTCTATCGACTCCTTGGACGGCAACCATCTTTCACTTCGCGCCCGTAGAGGGGTATTACAACTGTGGTCTGTACCAACTCATCTACTTCAACACGTATTTCTACATCGCTGTGTCGTTAGTGTTCGTAGTTGCATGCTGGGGTCGTACAGACCTGCGTATGAGCCTGAGCATGCTTGCATACAACGCCATTCTCATAGCGGGTATTAGATTGCGCAGTCTGTTTATAAACACGCTCGTAACGAGCTACTTTAGCATCCTAGCCATTCTCGTCATCTATCTGTCCGCGCAGAATCCCGATCTGTTTCGCGACAAGCGCATAGGCGTGTTCAACCAAGACGCATTTGACGAGATCGTTTTGGAATACCTCTACAAGAGGCGTCCGTTCCACTGCGTGATTATTACCATTCCCAACTATGGCGCTGCGCGGGCACTTTATGGGCACAAGCAGACCATTCGTTGCCTAGAGCTTATTGGTGAGTGGATTGAACGCGAGTATTCGAGTTACTACGTGTTTACGTGTGGTGGTGGCGACTTTGTCCTGCTGCGAAGTGGGCGTACGGACGAGGTGACAAACACCTGCGTGCAGGGGATCAAGACACGTTTTGCCCGTCCATGGAAGAGCATCGATACGGAGGTGGCGCTGGCTGTCTCGGTAATCTGCCTACCGTACGATGTGATACCCGAGAGCATTACCGAGGTGGATGACCTCATACGGTATGCCATTGACCACTGCCAATATCAGGGCAAAGATGAGTACGCAATAATCTCGGATGACATGATGAGCAAGATGCTGCGTCGCAAGGCGGTAGAGCACGCCATTGGTAAAGCGCTCGCCGAGCGTCGTTTTGAGGTGTATATGCAGCCAATATATGGCATTGCCGAGAGGCGTATTGTGGGTGCCGAGGCGCTGGCAAGACTTACGGACGACGAGCTGGGACCCATTCCGCCCGATGAGTTTATTGGCGTCGCCGAACAAACGGGCGACATCATGGAGTTGGGTAGGCAGGTGTTTGATCGCGCCTGCGCGTTCTTGGAGGAAAACAACGTGGGCGACTTGGGGATTCGCAAGATAAACGTGAATCTGTCGCCGGCTCAGTGCCTCAACAATCAGCTGGCAACGGAATTTGCCCAGATTGCGCACAGCCACGGTGTCCCCCTGAGTATGATAGACCTTGAGGTTACCGAGAGTGCTGCCGAGGACCTAACCAGCATTCGCGAGCAGATGGATGGTCTGCTTGCAGCGGGTACGGAATTTGCTCTTGACGACTTTGGTACGGGGACATCAAATATCACCCGGCTCTTGAGTTTGCCCTTGCATGTGGTGAAGCTCGACATGACGGTTGTGTGGTCGTACTTTAGGGGTGATTCCACGCTGCTTCCCGACCTTATCAACATGTTTCGCAACGTGAACATGAAGGTGGTCGTTGAGGGCATAGAGACCGAGGAGATGCACCGCGCAGTGGAGGAAATGGGCTGTGACTATGAGCAAGGCTACTACTACTCGCGTCCCTTGCCTCCTCAGGAGTTCGTGCGTTACATGCGTGGGCTTTCGTAAAAACTTCCTTGAGATTCCTTGACGCTTGCCCTTGCTGTGAGAAGGCGAGGGTTACCATAGTGGAGAGGGAAGGGGTGGAGCATGGCGAGCGACTTGGTGAGATTCTCGGTGGCAATTCCAGAATGCCTGCTGGACGACTTTGACGCCTACGCAGCGCGGCGGGGTACGTCGACCAATCGATCGGAGGCGATACGGGACCTCATGCGCGAGAAACTCGTTGAGGAAGTCGTTGCAGACCCAGATGCCGAGGTTGTGGGGTCAATCACCATGGTGTACGACCATCACACACCGGATCTGTCGCATAAGCTGGATAACATCCAGCATCATCATCTTGCGCAGGTGGTCTCTACCATGCACGTGCACCTCGATCACCATAATTGTTTGGAGATTCTTGCCGTGCGTGGAACGCACGCGACTGTTCGTGAGCTTGCAGACTGCCTTTTGGGTACAAAAGGAGTACGGCATGGCAAGCTGGTGTGCACCACAATTGCGTGAGTGGTTGTGGCATGCGGAAACGAAACTTTGGCAGCGGCGAAAGGTGGCAACGTGTACAAAGTAGGCAACTTCTTTCAGAATGACGACGTGGACGTTATTGCGCAGCTGGGTCCGTTTAGCGTGATTCAATGGAAGCGCGATTTGTCTGTGGATGGCATGAATGCACAACAGGTGTGGTTTGCCGAGCAGATGAACGTTCGCCGCCGCCAAGTGGTTTGTAATCTGGCCGTGTCTCCTGTAACGGTACAAGCGGGCGCCATGCAATGGATGGTAGGCGACGTTGAGGCACGTACAGGGGTAAAGGGCATGGGCGATTTGCTGGGCAAGACGTTGCGTGGTGCCGTTACCAGAGAAAGTGCCATTAAGCCCGAGTATACCGGCAACGGCATGCTCGTACTTGAGCCAACCTACAAGCACATTGTGCTACTCGACGTGGCACAATGGGGCGGTGGTGTCGTGTTGGACGACGGCTTGTTCTTGGCATGCGAATCGCGCATACAACACAAGACTGTTGCCCGCTCCACGGCTTCGTCGGCGATTGCGGGTGGAGAAGGCTTGTTCAATCTGGGGCTTATGGGATCTGGCATCGTGTGTCTTGAGGCACCGTGCCCACGTGAGGAGCTTATCGAGATTGAGCTGCAAAACGATGTGCTCAAGATTGATGGAAACATGGCACTTGCATGGAGCACGTCACTCAGGTTTACCGTGGAACGCTCCGGCAAGTCGCTGGTGGGTTCGGCAGCTTCCGGCGAGGGGTTGGTTAACGTGTACCGTGGCACCGGACGCGTGCTCATGTCTCCTACGGTGTACAACACAATGCTGGCACCTGCCGGTGCAAACCGCTAAGGCAACGTATAATACGCTATGGGCTTCAGAAATGCCTACAACGTGGAAAGGAGCCAATAATGAGGAGTATCAGCAAGGGCATGGCTGCGATGGCGCTTGCGATGGCGCTTGCGATGCCGTTGGCAGCATGCGGAGGCGGACAGGCTCAGGGTAACGGCGCACAGAATGACACCGCCAGTCAGGCGAGTCAGGCTGCCACCGTGGACGTCTCGAGCTGGAAGACGTTTGGCGATGCCTTGGCAGCCAAGACGGACGAGTACAACCTTGCGTCTTGGGATGAGAACTACTACGTAACCGTGTTCAATGCTGGCAACTCGATTGTTCGCGTCGTGGTAAAGATGACCCCCGAGGTGTACGAAAAGATTTCTGAACTCGATGGCTCTGCAGAAGATTATGATGCACAATTCGCCAAGGTGACTGGAGGGCTTGAGCTGGCGAGTGCTGAGGACATCACGAGCGAGAAGCTTTCCCAGAGCGATCTTGATGCGTGCATTGGCAAGAGAGGACAAGACCTCCTTGATGACGGGTTCGTGTTCGAGTCCTACTACATGTACGGCGGTGATGAGACAGGCGCCACCATGGCAAAGGGTCATCTTGCCTACAACGTCACGTTCAATACGAAGGTTACCGAAAAACAAACCGAGGACGAGGGCAAGGCGATTAAGAACGCTAAGGTTACCGCCGTCGAGTATGCTGGCGGATCTGACGCTGCGGTGGATGTTTCAAAGATAAAGTAACTTCCGACTGCAAGCCTTGAACTGAGCGCCTCCGAGCGATGTTGTTGCTCGGAGGTTGTTTTTGTAGAGGACACGAAGTGAACAGGGAAGATCGACCATGCCGAGAATGGAGTGGGTTGCTGCCCCAAATGACACATGGGCATGGTATTGTTTGAGGGAGACCATCATCGGCGAAGGTAGGTCCTCATGATTAAGCTCGTGCTCTCGGATATGGACAACACGCTCATTCCTTTTGGAAGGGAATGCGTCTCCCCACGAACCATCGATGCGATTCATGCCTGTCAGGAACAGGGCGTGGACTTTGGGCCGACCACCGGTCGCGATCGCTCTGAGCTCGCGGGCTTCTTTGGCGGAGATCGTAGCTGCTACAACACGGCGGTGGCGGTGAATGGCTTGAAGGTGTACTACCTGCGTTCCCTTGTCTTCGAGAAGAATCTCGACGACGTGCCCCTGCACCAGGCAGCCGAGCTGGTAGCAAGAAGGCCCGGCTGTGCGTTTGTTACCTATCGTTCCGACGGGCTTGGCGACTGGGTCGGGATATCACGGGAAGAGATGGGTTCCATGTTCGATCGTGCGTTTATGTCGGGAGGCATGTGGCACGAAGTGTTGCCTGTCTACCCCGTTGCCAAAGCGGGAGTTATTTGCATCGCTGGCGACGAGGCGCTCGCTGCACTGCAGGACGAGTTGCAGTCGTCCTTCCCAATGTTCGATTTCTTGAACACAGTAGTCAACTGGATGGATGTGTCCATACATGGGTGGAGCAAGGTCGAGGGAATCAAGCAGCTCATCAAGACGCTCAGGCTCTCGCTCGACGAGGTGTGCGTGTTTGGCGACGCAGACAACGACCTCTCAATGCTGGAGTACATTCCCAACTCCTGCGCTGTGGCCAACGCCAACGAGGCTGCCACGCGTGCCGCGCGCTGGCATGTGGGTGCTTCAGCTGACGATGGCGTTGCCATCGCCCTTGAGCAGATTGCTGAGGCGGCGCGGCTGTGCAACGAGCGCGGCACCGAAGACATACTACCCGCCTTCATGTGCTAGGTGTCCGTTGGGGGACAGTCCCTCCCCAACGGCTTGACGGGGCGATTGGTGTACACGTGTACCCTCTGAACTGAGATAAAGTACCTCACTTGATTATGGTTAGGAAGGATACTTGGCGGAATCCCGTCCGCGAAGGAACATGTTACAGTAGACGGGAGTTTGGTCGCTAAGGAAGGCGTCAGCATGGCATCGGGTGTTGTTGAGCGCGTGAAGGCACGTCCGTCCGACGCGCTGTTGGTAGTCCTTTCGGTACTTTTGCTCGTAGCGTTTGGACTTGCCTATCTGTACCACCTTCGGTACAGCAAGGTAGATGACTCGGTGATGCCGGGCAAGGTCGAGCTGGTGTGCAACGATCGCTCGGTTGTTACGTTGGACATCACAAGTATGGATGACGCAACCATCGAATTCGACGGACTCGTAGTCCATGGTAAGCTCAGGATCAATGGTATGGACACACAGTCGATTCTTTATTCGCTTAATGATGCGTCATATGAGAATGGCCTCAATCCTGAGGACTTCGCCCTGCTGCTGCGCGTTCCCCGTGGTGGCCTGCAGGGGGACCTTTCTGGTCCGTGGATGGTCTACTTTGCTCAGATTGAGGGTGACGCGAAACACAGCATGTGGGCCCTGCTCGAGCAGGGCGGAAGGGCGCACTACGGAACAAGCAGGTCAGACAACCCCATGACCATGTTGTACCCCGAGTTGAAAAAAGTCTCAAAGGCAGGGACGTGGAAGCGTGACGGGAGCCGAATCATGGTAACGGTGCCTAAGAAGCAGGTCTAAGAAGTACGTTGTTATCGCGTTGGGTGTATGGAAGAGCTACTACAGAGCATTTGCTAGAATTGCAAAGCGAGAAAACTAGAGATATCCGATAAAGCAAAGTTATGGTGGTTATGAAAAACCTACAAAGCACAGCAGGGTGCTCAGGACAGGGCCAGATTGTTCCGATGTGGAGTCGTAGTTTTTCTCAAGTCGTACGAGACGGCTCGGAGGGATTATTGCCTGCTTGGCTGTCGACAGCGTCAGTTGTCATTTACATCGTCTCAAAGGTTCTGTTTGGGTCGACGACGTTAGCGAATAGCTATCCTTGGCTTGCAACGAGCGGGCTGCCGGCGCTGCTAGAATGTGTTGCGCTCGCGTTGGCATGCATTGGCCTGATTGTTCGTTGTTCGAAACTCAGCTTCGCGCAGGTGCTTATATGTTGCCTAGCAGTTTCTCTGTCGTCGATATCGGCGGTTAACACAGGTGATTATCTCCTATTACAAGATTTTATTATCATAGCCGCAATTCCTTGGGATAACATTGAGCGCTTGCTCAAAATTTACGGTCTAATAGTGCTTTCAATAATAATCGCAACTATGATTTTTGCGGTATTTGGTTGCTTGTATAATAAGGACGTGATTCCGAACGAAAGGCTCGTATACGCTTTTGGCTTCTCGCACCCCAATACACTTGGAGGTATTTTATTCTCTGTGACCAGTGCCCTGTCGCTAGCTTATTGGAAGAGCAAGTATTGGTGGATTCCTAATGTTCTGACATTGCTCAGTGCCATCTTTTCGTTCGTAGCACTCTCTTCACGGACGGCTGCAATACTTTGTGTCCTTTTTTCCGTGCTGTCTATCCTTCTTCACAAGTTGCCAATGAATAATATGAGTACGACCCGGCGGATAATGCGCGTTGTTATTATCGCAATACCTGTCGCCTTGTTGTTTTTGATGTCCTTCTGCTCCATTTGGTACGATAGCAGCAATCCATTTTTTGCTTTTATGGACCGAATCACGAGCTACAGGCCTTATTATTCTCATGAGTACTATACGAATGTGGGGTCTATCAGCCTATTTGGACGTCCGATTGAAATCCCACCTCACTATCATAATGGGGTGCCTTTTCAGAGTCTGGATTCTGGATACAGCTATATGATTTTCGTATACGGGTTGGGTGCTCTTGTAGCCCTGCTTATAACATACCTCTATGCCGTTCCCATGATCGTGAAATCAGAATACTGTCTTGGGTTTTCGTTGCTGATTGTAATGAGTTCGATTTACTTTTTGATTGAGCGCTTTCCTCTTTCTATTGCCATGTCTCCGGCTATACTCCTGTTGTCTTATGCCTTTGAACCGCGAGGTGTTGTTTTAGATGAGTAAAACTTGTTTACATGCCCTGAGGAAGCGTTTTGATCGACCGGTGGGCGACTATGGGCATGAGACGTTGGTGGGTGTGGCAGTTGCAATTTGGACCTTTGGCCAGCTCGTCTTTACACATGCGACCGTGGGGCAACTACCCTTTGCCCGTGAGTTCAGCTTGGGTGTGTGCTGTGCGTCCGTTGCACTTGGCTGCTTGGTTGCCGCTATAGCCAGCAGGCAATTCGAGTTTGAGCCTGCCGGTTTGGCTGGACTTGGCATCTTTCTTTTTGTGGCTATTACTGTTTGGAACAAACTGAGAAGTCCTCGATTACTCGTCCTGCTTCTTCTCATCGTTGCGGCACGACAGATGAACGTGCGTCGATTGTTGCGATTCTATGTGGGAGGCGCGGTTGCCGCGCTGTTTGTTGTTGCGGTCCTCGCGGTACTTGGTGTTACGACCATCAATCTTAATCCCTCGATTGGATTTGGTTTTGCAAATGCCAAGACCGTAGCTTGTTTGCTCATGGGTATCGTGGCTGCAATCTGCATATCAGAGGACAGGCGTGGCATGAGGGTACCCTGTGCCGTGCTCTGTTTGTTATGCGTCGTCGTAACCATGTTTGTCCTACGGGTCAGGAGCTACGCAGTCTTTATGGCGCTCATGGGCGTTTGTGTGCTGGGTCGGGACGTGTTGGCGCGCTTTGCTGCTGGGCTGATGGTGCATCGTGAGTTCAGCTCGTTTGTGGCAGCGCTGCCTATCGTGCTGTTCTGTCTCTCCCAAGACGCCACTAAGTTCTATCCGTTTGCCTCGTTTGTGAATGGTGGATACAAGTCGATCCTCTCACAGTATGGTTTTGCCACGCTATGCTGTATGGCCATGGTTTACGTGCGCGCTGTGTTACTGGCTAGCAGAGAGCAACACACGGTGCTTGCTTGGGCTTTACTGTGCATATATTTGCTGGTATGTGTTCGCGAAGCGAACGTCACGCTCCTCGAGTTCAACGGCATGCTCCTGTTCTTCGCCCTGGGCATGAACAAAGGCGTCTTGGGTTTGGATGAACCCAAGACATACTCATCGGCAAGGGGTGAGTAACGTGGTGCGGTGGTCCAAAGGCTTTGTCTACAGCGACGGAGAGCCTCAAGAAGTCGGTTCGCGTAGGTTCCTAATCGCGGTTTTGGCGGTATTGGCAGTTAGTATGATGCTGCTCGCGATTATGTGATTTAATACGTCCACGAAAGCACTGTCGACGTATGACGGGCCTTGTTTGATGGTGCACGGAGCACAGTACGACGAGATTGAGTCGTACGAAGAGTTGCACGATTTGCAGGTAATGGGATTGTATCCGCAGGAGTTCCGATTGGGACTCAACGACGAAAGCGTTAACGAGGATGGCAAAAAGGTAGGGGATACGCTCTCCTATCGCTTTTTGGGGCGGAACAACGACGAACACCTCACTACGGCATATTTCGACGCCCGTGTGAAGATCGTCCTCACGGGTTTGAGAGGCGAAGCAACCGATTATCGAATCACGCCCAAGAGTTCTAGAGAGTCCAAGGTGTGGAACGCGTATGCGACGATACCCAGGCAACGAAACTTGGATAATCCGGTAGGGACGTGGCGTCTTATCGTGGAATCACCAAAACAATCCTGGAAACACACGACTTGGCTTACGGTTCATGGAGATGGTACAGGTGAGTTTGGCTCCATCGACAAGAACGCAAACGTAGCCACGGCTTCCGAACTCGCGAAGGCTTCGCATCCCTGCACAGTGACATGCGAGAAGGTGTCGAATGGCACTAGGCTTGTGGCGCGCTACGAGGGTGGAACGTACGTACTAACCGTGACGGAGGCGTAAAGACCGCATTGTGGTGGCAAGGAGCGATTCGTCGCGTTTGGTCAGGAATAACCTAAGTACGACGCACGTGCCAGTAATTTCCCCCGTATGTATGACTCAGAAGACGTGATTATAATACTGAAGTCATGCGACAACCCGTTGTTATGGGAACATGGGAAGGGGAATGCTGTGTCACCGATACTCTCTAGGGTCAAACTAAACAAACGGCAGGTGATTGCTATGGTGGTGTTCGTTACCATCTCCTCTGCCGCCCAAATGGTTTCCCCTACACTGGTCAGCATCATGATTGATGGCGTGAGCAACAATGACCAGACGACCATCATCTACCTCGCCATCGCGATAATCGTGCTTGCGCTGGTGGCGTGCGCAACGAACGTGGTAGCCACAAACTTGGCCTCCACGCTCACCACCAAGTTTTCTGCTAACCTTCGAAAGGAGCTCTTTCGCAAGGTCCAGAGCTTCTCGGCAATCGATATTGACAAATATGGAGCTGCGTCCCTCATCTCGCGCAACACGACGGACGTGAGCGTAATCCAGAACTTCCTCGTCATGCTGTTCCGCATTGGCCTCCTGGCGCCGACGATGGCGGCAATCGGACTTGTGCTCGCCGTTGCGACTACCGGCCAACTTGCACTCGTGCTTGCCGTTGCCATACCAGTCGTGGTCGTGGTAATCGCGCTCATACTTATTAGGGCAAGTACGTACTCGGTAAAGCTGAGGAACATGATCGACAAGATCAACCAGCTCTTTTTGGAGACCCTCGAGGGCGTTCGCGTCATTCGTGCTTTCAACAAGCAGGAACACGAGACGCGTCGCTTTGACGAGACGAACGAGGAGGCGGCTGAGGTCTCTCGCAAGTCTATCGCAATCTCAGGCATGCTTATGCCCGTCGTGAACGTTCTCTTTGGCTTCACCTCCGTGGGTGCGATGCTCGTTGGCTCTTATTTGGTGGCAAAGAACCAGCTGGATGTTGCGGCATTGGTAGCTGCGACTCAGTACATCAACATGATTCTTATTGCAATCGTGCTTCTTGCGGTGGTCATTGCCCTGTTCCCCGATGCCTACGCCTGTATGAAGCGTATCGGTGACGTGCTTCAGACGGAAGCGCAAATAACGGACTCACAAAAGGACGCGTGCCAAAAGACCTGCAAGGGTACCGTGGAGTTCCGCATCGTGACCTTCGCCTATCCGGGAGCGGATGCGCCGGTAATCAAGGGTATAGACTTCGTATCGAGGCTCGGCGAGACGACTGCGATCATTGGCAGGACCGGCTGTGGCAAGTCGAGCGTCGTAAAGCTGATTCCCCGACCCTACGACACCCTTTTTGGAGACGTGCTCGTGGACGGCGTCAACGTAAAGGACTACAAGCTCGACGAGCTCAGGGATTTGATTGGGTACGTGCCACAGAAGAACGTCCTCTTTACCGACGACATTGCCAGCAACCTAAACTTTGGAAACGAAAACGGAACCGAGGAGGACTGGAAAGAAGCCACGCGCATTGCCTGCGCCGACGAGTTCGTGGAGAAGAAGGACGGATGTAAATGTCAAGGACTTTTTTCTTGGTAGGGACTGCGGTGGAGAACTTGGACCAAGAATCCGCGTTACCAGATATCGTACTCCTCTTTGGGGTCGGTTACAGCCAACTCCATCCCATCGGCCTCGCACTCGAGGGCCTTTGCGAGCTCCCGGACGATCGAGGGGTCGCACGCCTGCGAGACAAGCTCACCGATCGTGATGGTCGCATGCACGAGGAACTTGGCGTCGTTCCCGGGGTACGGCTCGGCAAACGAGGCCGGGCACTCGTTGAACAGGAGGTAGTCTCCCTCTCCGTCGGGAACCTTGAGACACGCGATTACCTCGGCGTCCGGATTCGATCCGCGAAGGGCATCCATCAGCTCCGACACTCTCATTCACAAACCCCCTATGCCGCCAGTCCAAGGTCCCTCCGATACGCCATCGGGCTCCTGTAGCCGAGGTCGCTCTTGATCCTGGCGTCCCTGTACCATCTCAGGTACGCGTCGAGCATTCCCATGAACTCCTCGAGCGTGACCCCGCTCCAGTCGCAACCGTAGAAGAACTCTATCTTCAGCCTGCCGAAATATCCTTCGCACCTCGCGTTGTCGGGACTGCACCCCTTCCTTGACATCGACCTGACCAGCCCGTTTTCCTTGCAAATCTCTATCCATCCCGGCCAGCGATAGTGACAGCCCCGATCCGAGCTAAGCCGAATTCGGCTTAGCTCGGATAGAGGTAGTCAGTACACCAGTTCGCTTCTCGCGCGCTGGGCGAGGAAACACGGCGTCCGGCTCTCCGTCGGCAGGACCGGAAGCTGCCACGACAACGCGGTCGCGGAATCCTTCTTTGGCAGCCTGAAAAACGAGTGGTACCACAGGTTCACGTTCAAGACCAGGAGCGAGGCCAGGATGTCCGTGATCTGGTACATAGAGTCGTTCTACAACAGGATGCGGCCGCACTCGAGCGTCGGCTGGATGAGGCCGGCCGAGCTGATGGGCGAGTTCTTCGAGAGGTTCGAGTCAGGCCTGGAGGAGGTGCAGCTGGCGGCGTGATTTCCTGAGATTTTCGTGTCCGAAATCTTGACACCGCTCACACCTTCCTCTCCATGGGGACGGGCTCGGCCTTCGGGTTCGGGCCACGCTGCTTCCTGCTGCCCGGCGCAAGCTCGTCGATCCAGTCGCAGAGCGTCTGCCGGCCCCTGGGATAGCCCAGTGCCCGCATCGTCCTGGAGAGGCTCCTGCCATGCTCGAGGTAGTGGTCGACGGCGGCCCGCATCTGGCCGTCGCTGTACTTGGACTGCCGCGTTCCCTTTCCCTCGGGAATCACACCGGTCGACTCGTACTCCTTCCACCACAGCCTCAGCGTCGCCCTGTTGGGGTAGCCGAGCTCGGCGATCGTGTCGGCGTAGCTGTGGCCGTACTTGATGAAGGTCTCTTTCGCGATCCTTCTCTGCTCCGTGCAGAACATGCCGATGTCCTCCTTGTCCCATTTCCGGTCCAAGTTCTCCACCGCAGTCCCCTTGGTGAGATTTTCGGTGGCAATACCAGAAGGACTGCTGGACGACTTTGATGCCTGTGTGGCGCGGCGGGGCACATCGACCAATAGGTCGGAGGTTATACGCGACCTCATGCGCGAGAAGCTTGTGGAGGAGGTTGTGGGAGATCCAGACGTCGAGGTGGTTGGCTCAATTACCATGGTGTACGACCATCACACGCCGGACTTGTCTCACAAGCTCGACAACATCCAGCATCAGCACTTGGCTCAGGTGGTTTCTACCATGCACGTGCACTTGGATCATCACAACTGTTTGGAAATCCTTACCGTACGCGCAACGCACCAGGCAGTTCGCGAGCTTGCGGACTGCCTGTTGGGTACCAAGGGCGTACGCCATGGCAAGCTCGTGTGTACCACGGTGTCGTGAAAAAGCGAGCGTGGCATATTTAACGCGGAACCAAGGCAATATAATATAAGAGCATAGGCTCAACATATATCCAAACGATGAAGGGAGCCAATAATGAGACACTCAACCAAGACTATAACTGCGATGACCCTCGCGCTGTCGCTTGCGATACCGTTGGCGGCATGCGGAGGACAGACGACACAAAACGGGGATTCGGTACCGGTGGCAAGCGAGCAAACAAACGCAACGACAGCTTCCATAGACGTCTCGGCCTGGAAGACCTTTGGCGATGCGTTGGCAGCCAAGTCTGAGGATGGTACCAGCACCGCAGCTTGGGACGAGCATCACTATGTAACCGTATTCCAGGCTGGAGACGCGACGGTGCGCGTAGTGGTTAAGATGACCCCCGAGGTCTATGCAAAGATAGCCGATTTGGATGCCTCAAAGGACGACTACGAAAAGAAGTTTGCCGAGGTGGTTGGTGGCCTCGAGCTGGAGAGCGCTGAGGACATTACGGGTGACCAGATTCCCCAGGATCAGCTCGACGCGCATGTGGGCAAGACGGGGCAAGACCTCCTCGATGCGGGCTTTACGTTCCAGAGCTACTACATGAATGGTGGCGAGGAGACGGGTGCCACGATGCAAAAAGGTTACTTCGCCTACAACGTAACGTTTGAGACGACCGTGGACGAAGACAAAACCGAGGACGAGGGCGAGGCCATAAAGGGTGCGACCATTACGGCGATGGAGTGTGCCGGCGGCGCGGACTCGGCGGTAGATATTTCAGCGCTCTAGTTTTGTCAAAAGGGGCGAGACCCCTTTTGACAAAACATGCCGTGCCTTGGGCGGAGGACGTAACCACAATGGCGTCCTCCGCCCGCTACCCCACGTATAGTTCCCAGCATTTTGTGCGGACTTTGCCTGTTTCGAAGATACGACCGCCTTCAAGCTCTTCATGGGAGACACGGGCCTTTTGCTCTCGCAGGTCATGCAGGCCACGCCCGAGATGAGTGACGCATTGCTGCACGCGCTCGTTACGGGGCGGCTGGGGGGTTAACCTCGGCATGGTGATGGAGAACGCGGTGGCGAAGGTGGTGCGGAGTCGTACGTCTTCACATCCAAGGGTCTCTCGCGTGAGGGAAACCTAACCTACGTGCCCTTGCACATGGCCATGTGACTTTAGTGAGAACTTCGTACGAAGTTGCCGAGGGCGGGCATATCCCTCACTTCTCATGAGTCTAACGCTCAGTGTCTGAGGCGGCAGCTATGCGCCATCAACAAGCGCTTAGTGCTACAATATATCAGTTATTGTCTTGCTTGCATGAGGCGGCAAGAGGACGAAGGCGCGAAGTGCGCGGGAAAGGAGAAGAAGATGGGCAAAGTGCTGAGGGGGGGGGTCGCTCAGACGCGCGTTTAGCGTGATGCTGGGCGCCGTTCTCGCGTTCGCCATACTGCCAGGGATGGCATTGGCGGGGGAGAATGAACGCGTCGTTGAGGGGATTGGCGTGAGCGCGATAAGTGGCCCCTCAAATTTGGCTGCGTGGGAGTACGTGTACTTCGGCACCTACGACGGCCAGCCGGTTCGGTATCGCGTACTTGCGAGTGACGAAGTGTACGGCAACACCGTCGGTTCGTCGTTGCTGCTCGACAGCGACAAGGCCATTAAGAAGATGGCGTTCAAGGCGGATGGTTCAACCGATCAGTGGGCTGAGAGTGACGCACGCACGTGGCTGAACGGGGAATTCCTGAACTCGAGCTTTACCGATGTAGAAAACCATGCGATTCTGGCTAGCAAGAAGGACGCGGAAGCCAACATCGATCTTGGGGAAGGGTATTTGGGTACCGACGCCGCGGTTGACGACAAGGTGTTCTTGCTGGGTGTGCAAGAACTCGTAGAGAGATATGGCTATCTGGGCAACAACGATAACGATAACGCGATCACCTTCAACAAGGAGTCTGTCGGCGATGACGGCAAGTGGCTCCTGCGCTCCTCGGTCAAGGACCCTGATTACCCAAATGATAAGACGGCTCTAGGCTGGCAGAACAGCTGGGGAGGAGGAGTCGGTCTGGTGCAGCCGAATGCCGATGACTGGGCTGTCGCACCAGCCCTGAACGTTGGCACCGACTCGGTGGTGTATACCACGAAAGTAAAAGGCAGCGATGCCATCGAGCACTCGCTGACGCTTCTCGACCGTAATATGGCCGTCGAGGTGACCGGAGAGGTCGTGAAGAAGGGGTCCGTCGTGAGCGTGCCGTATAAGGCTACGGGTGACATTACGCAAGCTTCGGTGGCAGTCGTACGCACGCATGGCCCGTCAAGCGATCTCCTGCTCTATGCGAAACTGGGTAATGCGGCTGAGGGTACGGCGAGCTTCGAGCTTCCGGCAGACTACGATGCTACTACCGACAAGGTGTTGCTCTTGGCAGAGCGCATCACCTCAGACGAAAAGCAGACCGACTACGCAAGCCAGCCGGTAGAGATAGAGCCCAAGGACGCAACGTATGGGCTTTCCGTAACAGCTGATCCGGCAGAGGGTGGTACGGTTGACCCCGTGAATGGCACATACACTGCGGGAACGGCAGTGGCGCTTAAGGCTATCGCAAAGAGTGGCTACACCTTCTTAAACTGGGAGGTTACCTCTGGCGATGCTACGATTGCCGACGTGAAGGCTGCGAGTACGACGCTCACTATGGGCGAGGCGGATGCTGCCGTGGTTGCGCATTTTGAAAAAGAGTCCACCACCGTCGCCAAGGCGTCCAGGCCCTCCACGGAGGCCCACGCCGCCAAGGGCACCATCGACGTGAGCTGGAAGGCCGTCTCCGGCGCCAAGACCTACCAGCTCCAGTGGCGCGCCGCCGGCGGCAAGTGGACCACCAAGACGGTCAAGGGCCGCAAATACACCATCACCGGCCTCAAGCGCGGAACCCTCTATCAGGTCCGCGTGCGCGGCGCATCCGGCTCGGTGAAGGGCGCCTGGTCCAAAGCCTCCTGCCGCTGGCTGCAGAGCGCCTCGTCGGTGAGGGCCGCGACCGGCAAGAAGTCCGGCACGCTCAAGGTGAGCTGGGCAAAGGACGCCAAGGCCAACGCTGGCTTCCGCGTGTACGTCTACGCGAAGAAGGGCGGCAAGGTCGTGAAGACCGTAGACGTCGCCAAGGGAAAGACGTTCGCCACCATCAAGGGCCTCAAGGCGGGCAAGGCCTACTACGTGCGCGTGAGGCCGTACCGCAAGGCCTCCGGCACCACCTACGCCGGTGCCATCAGCGGCTACCGCACCGCCAAGGCCGCCAAGTAGCGGCCACCAGTAACAGTTACCCGTGGCAGAACCAGGGGCCCGTCGCGTCCGCGGCGGGCCCCGTTGAGCGAGTGCGCATTAACGATGAGCGCGCTGCGGTCGTGCTCGGTCGCCTCCGCGAGGTCGGGCATCCTGTTGTACAGGTCCAACGACATCTCAATCCCAGTTCCTGTCTCCCTTGTATTTCGTGGTGTCCGATGGGAGCACGGCGCCATGCCTTATGAGGAAACAACCCAAAAGGCATATGGCATGCTGTCGACGGGCAAGCAAGGACGGCATAAGGACAAGCCGGAAAGCGGTCGCGCCAACGCGACGGGCAGGGCGTTCCGTGAGGCGGGTCCCGCGCCAAGTGGCGCTACCCCGTCCATATCCTCAAGGCGAGCCGGTATCGGTTGAAACCGAGTTCGACGCTTCACAGTTTGGTGCCCCCAGCGGGAATCGAACTTCAGAGCTGTTCGAGAAATCGCCTGCAGTTTGCACCTATCTCGCGTATGAGCGCTGGACCGACTTGCTCGATTCCAGCCAAATGCGCTTTGCTTGCGCTGTTCAGGACCACCTGAAGTGCTGAGGGTATTTCCGTTGCCATACGTTCGGCAGCGGACGCAATCCATTCGCGTGTTATGCCAGCAGTTATGAGGTTTGCGTCGCGTGATAGCCGTTCAAGGTGCCTGCCACTGAGCAATCCAAAGCGGTTCTCGCCTCCTATGGACATGGCGGCTCTCAATGGCTTTCTACGCCTTGGAGAGAGTGACTGGTAAGGTGCTATGGATGCGATGTCGTACAGGGGAGCAAGGAGAGCGGTGTCTCCAGTACCTAAGAGCACGGAGTAGTTCTTGGCGTGCGCGTCGGTGGCTCCCATAAGATAGTTGAATAACAGGTACAGGACAAAGAGCTGCAGGTTGCGGGGTGCATTGGCGTTGGTTGTGCCGAGTAGCGAAAGCACATCGGGAGAGGAAGGACCACCCTGCTCGGCATACTTGCGACTTGGGTCGATGCTGAGGGCCTGACACAGATCCTCTTGATGTATCCTGACGACCGTCCCGTCCTCATCAAAGATGCGGTCGTATCTCTGGATGGAGACCGCATGCTCGGATCCAAACGTAAGGTATTTGACTTGAGCTGCGGGTAGCCCCATCTGTGCAGCTACGCTCTGGCAGAGGTATTCATCGAGGGCCTGGTTGACGTATCCAGTGACGCCGGGTTTGAGAATGTGGGTCGTGGGCTCGGAGCCCTCACATTCATACCATCGTCCATCTTGGTATCTGAGGGCCATCTTTGACTGCGCACCACCCAGAGACCACCGACCTGAGCGACCTGTTTCCCACGGGCTTGAGGCACGTTCTCTCAGAAGGTGCAGCCGCTTCTCAAGGTCGGAGTCGGACAGCTCAGCGAGATTACCGGGCCTGCTCTCTACAAGATGGGTGGCGTCTTCTAGTACGAGCTGGACGGCGCCGGGACAGTCGAGGCCAATGTGAGAAAGCAAGGCAAAAGGATTCTCGCTAGAGCAGTTATAGCGATTCGCGATGTCTGCGCGTACGGTCGGATCGTCTGGCAGGAGTCCCATCAGGTAGGGACGTATGACGCGCTGTGAGTACTTGATGGGTGCGATAGGCATGGATAGGGATACAGGAGGACCCGAGTAGGAGGGGTCGTATGCAAAGCTCAGCGCCCCATCCGCGTCTTGCAGAACATGTCCCGCAAACGTGCCGGCAATGAAAAGCAGAAGCGTGCGATAGCGACCTCTCATGGCAGGAGTCCCCATCTGTCTGCATCAAGAGTTCCCGTTGCGGCCAGCTTGACCAAGCGATTTACGTTCGCTTCCTTGTTGGGCTCGGCGTCCCAAACGCAAACGTCCAGGTGAGCGCCCAACGCTGAGAGGAGCGCTACCAGCCTGTCCAAGCTCAGGTTGTTGAGCTCGCCTTTCTCGACCGCATAGACGGTCCGCAGCGGTATACCCGAATTGCGAGAGAGCTCCTTGCGACTGAGGCCACGCGACTCTCTGAGTGATTTTACGAGGGCGCCAGCCTCGGCGGAAGTGGTTATCCGCATGTTTGGTCCTTTCCTAATTGCAGCATGCTGCAATAGTATCGTAAATTGCAGCATGCTGCAAGTTTGGAGACGGCTAACTTTGAAAGGGTTGTTTCTGCGGGTTGATAAGGCCAAACAGACGATATGACCCGAACCGACGGACCTGGGAGGTCCTGCCGAGATGGTTGAAAAGGGGCCTCCCATGCCGCACAATGTCTAACTTCTCCACGGTTGGACGGCGCGCGGTGCCACGAGGGACGGGAGGCCCCAGATGAGCAAGGATTCTAGCACGAACGGCAAGGACGCGGACGCGAAGGCCGACCCCGGGGCGCGGACCATCTTCGGGATCGACAGCCACGCGAGGACCACCACGGTATGCGCCCTGGTCGTCGAGACCGGCGAGACCCAGGCCAGGATGTTCCGCGGCAACGACTACGCGGCCATGGCCGGGTGGCGGGAACCACACCGGAAGACGGCATCCTCTACCTCGGTAAACGCGGATGTCCGTAGGCCCTGTAGGGGATGACCTCATCCAAAAACCGGCCACTTATTTGGCTTCGCTCCGCAAACCCCAGATAATTTTTGGCGAAACTGGCTCCACGGGCACATAAATAGCCGGTTTTTGCGGACCTGCGCACTTGCGCTGCGATGCCTCGCCGCCCGGCCCTTCCCGAGGCCCGCCAAGGCCAGTCTCAAGTCATCGGCGGTCGTGGTGTATGACAGGCGCACGGCATCTGCCAGGACCTGGGGAGCGTCCTCCGTGGTCACCGAGCCATGCCGACGACCACTATGCCACGAAAACCGTCGAAGCCTGCCCCATCAGGAGGAGGGCGTACTCTGCCAAGGCGTAGACCGACTCTATTGCCGCGTAGGTGACGAGGACGCCCTTCCACCTGGACGCCAACAACCCCGCGAACTCGCGCAGGAACGCATTTGGCCAGAAGTAGGCGCGCGTGCGGCTGCCCATGCCCTGAACGGCCATGCCGGACCGGTGGGCGCACACGTAGCCACGGAACACGTGGTAGTTGGTGGTCGAGAATCCCACGAGCAGCTCGCTCGCATCGCGACCCGCGTGCTCCTCGATCACCTCTCTGGAGAACTCCATGTTCTGGTTCGTGGTAGCGGGGCGGTCCTCCAGCACGATGCGGTCGGGGCCCACGCCGCACGACACGAGGTAGTCACGCATGCTCTGAGCCTCGGAGATTACCTCGTCTGGCCCTTGCCCGCCGCTGGGCACAAAGGTGGCGGGAGCGCCGCCAGCCTCCACGCACGCGGCGTCGAACTCCCGCGCGCGGTCCACGCGTCCCGCCAGCAGCGGCGAGGGCGTCCCGTCTGCCCTTATGCCGCAGCCCAACACCACCAGGTAGTCCATGGCCCCGGCGGGCTCCAGGCGCGACGCCATCCACGCGCACAGCATGGTGGCGAGCAGCAGGCACTCCCCATAGGCGATGGCAACCGCGATGGCCGACTGGACGAGCTGCGCCATCTCTGCGGTCATGCTCGCGGCGGCGGCGATGGTCCACCACTCGTTCCAGAGCCACATGGCGGCCAGCCACAGCACGCTCACTATGATTCCCAACAGGTTAACGGGGCGCATGCCCTCGCGGCGGATGAGCACGAGGTTGCTCAGGGAAACCAGCAGGCACAGCAGGGCCATGGGAACGAGGCCGACCAAGGCGAATACGTCGGCCGCCGAGGTGAGCATATACGCCAGGTCGCTGAAGCTGCGTAGGCCGCCATGCACGAGCAGGAGGGTGAACAGCAGGAACTGGGAGAAGAGGAACAACGTGCCGCCGCATGCGGCCACCATGCCATAGTCGAACCAGCGGGTGCGCTTCAGCTGCACAAGCACGCTGGCGCACAGCGCCGCGGACACGCCGAAGAGGATGCAGATGCAGACGAGGATGGATTTCCAGCCGGAGAAGTTAATGCCGGCGCACAGGACTGCCCCGTTGCGCACTTCCATGCTCCAGTACGTCGACAGCTTGTCGTCGCCGAACGTCACGTCGGTCGTACCATCCGCCACGGCCTCGAAGGTGACGCACGCCGTGCCGTCGGCCCCGTAGGCTATGTCGGTGGCACGCACCACGCCGGTGTTGCCGATGTGCACGTCATCCAGCCCCAAGCGGTCGAAGCCCTCTCCATTGTCATCAAGAAATACCGGCGTCCAAGCCTCGTAGGTTGAGCATACCGAGCGGATGTGGGCGTAACATCCCACGGCCATCGCGGCTACGAGCGGTATGAGAAGCAGAAATCGGCGCCAGAGTCCCTTCGGCGGAAAAGCGGCGCCTGCGGCAGCATTGGTCATGGTACCTCCTAGGGCCACCATTCTAGCAAAAAGAGCCGAGACTCCGGTATTGCCGCAGGGGCCTACGGGTGGAGTGCAGTTTGTCCGACGGGGACCGGAGGCGCTGGTACGGTCTAGGGTTCCAAGGTGTCAAAAGGTATTACGTATGCCTGCTCGTCCTGGACGTATCTGGCAATCGTTCCACGGTCTAGCACCACGGCCATAGCCTGTTGAACCATAGGCAATCGTGTTTTTCGAGACATCAGCCATCCTCAGCGCAAGGTCTGCTGCGCAAACGGATGGGAATCGCATCGCGACTTCTCGCGCGACGCTCATAGGCTTCGGGCTCTCGGGCTCGATCCCCAGAAGGTTGACCTAACAAAAAAGCTCTCCAGTGTGGAGAGCTCGTTTGCAATGGTGCCCCCAGCGGGAGTCGAACCCGCCTCTGCACCTTGAAAGGGTGCCGTCCTAGCCGATAGACGATGGGGACGCAAGAACATAGTATAGCAGATTTGACGGCTATGCCAAGGCCACGTCAAGGGCCATCATAAGAGTAAAACCAAGCGTAAACGCAAGGACTCCCGTGTGGGAATGCCCGTTTGCGCTCATTTCGGGCACGAGCTCCTCAACGACTACGTAGAGCATGGCTCCTGCAGCAAATCCCAGCAAATACGGCAAGAACGGAATGACGAATCGTGCGGCGAGAATGGTGAGTGCGGCAGCGGCAAGCTCTGCAACGCCAGAGAGCACACCGCCAGCGAACGCGCGCGCTTTGGAGGAGCCAGCCGCGCGCATGGGGGCTGCCACAATGGCACCTTCGGGAAAGTTCTGTATGGCAATGCCCACAGCGAGTGCCATGGCAGCACTGAGTGATACGGAGCTGTTACCGCCCACCATCCAGTCCGCGAGCACGACACCTACGGCCATGCCTTCGGGGATGTTGTGCAGGGTAATGGCGAGTACCATGAGCGTAGTGCGTTGGAGGTTGGTGTGGGGGCCCTCAGCCTGATTCTCGTTGGCGTGCAAGTGGGGGATAAGCTTGTCCAATCCCAGCAAAAACAGGGTGCCGAGCCATACTCCCACAAAGGCGGGCAAAAAGGCTAGGCGGCCCATGCCCATAGTTGCCGCTTCGTCCATGGCGGGTTGGATGAGACTCCATATGGACGCCGCAACCATAACGCCAGCCGCAAAGCCCGAGAGCGCACGGTTGACGTTATCGCTCAACTGATCGCGCATAACAAACACGCAGGCTGCACCTAGGCTTGTGCCAGCAAATGGAATGAGCATACCTGCAAGTGCCTCGATGGGCATGGCGACTCCTCTCTTGTAGTTGTTGCCTTACGAGCCGAATACCGAATGGCCGTTGAGGCAATGCGGACCTTCACACTCCTGGCGCAAAGCAACGGAATGATTCTACTATGCTAGGGTTGCTCGGTCCCGCACGCGACGCAATCGGCCCCGCACGAGGCGCGCCGACGGTTAGAGAACGGGGCGTGCGCCGACCCGCCATTCGCCTCCAGCCCAAGAAGTGTACGCGCGATTGTTCAGCTTTCGCAAAACGCCTGTTGGCGTTTTGCGAAAGTCCCTCGCGCGTACACTCTGTGTTTTACACAGTGTACGCGCGAGCACGTCGTGTCGAAATTTATCTGGTGTTTTTTGCTAACTGAACGATTGCGCGTACACTTTGCCCGCACGGGTGAGCGGGACGTGTGCTCCAACCCTCCTCTCGAGGGCGTTTTCGTTCATGTTTTCGTGGCTGCGCGGTAAACCTTATGCGATAGGTGGGGTGGAGAGGAGACGGTCGGCGTGGGGGATCCCGATTGTGGACGATTTGTGGACCACCACCCCGCTCGGGACGCGCAGCCCGCGGGTGCGTAGTACCAGTCAGATGACGAAGTGAACACGTCACCCCTTCCTTCCTTGTTCGCGCGCGGCCAGGCGCGCGACCGCCCCAACAGGGCCCAGGCCGTCGGGAACTCCTTCCGCCCGACGGCCTGATTCTTTTTTGCTGGTTATGGCAAAAAAGCGGGCGCCCTAGGAACGCCCGCCCTGAAATCATATAACCGTTGCCGCCTCGTGCGGCGCCTCTATAAGCCCTTTGGACTCACCCTCTCGGTTCCTACGACGAAATTTGGAACTCGAATCCTGCGCAGCACCTCTATGTGGTGCTCTGGCTCCTGCGCGGTCGTGCCGGTGCTTCCATCTGTCGACTTCTAACTGACTTTGCGATCTCGTATCGCCTACGTTGACCAGGCTTTGCGTGGTCCTAGAGGAAAGACGGGACTCGCGACGCCGACCGCGGGATGCCCTTGTGTATGGTTTCGCTGTTCACTGGCACCACCTCCTTGGTCGACCGCTTCTTCGTTGCGGTTACTTTGCTTGACTTAACTATAGCCATTCGAGTTAAGTTGTACACGAAAACATGGTCAACTTACCGCGAGCGGTGGCGATGTGGGTGTGAACGGCGAATGATCAACCGTACATGCGAACAATCCTGCCAATACGCACGGTAAGTGGCTTCAGCCCGCCTTGTCCTTCGTGTTGTTTCACGCATATCAGTTCGTTGCGGCGCTGGTTGGGTACATACTCTTTTGAGTTGGTGCAACGAAGGAAGGACCTCCTTTGGAAGATATATATGGGAAGCATCGGCCACGCATGGAGGCTGCGCTCAATGAGCTTGTTGAATATGTTGACGGCATGCGTAGCAGCGTGGCCGAAGAGACGGGGTTCGATCCCATAGAGCATATCTTGGCGCGCATTAAGTCTGACGAGAGCATGCGAGACAAGTGTCGAAGAAAGGGTTTGCCCGAGACTGCCGAATCGGCGTTGAATGAGCTCTATGATGCGCTTGGCGTACGTATTGTATGCGCCTTTTTGAGTGACGTGTACGCAGTGCGGGACCACATAGCCGTGTGCCCCCACTTTAGCGTGATTGAGGAACGCGATTACATAATGCACGCCAAGCCCAACGGCTACCGAAGCTATCATATGATTCTGCGGTCGGATGAGGGATATTATGCGGAGGTGCAAGTGCGGACCATATCAATGGACACGTGGGCTGCACTCGAGCACCATCTCCAGTACAAAAAGCCTCATGTGGGCAATCAGCGGCTCATTGTGCAAGAACTCAAACGTTGCGCCGACGAGCTCGCGTCCACCGACGTTTCCATGCAAACGATTCGCGACATGATTCTAAACGAGGAGGAATAATGCCAACAAGGCTGCTGCTTGCCGAAGACACCTACGATCTTAACCGGGCGCTCGTCACGGTTCTTGAGCACGAGGGATACGAGGTGGTACCAGCGTACGACGGCGAAGAGGCGGCTGAACACCTTGTCAAGGAGAGCTTCGACGGGGTGATTCTAGACATTATGATGCCCAAGAAGGATGGCCTTGCGGTGCTGTCCCAAATGCGTGCGAATGGTAACTACACCCCGGTACTTCTGCTCACGGCAAAAGCTGAGGTAGACGACCGGGTGAGCGGACTGGATGCCGGTGCCGACGACTATCTTACCAAGCCGTTTGCCATGAAGGAGCTCTTGGCGCGCGTTCGTTCTATGACGCGGCGCCGCGCCGACTATGGCATGCGGCGACTCACGTATGAGGACATCTCCTTGGATGCCGAGACCTTTGAGCTCGCGGCATCGAACGCGGTTCGTCTCTCGGTCAAGGAGTTCGAGCTCATGCAAACGCTCGTGATGAACGCGAACCGTGGGCTTACCTGCGATTATCTGCTTGAACACGTGTGGGGTACGGAGCAGGATGCCGATGAGGATACGGTGCGCCTGTATGTTTCGTATTTGCGTGGCAAGCTCAAATGGGTGGGTTCCAAGGTGAGCATTGGACTCTCGCAGGATGGCTTCTTGCTAAAGACGCAAGAGGTTGAGCGATGAATTCTGCCGAGATAAGTGCACTCAGAAGAAAGTTCATTATCATAGCTACCATATCGTTCTTTGTGGTGATTACGTTTACCGCAGGTATGACGGCGTTGGCAAATCAGTACATCATGCGCGCTCAGGCGGGACATGCGCTCGATCTTATTGTGGAGAATGGTGGCGATATGCCAGAGCCATCTGCCTCGGCTAGAAAGCTCCATGCCACGGATATTTTTGAAGGACTGTTTGCCGAGTTCGCTTATTCTGCCCGGTACTTCTCGGTGGTCTTTGACGCGAATGACAACGTGAGGAACGTGAACGTAAATCACGTGGCCTCGGTCGATCGAGGAGAAGCCATTGACTACGCCCATGCGGCTGTTGAGTCGTACAACAAGAGCCTTACGGTCTCGTTGCTCGACATGGGCATGACGGACACGTTCTACTATCGCGTGAAGAAGCTCGACGACGGTGGGACCATGGCCGTCTTTTTGGACTGCTCGTTCCAGATGCAGGTGAATCATGAGGTCGGTGTTACTACGCTGGTCATCTGCGGGGTTGGTCTGGTGGGATGCTTCCTCTCGGTCTTGTTCCTCTCTAAGCGAGCCATACGACCCGAGATTGAGAGCTCACGAAGACAGAAGCAGTTTATAACCAACGCCAGCCATGAGCTCAAGACGCCTTTGGCGGTAATTCGCGCCAATACCGAGGTGATTGAGATGCTGCAAGGCGAGAGCGAATGGACACGGTCTACCATGAGCCAGGTGGATCGTATGGATGGTCTCGTGCAGAACCTCGTTATGATCGCGCGGTCGGAAGAACGAGAGGACCGCTCGGCCATGGGCGAGGTGGATGTGTCGAACCTGGTCATAGAGTCGGTGGATCCCTTCCAGGCGCTGGCTCGCCAAGAGGACAAGACGCTTGTGTGCGAGGTGGTGGACGATGTGCGCATGATGGCCGATGCGAGCGCCATCCAGCAGCTCGTAACGATTCTGGTGGACAACGCCATAAAGTACTGCGACGACCATGGAGAGGTTGTTGTGGGACTTGCCTCACCTCGCCGAGGACGGGTTACGCTCACGGTCTCCAACACATACGCAGAAGGAAAGAACGCGGAGTTCAACAAGTTCTTTGAGCGGTTCTATCGCGATGACGAGGCCCACAGCAATGAGGGTGGCTATGGCATTGGTCTCTCGGTTGCAGAAAGCATTTGCACGCGATACGGTGGCAGCATCAAGGCGGGGTGGAAGAATGGCATGGCGGTATTTACGTGCCAGCTTAAGAGTGTGTAGCTTTTTTGATGCAACCGTTTGGAACTGTTGAAGAGCCAAGAGACTCAAATGTTTTCTAAATCATAAAAATCAGCAGCTAAAGCTGGATTTTATAGATATCTTAGGATAAGGTTTGTTTGTTGATTGAATGACATCTTTGATTGGATAAACGATGTTCAAGAAGATAGCTGCCGTGCAGCCACTTGCTCAATATGAGCTCATTGTTTGGTTTGTTGACGGCGAGGCGCGACTTTTTGATGCCAAGTCTCTAATAGAAGAGCGTGAGGAGTTTTTTGTACTTAAGGATCCCGTACGCTTTGATGCCGTAAAACTTGCGGCGGAGGGGTATGGGATTACATGGGGAGGCGACCTCGATTTGAGCTGCAAGGAATTGCATGAAGGGAGTGTCCACGTGGATGTGGTTGAGTCGGAGAGCCATCGTGTTATATCCGAGGTCGTGGATGCGCGACACGACCGTGGTCTCTCTCAGGCGAAGCTTGCCACGGCGGCGGGTGTTAAACAGCCCGTGGTAGCGCGTTTGGAGACCTGTGTCAATTCGCCGCGTCTCGACACGCTGCTCAAGATTCTTACTCCGTTGGGCAAGACGCTGCGTGTGGTTGACCTCGCCGACGAGGCCAGCATTGTGCGTAAGAGACAAGACGGAGAATAGGACTACTGATTTTGCAGCGGATGGGGGCGCACCTCTTCAAGTGCGCCCCCATCCGTCATTTGGAAAGCCGCTTGCTGCGATTAGTTGAGCTTCTCTGCAACGGCTCGAATGAATTCCTGCGTGCTAACCTTTTGAGGATTGGGAAGGCTCGTGATGGCAGCGAGGTCGCCTGTCATGATGCCCGACTCAATCGTGCTGATGGTAGCCTGCTCAAGCTGGTGGGCAAAGGCCGTAAGCTCGGGCAGGTTGTCCAGCTCCCCGCGCTTGGCAAGGGCGCCGGTCCAGGCGAAGATGGTTGCCACGGAGTTGGTGCTCGTCTCTTCTCCGGCAAGATGCTTGTAGTAATGGCGCTGTACGGTGCCATGGGCGGCCTCGAACTCGTAATAGCCTGCAGGAGAGACGAGCACCGAGGTCATCATGGCCAAAGAGCCAAAGGCCGTGCTCACCATGTCGCTCATCACGTCGCCGTCGTAGTTCTTGCACGCCCAAATAAAGCCGCCTTCGGAGCGTATGACGCGTGCGACCGCATCGTCAATGAGCGTGTAGAAGTACTCGATGCCCGCCTCGGCAAAGCGCGTACGGTACTCGGCGTCAAACACCTCTTGGAAGATGTCCTTAAAGCGATGGTCGTACGTCTTGGAAATGGTGTCTTTGGTGGCAAACCACAGGTCTTGGCGTGTGTCGAGCGCATAGTTAAAGCTGGCACGCGCAAAGCTCTGGATGGAGGCGTCGAGGTTGTGAATGCCTTGAGCGATGCCGGCGCCGTTGAAGTCGTGCACGGTGGCGCGTATCTCGCTACCGCCGTCTGCCGGAGTGTAGACAAGCTCGACCTTGCCGGGTCCCTCCACGCGTAGCTCGGTGTTCTTGTACACGTCGCCGTAGGCATGGCGAGCGATCGTGATGGGCTTTTTCCACGTACGCACGTAGGGCTCTATGCCGCGTACGAGGATGGGGGCGCGAAACACGGTGCCATCAAGCAGCGCACGAATCGTTCCGTTGGGACTCTTCCACATTTGGGTGAGGTGGTACTCGTCCATGCGTGCCGCATTTGGGGTAATGGTGGCGCACTTAACGGCGACGCCAAAACGCTTGGTGGCCTCTGCGGCGTCGACGGTTACTTGGTCAGCCGTGCGCTCGCGCTCTTCCAGGCCAAGGTCGAAGTACTCGGTTTTAAGGTCGACGAAGGGCTCGATAAGCTCGTCTTTGATCAGCTTCCAGATGATGCGCGTCATCTCGTCGCCGTCCATCTCGACCAAGGGGGTGGTCATGCGAATCTTTGCCATGGAATCCTCCACTGGTATGGGAAACAATGACGACCATTGTAACCCTTCCAAAAGGATGGCACAGCTAGTGGATCGGGTTCTTCTTTTGTGCGTCGGGCTTGCCGAAGTAGTACCCCTGAGCGCGGTCGCATCCAATGGCATGCAAGAAATCAAACTGTTCCTTGGTTTCCACGCCCTCGCAGAGCGTGACCATGTTGAGCTCCTTGGCGAGCATAACGATGGACTCGAGTATGGGACCAGCCTTTTCGTTTTGTGGGAATCCCCGCAGGAAGGCCATGTCTATCTTGAGTACGTTAAAGCGGAAGTCCTTGAGCACGTTGAGCGACGAGTAACCGCTGCCAAAGTCGTCAAGCCAAAGCGAGAACTGCCCCTCTCGCAGCGAAGCCATGGTCTTTTGCAGTTCGCTGAGCTGTTCGGTAAGGGCGCTCTCGGTAATCTCCACGTCTAGGAGGTTGCTTGGCACGTCGTACTTCTGCGTCATCTCACGAAGGAATGCGGGAACGTCGTAGAGTTCAAAGTCCAAGCGCGAGAAGTTGAGAGAGACTGGTACAACGGGCTTGCCCGCATCGAGCTCGGCACGAAGGTCGCGGCATACCTGCTCGATGATGCAACGATCGAGCTTGTCGATCTCTCGGTACTCCTCGAGCGTCTCGATAAAGGCGAAGGGGGGAAGCAGGCCGTACGTGGGGTCGTCCCACCGTGCAAGCGCCTCATAGCCGCACAGCTCACCGGATCCGTCGGAGCAACGAACAACTGGCTGATAGTAGACCTTAATCCAGCCGTCCGAGGCAGCGGTCTTGATGCTGTTGATGATGTGATGGCGACGTTCAACTTGCAGGTCGAGCGCTGTGTCGTACACGTAGAAGAACCGATCGGGACGCCGTTTGGTCTCGTTGCAGGCTATGCGTGCCTTGTCTATGGCAACGCCTACGTCGGTGTTCTCGCTCGTGGGCTCAAAGGCGCCCGCCTTGAGATGTAGGCGTACGTCACCGCGAAGACTGCGCACCAGGGCACGTGCCGCCTCAACGCGCTCCTCTGCCACGTCCACCTCGCAGAGGGCGGTAAAGTGGTCGTCGGAAAAGCGCGCTACCAGTTCGTTGGCAAAGATGTCCTGTAAGCCATGTGCCAGGTCGCAGAGCAGCTCGTCGCCGGCCAAAAAACCATGGCGTTCGTTGTACGACTTGAAGTTCTCAACGTCCATGTACAGAATCGAAAAACGCGTGCCCAGCTCATCGATTCCTTCGAGGAGTACGCCTACGGCACTGCGGAACGTATGCATGTTGGGTATCTTGGTGAGCTCGTCGTGTGTGGCGATGTATTGCAGACGCTCGTTGATTTCTTTGAGCCTCTGTTCCTTTTGCGACTCGGACTCCTTTTGGTGGTATGAGGCGAGTGCGACCACGAAGGTGGAGATCCACAGGGTAAACAGGTTGACCTGTGTGCCATAGGTGGGCGGCGCGCTCTGGGAGATGAGGAGGTAAAAGGCACCAAACGTAATGGTCGAGAACACAAGGGAGGGTATGGGCCTCCAAGTGATGAGCCCAAACACAAAGAGCGTCATGGTCACAAAGGCAAGCACCTGTTCGCCCTTTGCGTACGAGTTGCAGCCATAGTAGATGCCAAAGGCGATGCAGGCGATGGAAAACGCCCACAAAAGGCCACGCGAAAACCTGCGGTTTCTTACCAACCCTCGCGCATATCTGAGGGAGTGGATCAAAACGGCCACGCCAAACACAAGCAAGACCACATACCAGCTCCCATGGTTGACGAGCCAGGGCAGGTCGCGGTGTTTGCCGGCCGCCAATCCCTCAAAGTATGACCGCAGCAGGCTCAGAATCATCCAGCTCTCGAGCGCGATAACAATGGCGGAAACATAAACTGCAGCGCGCATGTTGGCGTGGTCCAAGAAGGAACGTGTGCTCACGCTCTGTTTGGTAAGACCCCACCAAGCGCGTATTCGCTTGCCCATGAATGACTCCTTTCGTACACGCCTGCATTGTACAGGACTGCGAAGGCATGCTAGTGCAAGAGCACGTATAGGATAAGGCCAAGAACAAAAGATGCGAACGTCGCCAAAAGAAGTGTCGGTAATTCCTGACGCCACGTGAGGCGCGCGAAGAAGGGGTGCCGACGCAGCAATCGCTTGTCGAGCAGTAGATAGGCTAGTGCACTGAGTGGTACGACAAAGTAGAAGACGTACAGAACGGTGCGTACGCCAAGCGTGCTTTTTGCCAACGAATCGCTAGGATGGATAAACCCTGCGGCAAACGCACCGGCAAGGAATATGCCCAATAGGCCCAAGACGATGATGTCCCAAAGAATGCCGATTGCTATGGGAACGCCTTTTGACGTTGCAAGAGAAGCCGCTTTTCGTGCGGAGGCATTGCTTGGCAGGTCGTTCGTATCAGTGACTGCCGCGACAAGGTCGTCCCTGAGCGCACGTGCGGACTCGTAGCGCGCGGTGGGGTCGAACTGAGTCGCCTTAACGAGTATGGGTCGCACGTGCGTGGGAATTCTGGGGTCTTCAAAGCCGTTCTCACGCAGCTGCGACGTGGGGTCTTCGCCTGTGAGGCAGTACGAGAGCGTCATGCCGATTGCATACACGTCGCTCGCGACCCCTGTTTGGCCAAATCCAAATTGCTCGGGAGGTGCGTATCCCGGCGTACCGTATCGCGCGGTGTCGTGCGTGGCCTCCTCGTTGAAGGTGCGTGCTATGCCCAGGTCGATGAGGAGCAAACGTCCGTTTGCCAGCATTATGTTGGAGGGCTTTACGTCGCGATGAATAATGGGCTTCTCAAGATTCTCGTGGAGCTCGGTGAGTGCGTCGCAAAGAGCGGGACCTATGGATTCCAAGAGAGGTAGCCCCGGACCGTCCTGCTGCACGCGTTCGCGTAGCGTGATTCCGTGCAGGTACTCCATCACCACATCCGTAGTCTCTCCCGTGGATGAGAAGTCGTAAACAAACGGCTGATGGGCCAGCGCGTTGCCGGCTGTTTGTGCGCGCAGGATGAGCTGATAGGCGGTGCCAAGGCCGGTGTCGTGTGCAAAACGCTTGCGAATAAAGGGGCCAATGCGCTGGTCTGCATCCGAGGCCTTGTATACGACCTCGGTGGTTTGCTCGGGGGATATGCGAATGGTGCGCTTAACCTCATAGCCGTCGATAACGGTGTTGAGCCATTCATCCAAGTCGTGTGAGAAATCGCTATCCATGGGCAACAGTGTAACGCAAAAGGGCGCGTAACAACAAAGGGACTGCCCCTTGCTAAGAGACAGTCCCTTGTTTGCGGTGCGCAACGTGTTACGGCAGGGAGAGGGTCCGTTCGTTGCGCTGGTAGAGCGCGTCGTTTACGTCGGCAAGAGATGCGTGCCGATCCAGGCAGAAGATGATAATGGCATCGCGTCGGTCCTTGCAATACAGGCGGCTGGCCCCACCTGCCGTAAGGAGCCGGTCGGTCTCGCGAAGCGAGAGACCCATGGCAAACGCCAACTGCAGAATCTTGTCGCGATTTGGCTTGGTTTTGCGTCCGGTGAACAGCTCGTAGCCGTACGTCTCGTTGATGTTTGCGGCGTGAATCACGTCCTTACGCACGAGCCCGTGCGTGTTGAGCAGCTCCTGCAGGTAGTCGCTCAGCTCACGCGTGTTCACGTCGTGCGTGCGCAAGAAGGAGTCTGGATCGGGTGAGTCCAGCAGTTCGTTGAGCATTTCTTCGGTTAGCGGCTCGTCCATCGTGCTCCCAATCATTTGGTCTGCGGTGTCCATTGTCCGGCTACGAAACGGTCCAGCTAATGTCCGAGTCGTCCTGGAATAGGTTGGAGTAATACAGAATCTTAACCGCATCCCCCTCAAAGTATACATTGCCCGTAACGGTGCCGCCCTTCTTGAGCTTGCCCGACTCGAGCTGCTCGTCATTGGTGTAATACGTCGAGTACTTTTCGGCGCCATCCGCATTCTCGCTCTTCCAGTCGAGAGTGTTAAACGACACGTTCTCGCTGCCGTTGTTCTTGTAGGTTACGTTTGCGCATACCAGCGTCTCGTCGCTGTATGAACGCGTGACCGTGGAGAAGGAGTTAACGGTAATGTCGAGGCCGTTTTCGAGCGTTACGGTTTCGCCTGCCTTCATGTTGGAATAGTCGGGTTTGGGCTCCTCTTTCTTGACCTCCTCGGCCTTGGTTTCCTCAGCCTTGGTTTCTTCGGCCTTGGTGTCCTCTTTGGACGTGGCCTCGTCCTTCTTCGCGTCCTCTTTTTCGTCCTTGGTGGAGGTGGCAACTGGCTGATCGCCCTTCTTTAGCTCCTCAGCCGCCGATTTGAGCGCGGACGAGTACAGGGACTGGGTGGCGAGCACAATCACAAACGAGACCACCGCAAGAACTACGCCTGCGATTGCCAGACCCTTGCTGTCGTTCTTCCCGCGAGTGGCACCGACCAGGGCGATGGCTGCGAGGATACCGCCCACAATGGCCATGATGAAGGAGAGGTTGTTGATGATGGGGAGGAATGACGTAACCGCAGCTAAGATGCCAAGCACGAGTCCCGCAATAGCAAGCCCTGAGGTTTTTTTGGTTGTTTCTTCTGACATGGGTGCTCCAATCGTCTGGGGAAGACAGGTCTTCCACCCATGATGCGAGATACGGCTTGCCGTTTCATTAGCTCGCAGCTAATGCGCGCTTTGGTGCCATGCCCATTGCTCGGGCATGTTAATACCGCGTGAGCGTTGCGGAGATAAACGAGCATCTTGCCGCTTTCCCCCTATACTGAGGTGGTAAGCGCAATATCGGTTTCGGGGGTATATATGGGTGCGTTTTTTGGTGCTGCTTCCAGACGCGACGTAACTCTTGACGTGTTCTTTGGCGTGGACTATCACTCTCACTTGGGTACAAGGCGTGCGGGCATGGTTATGCGCGACGGCAACGGTGTGTTTAACCGAGAGATTCATTCGATTGAGAACACCCCGTTTCGCACGAAGTTTGAACGCGACCTACTCACGTTTCGCGGATGCACGGGAATTGGCTGCATAAGCGATTCGGATCCGCAGCCTCTTCTCATAAGGTCGCATTTGGGTGTATTTGCGCTGGCGACGGTTGGTGCCGTGGTCAACTCCGAGCAGCTCATCGATACGTTTACTGGCGTGGGACACCAGTTTATGGCTATGAGTTCGGGTGACGTGAATGTGACAGAGCTCATCGCGGCGCTTATCAACACACAGAGCAGTCTTATTGAGGGCATTCAGTATGCGCAGGAGCAGATTGAGGGTTCTCTTACGCTGCTGGTTATGAACGCGGATGGCTCACTTATTGCGGCTCGCGACAAGATGGGACGCCTGCCCGTGCTGATTGGCAAAGACGACGACGGGTACTGCGTTACGTTTGAGAGCTTTGCCTACGGCAAGCTGGGATATGTGGACGAGTACGAGCTTGGCTCTGGCGAGATTGTGCGCATAACGGCAGACGGATACGAGACGCTGGTGCCCGCGCGTGACGAGATGCGTATCTGCGCGTTTTTGTGGGTGTACTACGGGTATCCCAACTCGAACTATGAGGGTCAAAACGTTGAGGTCATGCGGTATCGCAACGGCGCCATTATGGCCAAGCTCGACGAAGAGCGAGGCCTTTTGCCCGACGTAGACTATGTGGCGGGCGTGCCGGACTCTGGTTTGCCGCACGGCATTGGCTATGCCACCGAGTCACAAAAGCCATTCGCTCGGCCATTCGTTAAGTACACGCCCACATGGCCGCGCTCGTTTATGCCGGCAAACCAAGAAGTGCGTAATCGTGTGGCCAAGATGAAGCAGATTCCCGTGCCCGAGCTCATCGCCGGCAAGAAGCTGCTGTTTGTGGATGACTCGATTGTGCGTGGCACCCAGCTACGAGAGACGGTTGACTTCTTGTATGGTGCCGGGGCTGCCGAGGTGCATATGCGATCCGCATGCCCGCCCATTATGTTTGGCTGCAAATACCTGAGCTTCTCGCGCTCGAACTCAGACTACGAGCTTATTGCCCGCCGCAAGATTCGCGAGCTCGAGGGCGACGAGGGAGAGGCGCACATTGCGGAGTACGCGGACGGTCGCACGGAGCGCGGGCATTGCCTGCTTCGCTCCATTTGCGAAGACATGGGCTTTGACTCGCTCAACTTCCAAACGCTTGACGGCATGCTCGAGGCAATAGGCATAGACCGCCACAAGATCTGTACCTATTGTTGGACTGGCAAGGAGTAGTCGGCGCAAAGCCAACGGGGGAGTTCGGCGCTCACGATGCGGGCGCAGATGTATGCACGCTCCAAGGTTAGGACGGTCGTGGCGGCATACCCTTCCGTTCCATGGGGCACCAACACGAGTGCGTGGCTTGCGCGGGTTGACTCCTGTTCCAGCGCAAGCGGCAGGAGCAGGCGCAGGCTGTTGGTCTGCGGATCGTATGCCGGGGTCGCAAGCCGATAGTCTCGTTGTGCGCGCATGATCGCGGTGTCCATGGCCGGCTGGAGCGCGTGGCCGTATGTTCTTTCCAAACGCGGCTCTGCGTAGGTGGTAAACGGTGGCGCCAGTGTAATGTCTTCCAGCGCACGTACATAAGACGCTGGCTCAGGTGCTTCTTGCGACGTGGCGACGCAAAAGCCACCGAATGCCCAAGGGATGTCATCCTCTTGGGAGCACAGACGCATGAGTATGCGCTCTCCGCGAGAGGTGAACAGGCCCGTGTCGAATGATGCTCCGTCACCGTCTTGATCGGGGGCTATCTTGTTTTCCATCCGCACGCGATAGAAGGTGAGCGTGAGGTATTCGCGCAGGACCTCGTAGTCGGTTCCCCAGTGCTCGGGGGCCGCCAGCGATGCAAGTTCGCTGAGCAGGTCTTGCCAGGGGCCAAGTGCGACGAACTGGGCAAACGAGCGAGCCGGGCTTATCGTGGCATACATGCGCTCGTTGCTGCCCAAGAGCTCGTACCACACGCCATCGTCTGCGGAGGGAAGTCCCTCAAAGCCCACCTCGTTGATGTCTCCGGCGTCAACGTCCATCAGCTTCCAACGCTTGTTAGAGGTGGTTCGTGTGATGCGGTGCATGGAAATCTGCACGTGTTGGTCTTTCCTTGCGCGCAGATAGCGCAGCGGGAAGGTAACAACGCCATGGCTGTTGGTGTAGTTGTTGGTCGAGCGTGCCACACGCCAGTCCTCGTCGAGGATCGAGACGGGGTCGATGTCGAGGGGAAGCACCTGATAAAGGACCGAAAGCTCCTCATCTGCACAGAGCACTTCGCTTGCGAAGCGATGAGGAACGAGCGGAGGGTCGGGCTGGGCAGAGTCCGCGCTTGATGGCTGGGGAGCTGGAGACGGAGCCTGCTGTGGCGAGATGAACTCTTCAAGACCTTCGTATGGATCGTAGGTCACGGTAATGGAGATGCTGGGCTCGGCGACTTGCTCTGCCTCGGGCGTGGGCTCTGGTGCCGGCTCGGTTGGCGGCTCTGGTGCGGGTTCCGGATTGGCTGCCGGCTCCGGCTCGGGCTTGGACTCGGCCGCAGTCACGATTATTGGCTCTGGCTCCGGCTTGGCATCAGCCACAGGCTCCGAATCCGGCTTTGGCATTGGCTCAGCGACGACCTCTTGCTCGGGCTCGACTGTGGGATTGGCCTCAGTCGTCGGCTCCGGTACGGGTTCCGGATTGGCTGCCGGCTCGGGCTCGGGCTCAACCATCGGCTCCGGCTCGGTAATAACTTTTGGTTCCGGTTCCGGCCTGCCTTTTGGTCGTGGCTTTGCAGGTCGTACGGTCTTCGGAGAACGCTTGCGTTTCCACGACTTTGGCCCTGCCTTGCCGGTGGGCTTGGTGTCGGTGCCTTTGTCCTCTTCCTGCGCGAGCAGCTGATCCCATTCCGGACGGGCGAGGACGGTGGCATACACGCGCCCCTTCTTAAAAACCGTGAGGCGCACAAAATCCTCGAGCTGCTCGAGCAACTCTCGTGCGTCGGCACATTCTAGGTCGCTAGGCCAGATGTCATCCTGCAAAAGGACCTCTTCCATGCGCGCCAGCATGGTTTGCTTACCCACGCCTATCTCGCGAACAAAGAGCTGGTAGAGGTAGAGCCTATTCCCTGGCGTGATCCTGGGCATGGTGTGTCCTTCGTTTGAGGTTGTCTGTTTCTAGCTTACTACCTTATGGGCGTTTGTTCGACAACTCCTCTAATACCTCCAAGGCTGAACGTAGATTCTGGTGTTGTCGCTTTGGGAGTGTCGCTTTGGGGGGGCCGAAAAAAGCACAGGGGCTTATTTGTTGAAAACCCACGGGCTCTCTTTTTGACGCTTGCGAGAAACCCGAGGTGGTGGGCTTGCGATGGCCGTTGGTCTCAAACCCCTGCATGGGTTATGTATAAAAAGTCCTGTGGGCTTTTGAGAATGTGCGCCGGCAAGCAAAACAGGTCCGCTCACCGGTGTTTGCGCGTTGTGGCATGGGGCATCAAACGACGGAACACGATTCCCAGAAAGAGCGTTCGCCTGCCTTAGCTGCGAAAAGAGAGGGCGTTGCGCGGCTGGAGGACCAACGCCGCAAGTTATGCGTATGCGTGGTGCAAGGTTCGTGCATGCGTCGGTCGCTACGGTTGCTGCATGGACCCTCAACCGTTAGGAGGCGCGTATGTCTATGGTACATGGCAACGTTTGGGGCATTTGGTGGTGGAGGATTACGGCAAAGGGCATAATCGTCGACAACCTGCGCAAAGGCCGATGTTCGCTGCCGCGCTACAGCCGTGAGCTTGCGCGTGATCACAGGAAACAAGCCGCCGCAGTGCATGAGCAGCTTGTTAAGCGTGGCGTTCCACAGGCGGTTCCCGTGGAACTCATGTATTCGGGCACCATACAACGTACGGGAAACAGGTTTGTTGTTCCACGCCAGTGGAACGGGTTTGTTTGCAGTGGGTCACTGTGCGTCGTGGGCAGCGATTGGGTGTGCGCACCCGAATTCTGTTATCTACAGGTATGCGGATCCATTAGATTTACGGTGCGGGAGTCTTTGGCCGAATGGCAATGTCTCGTTATTTTGGTCGAACTTGGCTGCGAACTTTGCGGAACATATAGCAAGGCAATCAGCAAGCGCGGTTTTAAAGATCGAATTACGCCGCTCTGCAGTACAAGACAGCTCTTGGAGTTCCTTGGTCGTATGGCCTTTGAATATGGGGCCAGCCGTGCGTTTGATGCCCTGCGTTGGATTCTCGACGGGCTGCGTTCTCCTATGGAGACGGTGCTTTACCTTATGCTTTGCATGCCCCAACACTGGGGTGGACTTGCGCTGCCGCGACCCTATGCGAATTACGGGCTAGAGGTGCCCGAACACCTGTGGGATAAGACAAGCAAGCGGACCATCGTGCCAGACCTCTTTTGGCCTGAGGCGAATCTGGCAATTGAGTACGACAGCGACGAGGAGCATACGGGACGAGATCACGAGGACCAGGAACGTCAAGAGCTTGCTCAAGACATGGGGCTTAAGGTGATCACCTTCCGCAATTCCGACATGGCCAATCTTACGCGGTTTAACGCAAAGGCGCGTTCGGTCGCCACGTATCTGGGTTGGGGAGCGCTGCCGTTGGACGCTGCGTTTTTGTTGGTGCAAAAGACGCTGCGAGACATGCTTATGTATCATGAGCGGTGGATTTAGCATGCGAACGGCGCTTTTGTCAAACAGGGACGAGAGAGTATTTGTACAAAAGCCATAGGGGCTTTTGGGGGCAAGCGCGAGATTACAGAGGTCAACGCGTTGTCCATGCCAAAGAGCCCAAAAGGGGCTGTGCTTATTTGTTAAATAAGGCTATAGGGGTATACCCCGAGCCCTTTGAGTCCACGCGAGTGCTCGTGTTGCGCAAACGTGCCATAATGGAACGACGCATCAAAAACACACCACCACAACCTAAGGACGCAGCACCATGGCAAACAAACGAGGCTATTCCGGAGCGCACTTTAAAACAGATTCCGCGCCGCAAAACAATGCATCAACCTATCGCGAACCGCGCCCTCGAAGAGGTCACCGTGGCTTGGTAATCGCCCTCGTGTCCCTTGTGGTGCTCGGCGCGCTTGCCGCCGGTGGTGTGGTGTTTTGGATGCATCGGCCGGTGAGCATAACGGTTAACGGCCAGCAGCGCACCGTGTTTAAGCGCTCGACGATTGACGACCTGTACCGGGGAGAGGCGTTTGCGACTACACCGGGAGACTTTGTGGCCGTAACGGGCAAGGTGATAAAGGAGGGCGGCGGCGATCCATACAGCGCCACCGTCAACGGCACCGTGCTTACATACGAGCAGGCAAAGTCAACTATGGTCTGGGGAAACGAGAGCATTGAGTTTGGCGACGGTGCCAACGTGCTCGAGGAACACACGACCGAGGTGGTGGACGAGCAACCCAAGCTCGAGTATCGCGTGGTGCCGGGCACGGCCGAGAAGGGCGATCAGGTGCAGCAAGGCGTCGTGCAGTATGTGGCGCAATGGGGAAAGACGGGCCGCCGAGAGATTCTTCACGGCACGCAGACGGGCGAGACAGCCACGGGTGAGGTTGAGGAAGAGACCAAGAACCTGGTGATTGTGGCCCAGAACATTCATCCGGATGACGACAAGAAGCTCGTGGCGCTCACGTTTGACGATGGACCCACGTACTTTACGACACCGTACTTGGACATCTTGGACCAAAAGGACGTTAAGGCGACGTTCTCCATTATTGGCGAGCAGATTACCGATGGCGGTGCGACGGTAATCGCAGATACGGCCAGCCGGGGACACCAGATTATTTCGCACACGACGAACCACCTCCAGCTCACGACCCTCGACGAGGAGGGCGTGCGCTCGCAGCTGGGGGATACCTCCGCAGCACTCAAGGATGTGCTTGGCCACGACGTCATGTATCTGCGCCCGCCATACGGAGACATCGACGAGCAGGTATGGCTCAAGTCGGGCGGGCTCGTGTCGGTGTCCGTGTACTGGACGCACGACTCGCGAGACTGGGAGATGCCTGGCGTCGATGCCATCGTGAACAACTGCACCATCAACATGGCGCCGGGCAGCGTAATCCTCATGCACGATGGTGGTGGCGATCGGAATCAGGACATAGAGGCGTTGCCACGCATCATTGATGCTTGGAAGGATGCCGGATACACCTTCGTGACCGTTGAGGAACTGCTCAAGTCGGACAGCAGCATTTCCTTCGAAGCCATTGGCGGTGGCGAGGCGATGCCCGAAGATGTGGTGTGGCCCACGGAGATTGCGTCGTAGGTGGCAGTGTTATGGTGAACATGCGAACGAGGGTATAATCTGTAGACGTATGTATTCCAAGAGAGGGGCGTGCATGAGCAAGATCATCACCTTCGCCATTCCCTGCTATAACTCAGCAGACTATATGGACCACTGCGTACAGTCCATCCTGGATGGTGCTGACGGCGCAGACGACATAGAGATCATCATCGTGGACGACGGGTCATTCAAGGACGATACGCCGGCCAAGGCAGATGCGTGGGAAGAAAAGCTGCCGGGCATTGTGAAGGCGGTGCATCAAGAGAACGGCGGCCACGGCACGGCGGTGCTCACGGGCCTTTCTCATGCACAGGGTACCTTCTACAAGGTGGTGGACTCCGACGACTGGCTGGACGCCGAAGCTTTGCGCGAGTTCCTCAAGACGCTGCGGGAGTCTGAGGACCGTGGCGATGAGGTGGACCTATTCATCGCCAACTATGTGTACGAGCACACCGTTGACAACACGCGCAACGTGGTGGGGTATGCGCACGTGCTTCCTGAGGGTCGCGTGTTTGGCTGGAGCGAAATAGGTCATTTTCGCATGAGCCAGAACCTGCTCATGCATTCGCTGTGCTACAGGACCACCATCCTTCGCGACGAGGGCGTGCCCATGCCGCCGCATACCTTCTATGTGGACAACATCTATGCGTGGGTGCCGTTGCCGCGCTGCAAGAAGCTGTACTATCTCAACTTGGACCTGTATCGCTACTTTATTGGCCGGGAAGGCCAATCGGTAAACGAGCAGGTGATGGCCGGACGCATTGACCAGCAGCGCCGCGTTACCCGCATTATGATGGAGTCGTACCACCTGTATGACGACATAAAGATCGCGCAGCTCCGTAGCTACATGGTCGACTACTTCGTGCTTATGATGGTCATCTGCTCGGTATTCTCGAAGCTCTCTGAGCAGCCCGACGCAAAGGACGAGCTCAAGAAGCTCTGGAAAGACCTGCACGACTACGACAGGCGCATGTGGCGTAGGTGCCGTTGGGGGCTTTTGGGCCAAGGCTCCAATTTGCCCGGGCGTTTGGGCGAGCGTGCCACGATTGCCCTGTACCGACTTGCGGACAAGTTCGTGAAGTTCAACTAGCAAGCCACGCTGGACGATTGTGTGGTTGCCTGCAAAAGGGGGACATGCCTCGCAGAGGTGTGTCCCCCTTTTGCAGGCAAGTCTGCGCACCCTGTTATTCGGCGCGCTTTGAGGCGCGATTTCGTAGGTTGAGCACCGTTCCCTGCATGCCGTGAGGAACATACGTCATGGCGTTGAGGTCGGTGGGCAGGTAGTCCACCAAGCTCAGCGAGGCCGTCTGCCGTACGGAGCCAAGGGCGGCGTTGGGATTTGGCGTTGCCCATATGCCATACACGGGCGCGCCTTGCGCCGTGAGTCGCTGCTCATACTCACTTGACGGCTCGTTGGGACGGTCGCGCCGCTCGTCGTCGCTCGTCCACACAACGTTGTAGCCAGCGAGGTCGAGTTGCGTGAGCGTGAAGTCACGCAAAGGCTGGCTGTCGGTGCGCAGGCGCAGGGTCGCGTTTGCTGAGAGAACCGCCCGGTACTCGAGCAGTCGCTCTAGGATCACCAGGCGATGCGAGGCTTCGCGCTTGCGTGGATACGGCGTGGGGAAGTTAAGATGCAGGCGGGAGAGCTCGCCTGCACCAAATGCGTTGCATACGTTCGAACCTTTTGCAGGTACGACTATGGCGTTGCTCAGCCCTGCTTCCACGATATGCTGTGCGGTATAGGCAATGCACAGAGGCTCGGCATCCATGCCTACAAAGAGCACATGGGGTTCCCGCCGGGCGGACTCCACCAAAAAGGCTCCCTTGCCACAGCCAAGGTCGAGCCGCACCTCGTCAAAGCTTCCAAGTCCTGTGGGTGTAAGCGGAGCGCAAGCCTCGGCCCAATGTCCGGCAAGGCATGCGGGCTCCAGCTCAATAACGTCTGCATAGCGCTCGAGGCGTTCCTCGAGCACAAAGTGCCGAGGCAAACGCGCGTGCATACCGTGCATCTGCTTCTCCTCACCGCAAAACGTCTCCAGCCCCAAATCGTGACTGACCCACTATAGCCAATATTCGACCGTCTGCCATCGAACGATTTCTTGTATTTGGCAAGGCATGTAGAATAGCGGTATGTATCTCAATTGTGGATGAATCGAGAATCTTCTGATGAAGCTGAGCGAGGGGCGTGAGCGAATACTCAAAGTCGTGCGCGACTACCGCACCGACCTCTGGTTTAGGGCAGAGGCCTCGGTTCACATCTCCACGGGCGTAAACGTTACGTACTCCATGTATCAGGCCCTCATCGGCTTGACCATGCACTCCGTGTGGTTTGACGTACTGGCTGTGTACTACATTTTGCTCACCTGCACGCGCGCGCTTATGCTGCACTACATTCGCCACGAGGCCGAGGATGGCCGCGAAGAGCTACGCAGGTATCGCAGATGCGGCTATATGATGTTGGGCCTTACGGTGTTCGTGCTTGGCTTTGGCCTGCTGGTGAACAACGGCAACAGTCCGGTGAAGGAATACCCTGGCCACATGGTGTTTGTTGTGGGCGTCTTTACCATATACACCTTTATTATCTCGATAGCGAACCTTTGGCGCTACCGTACACTCGAGAGCCCGCTTATCTCGGCGAGCAAATCGGTGAACCTAGCCACGGCGCTCGTGTCGCTCTATGCGTTCCAAGCGTCGGTGTTCGCCCAGTTCCGCAGCTACATTAATCCGTCGCTCATTACGTTGCTCAACGTCTCCGTTGCCGCTGGCTCGTTTATTTGCGTGGCCTATTTGAGCGGACACATTATTTTGCGTGCCACGCGCGCCCTCAATGGCAAGGAAGACCTCTACATTGTGGTGGACGAGGCGAAGACCGGTTACCAAAAGGAGTTTCGCCGTGACGTGAGCGACTGGATAAGTGCGGCGGGGAAGATGGATCTTCCCGACTGGGCGCGCGAGATGTCGCAGTATAGCGATCGGTTTAACGACTCGTAACCACAGAGCGACAGTCCCTCCGTGGTTGGCGGCAATCCATGAAACGTTCTACAGATCACCCGTGCTGCATTGGGGTATTTTTCCATTCGCGGTGCATTTTTGCGCCGTTTGGAGGATAATTGTTTGTGCTGCGTTCGGAGTCCGCAACTGGAAAAGGGGAACTCGGCAATGAACAACGACCTGCAGTCCATTACCAAACGGATGCGTGCCCACATAGTAGAGATGCTCGCAGAGGCGGGATCTGGCCATCCGGGAGGTTCGCTCTCTGCCACCGACATTATCGCCACACTTTACTTCAAGCATATGTGCGTAGATCCCGAGAACCCAAATTGGGAAGATCGGGATCGATTCGTGTTGGGCAAGGGGCATGCGGCGCCTGCGTTGTACGCCGCGCTTGCCATAAAGGGGTTCTTCCCCGAGGAGGAGCTGCTCACCATTCGCAAGCTCCACTCGCGCCTGCAGGGGCATCCGTCCATGAGCGTGACCCCTGGCGTAGACATGAGCACGGGTTCGCTGGGGCAAGGCCTTTCCGTAGCCAATGGTATGGCACTTGCTGGACGCGTGGACCACAAGGACTACTACGTGTATTGCGTTATGGGTGACGGCGAGATTCAAGAGGGCCAAGTGTGGGAGGCGGCCATGAGCGCCGCTCACTACAAGCTCGACCACCTGATTGCGTTTGTTGACCATAACGGCCTGCAGATAGACGGGCCCAACGACAAGGTGATGTCGATTATGCCCATCGACAAGAAGTTCCAGGCGTTTGGATGGAACACCATGGTGATAGACGGTCACGACCTCGATGCGATTGATGCCGCCATTGTTGAGGCCAAGCGCTCGGAAGGAAAGCCGACAGTAATCGTGTGCGAAACGGTTAAGGGCAAGGGCGTCTCCTTTATGGAGAATGTCGTGGATTGGCACGGCGTGGCACCCACCGCTGAGGAAGCCAAAGTCGCCTTGGCCGACATCGCGGCGCTCTAGGCGCTGAGAGAGGAGCATCCATGAACTCAGCAACGCGCGAGGCGTATGGCAAGGCCTTGGCAGAGCTTGGCAGGACCAATCCCAACGTGGTGGCGCTTGACGCCGACTTGGCTGGTTCCACCAAGTCCGCCATGTTTGGGAACAAGTTCCCAGAGCGATTCTTTGACATGGGTATTGCCGAGGCGGACATGGTAGGCACGGCGGCTGGTTTGGCGACCTGCGGCAAGATTCCGTTCGCCTCGTCCTTCGCCGTGTTCTGCACGGGCAGGGCCTTTGAGCAGATTCGCAACTCCGTGTGCAACCCGGGGCTCAACGTAAAGATCGTGGGCAGCCACGCGGGTCCCAGTTGCGGCGAGGACGGCAGCTCTCACCAGGCGGTTGAGGACATCGCCATTATGCGCTCGCTGCCAGGCATGATGGTTGTGGCTCCCGCAGACGATGTGGAGGCCTATGCGGCCACGCTGGCGCTCGCCGAGCACGTGGGACCGGCCTACCTGCGCGTGGCCCGTCTTGCCAGCCCCACCATCCACGATGAAGACTATGAGTTTGACCTGTACAAGGGCGATTTGCTGCGTGATGGCGACGACGTGACCATTGTTGCCTGCGGCATGATGGTGCCGCGGGCGCTTGAGGCTGCAGAGCAGCTTGCCCAGGAGGGCATCTCGGCTCAGGTGGTCAACATGCATACCATCAAGCCCATCGATGCCGAGCTGCTGGTATCATGCGCAAGGAAGACCGGGAAGGTAATAACCATCGAAGAGGGCACCATAGTTGGCGGCCTTGGCAGCGCGGTTGCCGAGACGCTGAGCGAGCGTCATCCCGTTCCCGTGGTACGCATTGGCATGCTGGACGTGTTTGGCACGTCGGGCAAGGGAGATGAGCTGCTCGAATACTACGGCCTCAACGCCAAGCGTATTGTTGAGGTTGCCCACAGTCTGTGCGCATAGCCACAAAGGGACATACCGTAACCGAGGGGACGGCCTCCTACAGGGGACCGTCCCCTCGGTTTCACGCGAGTGCTAGGCGAACATGTTGCGTTCGCTAAACTCCGCCTCGACCGTGCGAATCATGAGGTCCACGTCGTCGAGGCCCAAATGCCGCTCCTTCTCGTTTGCCTTGAGCGTCTTGCGACGGCGTGCCCACGTTTCGAGTGCGGCTGGCTTGGCGTCGTGGGGCAGCGTGCGTACCTCGGGGTCGATGCGCCGGCATATGTCACGGGTGTCGATGGGTACAATGCGTCCCGCCTTGCGACCCTCGGCATAGCCAGTGAGGTGGAGCATAAACCACGAGTCCTCAAACGCGGCGTTGTGCGCCATGTAGGGGAATGTCTCCAACGAGGCGAGCAGGGCTTTTTGCAGCTCCTCGTTTTTTCTGAAGGGCAGCTTGCCGGCAAGATCAGACCACGTAATGTGATGAATCTCGGCAAGGGGAACGCCCGCCTGCTCATACATTTGGGGCAAACCGCAATAGGCGGCATAGCCCTTGTTGGCACGGCCTTTGGGCGAGAGGGTCACGAACTGCAAACCCACGTTGATAATGTACCCGCGATCGGGATAGCGTTCGGTGGTTTCGATGTCTACGCCCGCCACCATGCCCGAGACGGTTGCCTCCACGTACGCAACGCCCATGTCGCGCAGGCCCGGCCCAGCCGTACGTCGTATCTCGGTTATGTCACGATGCTGCAATGCCGCGGCGCCACGTAGGATGTCGTCGTCCGAGAGGCGCTGGGCAAGGCTCGTGCCACGAACCCTTCGAAGCTGTTCGGTGCCTATGAGGTCGCAGAGCTCGCGGTTTCGGTCGGCAAGGTTGCGAACAAGGTCAAAGGGAAAGGGTTCAGCGCCAAGGGGTGCCTCAAACCATGCTTGCGTAAGGACGGAGATGGCCTCTTCGTTCTTCTCTCGTTCGTTGTTGCGTGCGAGGTCGTCGGTCAAGAATTCGGGGAACACAAAGGCGTTGGCATGCTCTATGGCTTGTTGGAGGTTCATGCGAGGTCCTCTCGGGTGGTGAGGTAGCTGTTGAGCAGAGGGGTGAGCGGGCCTTGCGAGAACACGGTTGCCTTGTGCATGGCACGGGAAATGGCGGTATACAGGCGGCGACAGGCAAGTGGTGTGTTGGGATAGACCTCCTCTTGGGCGTCAGCCACGATCACATGGTCGAACTCAAGGCCTTTTGCTAGGGCGAGGTCGAGCAGCACCACGCCGTTTGCGGGCAAGTGGTCGCTCCTGCGGATGACCGTCACCTGATCTTTGAGTTGCTTGGAGAGCCAGCTTACGCGCCTGCTGTCCAACACGATAACGGCCGTAAGCCCCTCGTCCTGGTCACGTGCCGTGGCGACCGTGTTGCGGAGTGCCTCCAAGTACGAATCCGTGTCGTTGAACGCGCGAATGGTGGGCATAATGCCCGCGCGTCGCACCGACGAGAGCGTGCCGCGCTCCTGCTCGCTGAGCAGGCTGCTAAAGAGGTCGGTGATCTCGGGAGACGAACGATAGCTGGTGAGCAGGGAGCATTCGTCTACCGTGTCTTTTGCCGCGCAAAAGACGTCGCGTATTTGATCCCACGAGGCCGTGCCCTCGCGTATTGCCTGATGCGCATCGCCAAGCAGCAGGAAGTGCGCACGGGAGAAGTAGCGCGAAAGCAGCATGAGTTGCGACACCGTGTAGTCCTGTACCTCGTCCACGTACACGTATCGCGTATCCTTGGCGCCCTGACCACATAGAAGCATACGAAGCCATAGCCATTCGCAGGCATTGATGGAGCGGCCGAGCATGCGCTGACCAACGCGATCGATGCGCAGCCATCCGCAGTCGTCGATGAGGTCGTGTGCGGCACCAAAGAGATGCACCACATACTCGCGCGTGCAGGCAATTACCTCACGCTCCGACTCGGGGCTTACGGTTTCGCCAAACACCTGGGTCTGCTCGTCCACGTCCATCGTGAGCATACGCTCCTGCAGGTCTTCTCGGCGAGCGAGCGTAGAGAAGCGCCGCTCCAGTCGGTCGTGCAGCTCGTCGCGGGTGAGCGTGATGCGGCGAGGGCCAAGGTCAAACTGCGAGAACTTGTTGAGCGCGCTTTGGATTTGACTTGCGCGCAGCAGCGTCTCGCCGTCCAGGCGGATGTCCTGCAAATCCTGTAAGTCGAGACTGAGCGAGGGAACGCCTTGCTCGAGGGTGCGCAGTGCCTCGGGGTCGGTTTGCGCGCCGGTATCGCGACCGCCCAGCCCCTCGTTTTCCATAAACGTGCGCCACGTGAAGACGCGGGGGTTGGTCTCACCAAGGCTTGGGAGCACGGAGTCGATGTAGTGCTCAAAGACGGCGTTGGGGGTGAACAGGGTTACCTGCTCCGGCCGCAGCCGTTCGCGCTCCTGGTAGAACATGTATGCGATGCGCTGGAGCAGCACGGAGGTCTTGCCACTGCCTGCGATGCCGCTTACGAGCAGCGCGGGGACGTCATCGTGGCGAATAACCTCGTTCTGCTCGCGCTGAATGGTGGCGGTGATGGCCTGGAGCTTCTCGGAGTGATGTCGCTTGAGTGCGCCGAGCAGCAGCGAGTCCTGGATGGCCACCGTTGTGTCAAAGTACATGCGCAGGATGTTGCGCTCGATGTCGAACTGCCGACGCAGCTCGAGGGTCACGTTGCGCGTGCGCCCGTCCACCGAGAATGACGTGGGGCCGTTTTCCTGCTTGTAGTAGGTCTCGGCCACGGGACTGCGCCAGTCAACGACGATGGGGTTGCGGTTTTTGTCGGTGAGGCCCACCGCGCCTATGTATACGTCGCGTGCGGGTCGACCTGGACGCATTTGCAGGCGCACCATGGCGAAGTAGGGCTGACGGAGCAATGCGAGCACGCGTTGCATGCGCTCCATCGCAAAGTCGCGGCGCTGGTTGTATGCGTCAATAACGCTGTTGAGCGTCTCGATTGCGGCAAGCGTCTCCATGGCCTCGTCGGCCTCGATGCCAGCGACGTCGGGACGCAGCTCATCGCTCATGTCGCGCAGGTCTTGCGCCATCTCGGCCTGATGCTCATCGAGCTCTTCTGCAAGCTCGTCTCGCAAGGCCAAAATGGTGGCATAGACCTCGTCTAGATGGCGTTGTTCCGCCTCGAACGTCTTGTCCATGGGTCCTCCAAAGGACGCAGTGCCAGTTGCGCGGTATTCCATAGTACACGCTTCTTGTGAGTGTGCGGCGCTCGTTATGCGCGCCTGAAGCAGGTTGCCGTCATTCGGGCGACTGGTGTGCCCAAATCGTCCGCGACGTCGACGGTGTAGAACCCCAACGACCTGCCACTCTTGCTGGCCGTGCACGTGGCAATGAGCTGGGTGCCGCGCGTGGCGGACATAAACTCGATGGTATTGCTCACAGAAACGGTTGGTTGCTCACCTATGTTGCAGGCGATGGCCAAGGTGAAGTCTGCCAAAGTGAAGATGGCTCCGCCCATTACGTTGCCTTGAGCGTTGCGATGCACGGGAGTGACGTCAAACGCACAGACGGCATGGCCTTGCCTTGCTTCGAGCACGCGACATCCGCACGCCTCTGTGGCAAAACGGTCCTCACGAAAGAACGCGCGAACTTCCTCAAGAGAAGTGTCCTTGTTAAGCATGGTTGCCGCCTTTCTTGGTAAGGCGCGGGCGCACGACCAAAGAAGGCCGTGCGCCCGCAAGATGGCTAACGTTGTTCCGGGGAACTATGCCTGCCAGGCAGCAGCCTCGTCCTCGGAGAGGGGACGAACGTCCTCGCCAGCGGCGTAGGGAGACGCTTCGCCACCCTTGCCCACGACGAAGAAGAAGCCTTGACGATTCTGGTAGAGGGTCTCCTCGTAGCCAGCGGGATCGCCAAACACGCCGAAGGCGCGCGTACCGAGCTCGGTTGACTTCTCGGTGTCGTAGACGTGGCGCTTGCCATCGAACTGCTTGATCTTACGCATGACACATCCAATCAATTGCTCGTACTAACAAAAACCTGTGGGGGATTGTATTCCCAAACGAGAATAAAATGCAGCTCGCGAGAAGGATTTTTTTCTTTGGAAATGATAAAACACACGTAATGTGCATGTATGGCGGGTGATTTGGGCGTTTTTTTGGAGTGAGTGAACGGTTGTTGGCGACGACTCAGCCATGTCGCGTCCGCTCGCGCGGAGCCTCCCCCTGTGCGTGTGGCAAATGACGTACTATAAAAGTTGCATATACCATCTTAACTGCGAGGAGGGGCCATGGGTACCGATGCCATGCAGTCGCTTTTGTCAACATATCAAAAGATCTTTGGGAGCACCGACGGCAAGAGGCCGCTTGCCGTTCGTGCGCCCGGCCGTACCGAGCTGGCAGGTAATCATACCGACCACGAAGGCGGCAACGTAATTGCCGCAGCGGTGGACCGCTACATTGAGGGCGTGTTTGTGCCTAGCGACGATGGCGTTATGCACGTGCTGAGCGAGGGATACGGCCTCGTTGAGGTGGCGTGCGACGAGCTTGAGGCGCGCGAGGAGGAGCGGGGGACCACCGCGTCGCTCGTGCGCGGCATGGCGGCTCAGTTTGCCAATCGCGACGTAGTGCCGAGTGGCTTTAGCGCGGTGCTGCGAAGTGACGTTTTGGGAGGTTCGGGACTCTCGAGTTCGGCCGCCTTTGAGTTGGAGCTGGGTCAGGCCATGAACGCACTTTGGGCAGATGGGGCCATTGAGCCGGCCGAGCTTGCCATGATGGCACAGCGGGCCGAGCGTGAGTGGTTTGGCAAACCGTGCGGTCTTATGGACCAGGCCGCGGTGGCACTGGGCGGCGTGCAGCACATGGACTTTTTCGATTCCACCAAGCTCAAGGCGGAGGGCATAGACTTTGACTTTGGGGCAGCGGGATATGCCGTGTGCATCGTGGCGGTGGGAGCCGACCACTCTGCCAACATAGACGACTATGCCGCCGTGCCAGGCGAGATGCAGGCTGTGGCACGTGAGCTCGGCGCGGAGGTGCTCTCGCAGGTGAGCGAGCAGGACGTTATTGCGGCCTTGCCGCAGCTGCGTTCCTCGTTGGGCGACCGCGCCGCGCTCCGGGCACTGCATTACTACCGCGAGGAGCGTTTGGTTGCACGGCGCGTGGCAGCGCTGAAGGCCGGCGACGTGGACGCGTTCCTGGCCCTTACGCGGCTCTCGGGTGCCAGCTCGGCCATGTACCTGCAAAACGTGAGCGTGGGCGGAACGAGCGACCAGCCCTCCATGCTCGCCATTGCGTTGGCTGAGGAGTTGCTCGAGGATCGTGGCGTCGTGCGTGTGCATGGCGGGGGATTTGGCGGAACGATTCAGGCATTCGTGCGCAAGGAGGCCGTCAATGGGTTCGCGGCCGGCATGGATGCCGTCTTTGGCGAGGGTGCCTGCGGCGTGTACGGAATTGATCACGAGGGGGCAAAGGCATGGTGGATGTAGTACAGCAGCTCGTCTGGTATGCGGTTGAGCATGGCCTCGTGGATGCGGTTGACAGCACTTGGTCGTACAATCGCGTGCTCGAGTCGGTGGGTGCGTTTGGTCCTGTACTGCTCGATGAGGTTGAGAACAACATAGACGCGCTACTGGACGCCCTTGCTGAGGTCGCCGTCGCTAACGGCCAGGTGGAGGACTCGGCTACGGGACGCGACCGCGCGGCCATGCGTGTGGCAGGTGCGATTGTGCCCATGCCGTCGGTGGTGGCGGCACGCTTTGGCGAACTTACAAAACAGGACGGGCCAAAGGCGGCCACGGACTGGTTTTATAAGCTGTGCTGCGACGTAAACTACGTGCGCGTCTCGGCCATTGCGCGCAACTTGGCGTGGACGTGCAATACGCGCTGGGGCGAGTTGGAGATTACCATCAACAAGTCCAAGCCCGAAAAGGACCCGCGCGACATTGCGGCTGCCGGAGCCGCACCTGCGGGGGAGGCGTATCCGGCGTGTCAGCTGTGCGTGCAGAACGAGGGGTATTCGGGACGACCGGCCTCAGATCCGCATGGTATGCATCCGGCGCGTCAAAACCTGCGCATAGTGCCCATTGAGCTGGGTGGCGAGCGTTGGGGATTCCAGTACAGCCCGTACGCGTACTTTAACGAGCACTGCATTGCCATGAGCGCAGAGCATCGTCCCATGCACATTGACAGGGCGGCCTTCTCGTGCCTGCTTGACTTTGTGGACCTGCTGCCGCACTACTTTGTGGGATCCAATGCCGATTTGCCCATTGTGGGCGGTTCGATTCTTTCTCACGACCACTTCCAGGGCGGACGTTACGTGTTCCCCATGGAGCGTGCGGCAGAGCTGGACGCCTTTGTTATGGCGGGCCATCCCGGGGTTGAGGGATTCGTGTTGGAGTGGCCGCTCTCGGTGCTGCGGCTGCGGTCGGCAAGTCGAGAGGCGCTGCTCGATGCCGCCGAGCACGTGCTGCTCATGTGGCGCGATTGGGACGCTCCTGAGGTGGGTGTGGTGAGCCATGAGGCGGACGGCACGCGTCACAACACGGTTACGCCCATTTGTCGGCGGCGCGGAGACGCGTACGAGATGGATTTGGCCCTGCGGTGCAACGTAACGAGTGACGAGCATCCGCTGGGCGTGTTCCATCCCCACGAGGACAAGTGGCACGTAAAGAAGGAGAACATCGGACTCATTGAGGTAATGGGTCTGGCCATTCTGCCGCCGCGCCTTGAGGGCGAGATTGAGGCTGGGCGTCTTACCAAAGACGAGATTGGCCAGGTGTTCGGTGCCGTGCTCGAGGACGCGGGCGTGTTTAAGTGGGACGAGGAGGGTCGCGCGGCTCAAGCGCGCTTTGTGGCCGCCCTCTAGCAACAAAGGGGCACACCGCAATCGAAGGGACAAGTCCCCCTGCAATCAAGGGGGCTTGGCCCCCCGATTGCTAGCGGGTTTGGGCGTAGAGGTCGTGTACCTCGAGGCGGTTTTTGCAGCCGGTCTTCTTGAGCAGATTACGCACGTGGAATTTTACCGTTGCCTCCGAGACAAACAGCTCGCCGGCAATCTGGGCGTTGGTGTGCTCAGAGAGTACAAGGCGCAGCACTTCTCGCTCACGCGCCGAGAGGTCGTGTCGTGCCGAGAACCGGTCGAACAGCTCTTGCTCGCTTGGCTGTGCCTCGGGCACAGCCGCATAGAGACGCTGATAGAGCAAGAAGAACGAGGCGGCTGTAAGCGCAAAGAGCACAGCCGTTATGCTCACCAGCACAAGCGGCATATTGGCGAGGGCAAGGCAGAGTGCCGTGCCGAGGGCGTCTCCCGTGCGTCCGAGCAAGAGGCCCATAACGGCCAAAGACGGGCGACGCTCGCTGCAGGCAAGGTCAACGAACAGAATGACCCGGTAGACCGCGAAGAATCCAAAGAGCAGGTAGTCGACGGACCAGAGCAGCGCACCGGGCGCGTCCATGCCCGAGAGCGCAAGCATAAGAAAGGGCGTTACGAGCGCCGTAATGCAGCAAAGGGCGCCAAAAGAGCGCCGGCGATCGCACACCAAACCGGCAACCACAAGGCCTACGCCGTACAGCAAGCGCGACAGCTCCAAGCTCAGGCCGGCAGAAAGGTCGGCAGTGGGGAAGCTGAAGCCGGCATTCTTCACGAGGCTTGCAAGGACCGCGGCAACGCACGCAAGCGGTATGAGCGTGCGGTCGAGCTCCTGTTGCTCGTCTGCGGCATCGATTGGCGCGCTTTGGACGGGTGTGGTGCTCACGAGGAAGGAAGTCAGGGCCCCAAGCAAAAGACAAAGCGCGATGGCGGGGACGCCTCGCAGGAGTGCGCCGGATGCCGGGAGCGTAATGAGCCACGATATAACCGTGGTCGTGGCATATGCTCCGCCAAACGTGAGGCCCTGACGCTCATGCGGCACAATGGTCGCAAGGCAGTGCAGGTAATACGCGGTAAAGACCCCACAGGCCACGTTGGCCAAATAGCCAAAGGCGAGGGCCGCCTCAAGACTTGCGGTGGTGATCGCGGGTGCCAGGCATACGGAGAACGCAGCCGTGCAGCTCGTGCTTATCTGCCGCAACCGGGCAGTGGTAAGCCGCTTGCTCATAACGAGGTAGGCTCCCATGCCAACCGCTTGCATGAGGTACCCCACGACCATGGTGAGTGCGTCGATGGCCGACGCTTGAGCAAGCTCCATGAGCTGATAAAGCCAAGCGAGCCAGCCCGTTGACCCAAGAAGAAAGCAGGCGCCAATGAGCAATGCTGCGCGCACGGCGGGCGATATGTTTGGCTGGTGGTGGCCCATGGCCCTCCTTAATATACTCGCTGCCAAGATTCTACCGCGCGGCGGGGTGTGGGCATGCGAAAAACGGGCGGCACGTTGCCTTCGTCGTATACTGAACGTGTAACCGAGCAGAACGAGGGAAGAGGAGCACGCAATGGCAACGGCATTTCCAGAGGGATTCTTGTGGGGTGGCGCGGTGGCGGCCAACCAGCTCGAGGGTGCGTACCTCGAGGATGGCAAGCAGCTGAACGTAACGGACGTGATGACCGGCATTGGCAACCAGCCCGACATTGAGTGGAACGAGGCAACCGGTAAGTGGGAGCCAAGCTTTAACCATGAGTTCGTGCATCTCTCGGAGGAGGGCATCGACTTTTACCATCGTTACGAGAGTGACCTCGAGCTTATGGCGGGCATGGGCTTTAAGGCGTTCCGCACCTCCATTAGCTGGGCGCGCATCTTCCCCCACGGTGACGAGGAGGAGCCTAACGAGAAGGGCCTTGCGTTCTATGACCGCCTGCTAGACAAGATGATAGAGCTGGGCATGGAGCCCGTTATTACCATTAGCCACTACGAGACGCCACTGGGGCTCTTGGTGGACTATGGCGGATGGCTCAATCGCAAGATGATCGACTTTTGGGAGCGGTATGTGCGTACCCTCCTTACGCGCTACAAGGGCAAGGTCAAGTATTGGATGACCTTCAACGAGATTAACGTGGGGCGCATGGTGCCCTTTGCGGCTGGTGGCATGCTCGACATTCACCCCACCAACAAGGAGATCGTGAACGCAGACCTCACGTCGCAGCAGCTCTATCAGGGTTGGCACTACCAGTTCGTGGCCAACGCGCTTGCCGTCAAGCTGTGCCGCGAGATTGACCCGGAGGCCAAGATGGGCCTCATGCTCTCGCAGAGTGCGATTGCCACCTACCCAGAGACGTGCAATCCCGACGACATTCTTGGTGCCCAGCGCACGCAACGCCTGCATTCGTTCTTCTCGGACGTGATGCTCAAGGGTCGCTATCCCGGTTACGTTAAGCGGATTTGGGCCGAGAACGACGTAGAATTGCAGATTGCGCCAGGCGACATGGAGCTCATCGCCCAGTACACCAACGACTTCTTCGCGTTTAGCTATTACCGCAGCCAGGTGTACAGCACGCGTGCCATTGCCGAGGGAACCAGCAGCAGCAAGGGCGGCGGCCTTACGAGTGGTGCTGCCGGAACCGTGACCAACCCCTACCTCACGGGCTGCAGTCCCGAGCCGTGGTGCTGGCCGATCGATTCCAAGGGCCTGCGCTACGTGTGCAACTATTTGCAGGACCGCTACGACGTGCCCATGTTTATTGTGGAGAACGGCATAGGTCTGGACGAGAACCTCGACGAGCAGGGACGCATTCACGACCCGTTCCGCGTGGAGTACACGCGCGACCACCTGCTGCAGGTGGAGGAGGCCTTGCGTGACGGATGCGACATTATGGGCTACCTGTACTGGGGACCCATCGACGTGGTTTCTGCCGGCACAGGCGAGATGCGCAAGCGTTATGGCTTTGTGTACGTGGATCGCTTCAACGACGGCACTGGAACGCTGGAGCGTGTGAAGAAGGATAGCTATGACTGGTATCGCCGCGTAATTGAGAGTAACGGCGAGGCCCTTCACGAGTAAACGGCAGTACAGGAGCAACGTTGGGGGCGGCCGTCGCATGGACGGCCGCCCTGCGTTCGCAGAGAAGGCCAAAACTGGCCTAACGACGTTTTTGCAGGTAAAGGGCTACCTAACCCAAAACTAGCCTACCCAAATCGCCCGTTGAGGCGCATTCTGAAACTGGATTTTTATCTGGATTGGCGGGGTGGACGAAGAGGGGTGGTTACCGTGAGAAAGCTACTGTCGTTTGTGGTGGCGTGCTCGATGGTGTTTGGCTCCGTGCCAGCGCCGGCGCTTGCCGAGGCCGTGGAGGAGGCCGAGGCGATTGTGCAGGGGGAGGTGACCGAGGAGCAACCCGAGTCCCAACCCGGGGACGAAGCACCCGGCCAGGCGCCGGAAGAGACCGCTCCTGAGTCCGAGGGAGACGCCGTTGCCGTTGAGGAGGGTGAGCCCCAAGAAGATGCGCTCACCGTGCAGAATGCGACGAAGCCATACCAAGTCGTACTCGAGGCATGGGTCGATTACGGTAGCGGCGGTAGATGGAGCAGCAATACCTATGTCTCACCCATGGACCAGTTTAGAATTCGTGCGGTGGACAGTAGCGAAGACGCTATGAACATGAACTACTACGACTGGCACAATGCTACGGACACTATCACATTTGTGCCCTATCCAGACGAGACCGCCACGTATCGCGAGGGCCATACCGGCCCCTTCACCGTGTCGCTCAATGCGGACAAAAGCTCTATGGATGGCCTGTTTTACGAAGAGGACGGGCTTACGCTTCCGTTACCGCCTGGCGAATACGCCTTTATAGTCACGAGCGAAGCGGGCGAGTACTCGTCGTTGGAGAACGGAGGCAACAAGACCATTACCGTCGATGACAGCTCCTCCTATATCTTCAACGGCTTTTACCAGACGGATGGTGCGGGCTCGTTCACGCGCGAGTCATTTAGCGTAAAGGGGAGCGAGAGCGGACAAGAGCTCGATCTTGTGGACCTCGACACGCGCGTTGATTTGCGGCTTGCGATAAACACGGTGTCTGTGCTCGGCGAGAACCCCGTCGTGGGATCTGTTGGCATAAAGAACCCTATCCTCAACATGTACAAGGCGAAGGATGGGAACACAGCGCTCACGATTGAGCAGCTCGAGCAGCTGAGCGCGAGCGGCAACATGGACGCATGGCCCACCGCATTCACTTGGAACGGTGATGCCGTGGACCAAAAGCCGGTGTGGCAGCGGTCGACTTCAACCACTGGCACCAATGGAACGACATGGAGCCTTACGCCAAACGTTGGTCAAAAGACGGCAGTCTTTGCCATCAACGGCATAAGGCTCGGGGATAGGTTTGGTACCGAAACCAGCACGTTGCAGCCAGGCGTGTACTTTCCGGTGCTGCGGTTGAACATAGACGGTGAGCTCTACTACTTCGCCTACAACCCCATTGAGGTGGGGTATCTCAACGATGAGCGCGTGGCACCCACCATTACCACCCAGACCTTGCCGAGCGCCATGAAGGGCCTGAGCTACGCCACGACGCTCAAGGCGCGCACCGGCGTCCCAACAGACAGCGATCCCGGGACGTTCTCGTGGGCAGTTACGACTGGTGAGCTCCCCACGGGCCTCTCGCTCAACGCGAGCACGGGTGCCGTATCGGGCACGCTGGCGAGCGATGCGACCACGCAGACGTTTACCGTTACGCTTACTGAAACCGTTGACGGCGTGCCCATGACGACCTCCAAGCAGTACACCATCGAGGTGCGCGACGCCGTAACGCTGGGCGAGATTACGTACACGCCCACCGGCATCATATATATAGAGGACCAGGACGGCGCCACGATGCACCTCTCGGTGCCTGTTTCGGCCGACCTCACCAACACGGCACTCAACCTCTCGCAGTCCGACGTGGTGTTTAACGTTTACCAAACGGCGCGCAATAGTACGACCTCAAGCCCTGTAGCACCTCAAGGCTCTCCTCTTTTGGTGGAAGCGTGCTACAACAAGCAAGCAGGGACGCTCGAGGCCGACGTTCCGATTGGGTACGACACGACCATCGTCAATCGCATTGAGGTTAATCTGCGGCTCAAGGACAACAACGGCGAGTACGTCCAGATGCCCAAGGAAGGCGATGTCAGTGGCGAGGGCGACTGGGCCATCATTACCGCCGAGGTAGCGGAGCCCAACATCACCATCGGCAGCTACGTGAGGTTCCCTGCGCTGAGCTTTGACGACGAGGAAGCTACCGACATACCCACGTCGGCACGTCTGCGCCTGTGGCCTTACGCTGAGGGCAGCACGGCCATACCCGACTCGGCAACGGAGTACGAGCTGGGTACCGCGGAATATACGGGCTATGCGCAGGCGAAGCTCGTTCCTGGCGACTACGTGTTTGTCATCGACGGCGAAACACCTATATATGATGCAAACGGCCAGCCCTCTGGCAAGACCCGCATAGTCGACTTGGTGGGCAGCGTAACCGATGCCACACCCATCGAAGGCACCAACCCTCGGCAGTATCTGTTGCACGTTGGTCCCAACGACGGCACGTTCAGTAGCCCGCGCGTGGTTGGCGTTACCTACACCACCAAGAACATGTCGGCAAAGATTCGCCATTATCTGAACGTGCGCTTCCAGAACGAGAGCGGCGAGTACACCGACGACTACGTCGCGGACTACGAGGTGCGTTGGTATCGCCGCAAGGGCGACACGCAGGACACCGACGTGCTGGTGGCAACTGGTAACTACGTACAGTTTGGCCCCTCGCCCTACGACCTGTATGTGGAAGTTGTACCTACGGGACGCAACACCTCATTCTGGAAGAGCAGCGATAGGGTTCTGGTGGAGGACGACGTAGCCGAGCCTGTGGTAAACGTGCCGCGCAAGCAGCTCTTCTCGGGCACGTTTACGCTTACGTGCGCGTCGGGCAAGACGCCCGTTGACAACGGATCGTGGGGCATCATTGAGGTGCAAACGCCGCTGGCGGCGGGTGGCTACAGCTCATACAACCTCTGGCCCACCAAAAACGATACCAACACGGTGGTCATAAGCGGCCTTACCTCGGGTTCCATTATTACCTTTACCCCGCGCATCGAGCTGGAGGCTGGGCCGGTGAGCTACGAAGTGCCCACGACAACGACCGGGAACTTTACTGCTGAGCTTGTGGCTCCGCTGCCTCACAGTCTCATAACCTTTGAAGGCTTCCAATTTACCGGCGTTGATGGCACGACCGATGCAGTTGACCTCAACGATGGCGTTACCGGCGTGGCCGTCAACCGCATAGAGGCCGATGGAAACGGCGTTGATCAAAGGTATCCCGTGCCGTTTTACGTTGCGGATGGGACGCACATCGTGCTTCAACCCGAGAAGGGCTACGACGATGACTGGTACATCGAGCATGGTCGGGAAGCCGCCTATGAGGTGACCATTACCCGGCGTGAGGCCAATGCGCCCGACCGCATGGGCACCACGCATCCAGACGTTACCATGCGTGAGGTCAAAACCATTTCGCTGAGCCCCGAGAGCACGAAGGCCACCATTACGATGGCCGACCCCATCACCTCGTTTGGCTACGTAAACGTGCCCTTCTCCAACCCTGCAAAGAAGCTTTGCACGTTGCTGCTGTACGACGGCGAGGGCAAGTTGGTGGAGAGTGGCCCCGCCGGGACGAGCGCGCAGCTGCGCACGCCCTTCCTGCCTGCTGGTGCATATACGCTCTATGCCGTGGATGCCAACTATCTGTCCAAGAATGCCGACGACTACCAGACCGTGGACAAGCTCACGCAAAGCACGCTAGCCGGCGCAAATGCTGCTCGCGCCACGAGCACGGCATTGACGGTCGAGCAAGGCAAGGCTACCACGGCGAGCACGTTTGCGTTCCCCACCAACACCACGGGTGAGCTGGTAAATCGGGAGCGCAGTACGGTGACGGTGGAGCATGCCTATACCGACAAGCTTGCCATTACCATGCACGCAGTCTTGACCAAGGGAGTGACGCTCGGAGAAGGCGCTCACTTGGAAATCTCCACCAACCAGCCGAGCGATGTGGGTGGCGTCTACATGAACC
>JAFWMI010000094.1 GCA_017513965.1 Atopobiaceae bacterium
ATACTGTACAGCGCATTGGTGAGGGTTCGTTCTCGCGCTATCAGGGACTGCTCGCCCTTTTGAGGGACCCTGCCTTCGGATGGCACCCTGGCGATGCGACGGACCGCCTGGTCATCTTTACCGAACGTATCGAAACCATGAGATGGGTAGCCGAGAATCTGAAGCGCGACCTCGGCATGGACGATGCGGCAGTCCGCACCATGTACGGCGGCATGAGCGACATGGAACAGCAGGACCTCGTGGCTGAGTTCGGCAACGAGGCCGCGCCAGTTCGGGTGCTCGTGGCCTCAGACGTGGCGTCCGAGGGCATCAACCTGCACTATCTCTGCCATCGCCTTGTCCACTTTGACACGCCATGGTCGCTCATGGTGTTCCAGCAGCGAAACGGCCGCATCGACCGATACGGCCAGAAGCGTCAGCCCGAGATTCGCTTCCTCACGACCGAAGCCAAAAACGACCGCATCAAAGGCGATGCCCGCATCATAGAGATTCTCATCGAAAAGGAGAGGCAGGCGCACGACAACATCGGAGATCCCTCCATGCTCCTCGGTAAGTTCAATGTAGAGGACGAGACCCGCGTGGTGGAGCAGGCGCTCGAGACTGGCTCAGATGCCGAGGCGTTTGAGCAGGCTTTCGTCGACGACGGTGGAGATGACGACTTCTCGCTCTTTGACCTCTTTATCGAGAAGGCGCAGGAGCAGGCCGCGGGGCAGGTTCCCACGATCGAGGACCACACCCTGCTCGACGACATGGAGTTCCTGCAGGAAGGACTGGAGGCCTTTGGCAAGGACTCCGGCGTCCAGAGCCGCCAGCAGCTCGACAAAGTGCGGGGACTTCGCCTGCGGGTCGACCCGAGCGGCGAGCTTGCCCGCCGGCTCAAGAAGATCGCACCAGGGCGCACTGTCAATAGCGACACGCTGGTGCTCAGTCCCGACAAGGCGTATTGCATGGAGGATGCCGAGCGTGCCCGCAGCACGGAGTTCGAACTGGGCAACTGGCCCCAGGCACAGTATCTCTGGCGTCTGCACCCGATCTTCGAGTGGATCGAGGACAAGGCCTCGATGCAGCTCTTCCAGCGTGATGAGGCTCCTCTCGTGGGCGTCAAGGGGCTGGCCGCCGGCCAAACCCTCTTCCTCGTGCAGGGCATCTTCCCAAACCGGAAGTCGTCGCCTGTCGTAGACGAATGGTTCGGCCTGCTCTTCGAGAACGGGTCGTTCGAGCGCGAGCTCACGCTCGGCCAGGTCGTCAAGCTGACGGAGATCGATGACGAGCGAATCCCCAACCAGCTGCTGACGACGGACCGGGTAGCTCAGCATGCCGGCACGCTCTGTCCCTTGGTTGTCGCCGAAGCGCACAAGCACATGACCAAGTCCTTCGATGCGTACAAACAGAGGATTGACCCGCACATCTACAAGGAAATTGACAAGCTGGAGCACCTGCGCGAGCGGCACAAGGAGGTGCGGCTCGCCCTTCCTACGTTCGAGAGCGTGCGCACGCGAAAGGCAGCGGAGATTGACGACCTCTTTGACCAGTACGTCGAATGGGTCAGCGACACCCTCGAGATCGAGGACAACCCCAACATTCGCATCCAAGCCGCATTCGTGGGAGCGTAAGAGATGGCTATAGACCTCACCGGCATCAGCAGCGTCAACGAGTTCTACACGGACCACTATCTGTCCACCTACTTCGAGCAGAGCGTGAAGGAGGCCGTCCAAGGCTGGAAGGCCGTCGCCAAGGACACGGATGCGCGGACGCCCTATCAGAACCTGCGCGATACCAGCACGCTGTACTACCGGCTCTTTGGAGAAGGCGGCCTGCGTCGTTCCCAAGACAGCTCCCGCGAGATGCTGGACGCCTACCTCAACGCCCTGGGGTACCCAGAAGCCCAGCCGGATCAGATACCACTTCCCGACGGCACCCTCGTGCCCCTGATGGCAGAGTATCGGGACGCGGACAACAGGCCGCGCGTGTGGGTCATCGCCTGCCAGCCCAAGGGCGAGGAAGACCTCCTCTCCACGACACCCCTGAGCCTTGCGGAAGAAGAGGATGCCCTCACCTGTGGCCTCTCGTGCGAGGAGGCGCTTGACGTCCTGCTCCTCGACGTCGCACATCCTGCCCGCTTCGTCATCCTTGCCAGTCCCAAGGAGCTGGTGCTTGTCGACCGAAACAAGTGGCCAGAGAAGCGCTATCTGTCCTTCGACATGGATGAGATCTTCCGCAGGCGCGAGGAATCCTCCTTCCAGGCGGCGGCGACGTTTTTGGCATACAGCAGCCTCTGCCCACAGACAGGCGACATTCTGCTCGACGAGCTCGACCGCGAGTCGCGCGAGCACGCATCAGAGGTGTCCGACTCGCTGCGATACGCCCTGCGCGAGTGCGTGGAGCTGCTTGGCAACGAGGTCATCTACGACTGGACGCACAACAAGGGCCACAGCCTCGACAAGGACCCTATCGACGCGGGCGAGCTTACGATCGAATGTCTCCGCTACATGTACCGCATGCTCTTCCTGCTCTTCATGGAGGCACGTCCCGACCTGGGCTTTGCACCCACCAAGTCTGAGGCCTACCTCAAGGCTTACTCGCTTGAGTCCATCCGTTCCATTGCGGAGAGCCACCGCGACGACATCGATGCTTCGGGAGAGGACACAGACTACATCGATCGCACCCTCCGCATAGCCTGCGAGCTGGTATACGACGGCTACCCCACAGACGAGCAGCAGTATCAGAGCCTGCTCGCAGCCGGCTCCACCAACGACGTCTTTATCGTGCCGCCCCTCAAGGCCCACATTTTCGATCGCGAGCGTACCCCGCTCATCGACGGCGCACGCCTGCGCGATTCCGTCATGCTGCAGATCGTTGACAAGATGAGCTACACGCACCCCGCAAAGGGCCGCTCCGAGCGCGTGAGCTACGGCACGCTCGGCATCAACCAGCTGGGCAGCGTGTACGAGGCCCTGCTCTCGTATCGCGGCTTTATTGCCCAAGAGACGCTCTACGAGGTCAAGCGGGCCAAGGACAAGTTCAACGAGCTCGACGTGGGATACTTCGTCACTGAGGCGGAGCTGGGCCAGTACACCGAGGACGAAAGGGTGCGCTACGAGAAGCCCAATCCTCGCGCCGGTGAGCTGAGGACCTATGAGAAGGGGCACTTCATCTATCGCCTGGCCGGACGCGAGCGCGAGCAGTCGGCCTCGTACTACACGCCCGAGAGCCTCACGCAGTGCCTCGTCAAATACGCTCTCAAGGAACTCCTGCAGGGCAAGACGGCCGACCAGATCTTGAGCCTTACCATCTGCGAGCCGGCCATGGGCTCGGCGGCGTTCTTGAACGAGGCGATCAACCAGCTGGCAGAGGCGTATCTCGCAAAGAAGCAGGAGGAGCTGGGACAGTCCATCCCTCACGACCAGCGGCAGCTCGAGCTGCAGCGCGTCAAGATGTTCATCGCCGACCGCAACGTGTACGGCATCGACCTCAACCCCATCGCCGTAGAGCTGGGAGAGGTGTCCCTCTGGCTCAACACCATCAGCCAGGACGGCCACGTGCCCTGGTTTGGCAACCAGCTGCACTGCGGCAACTCGCTCATCGGCGCGCGCCGGCAGGGATATACCGAGAAGGACCTCTCCTCCAAGACCAAGGGCATCCGCTGGTACGACCACGAGCCCGAGCGCGTGGGCTTCGAGACGGGCTGCTCAAAGAGCCATCGCGTATACCACTTCCTCGTGGGCGACCCGGGCATGGCCGACTACGGGGACAAGGTCATCAAAAGCCTGGAGCCCCAGGCCATTGCCGATATCAACCGCTGGCGGAAGGGCTTTACACAGCCCTACCGTACCGACGAGGTCAAGAGCCTGCGCGAGCTCTCCTATGTAATCGACGACCTTTGGAAGAAGCAGGTGGAGCAGCAACGCGAGCTTCGCCGGCAAACGCTCGACGAGCTCCATTGCTTCGGGCACGACGAGGTAGCGCGGCCAAACCGCACGAGCATCCGCCAGAAGGACCAGGTGCTCGCACAGTTCTACCGCAGCGAGCACGCGCGCAACGCCGGCCCCTATGCGCGCCTCAAATTTGCGATGGACTACTGGTGCTCGCTTTGGTTCTGGCCCATCGACAAGGCCGACCTGCTGCCCTCGCGAGCCGAGTTCCTCATGGACATGTCCTTCATCCTCATCGGCACGGTATCGGGCGTAGTGGGCGTCGAAGAGCAGACCATGCAGCAAATTCAGCTGGACTTGGGCGAGGAGTTCCAGACAGACAAGGATCGCGAGCTGCGCCAGATGCAGCTGCAGTTTGGGCTTGAGAACGAAGTCGACCTCGACAAGCTGTGTAACCAGTTCCCGCGACTCGCGGTGGTGAGGGAGATCTCCGAGCGCCAGCACTTCTTCCACTGGGAGCTGGAGTTTGCAGACGTGTTCGAGGCACGAGGTGGGTTTGACCTGCTGCTGGGGAACCCGCCTTGGATTAAGCTGGAATGGAACGAGCAGGCGGTACTCTCAGACGACGACCCACGGTTCGCCGTCAAGAAGCTATCGGCAGACCAGACGGCGCGGCAACGCGGTGAGGCGCTGGAGAATCCTGTGGCATACGACACATATCTATCTGAGTATGTGAAGATGACGGGACAGAAGAGCTTCCTCAACGCCGTGCAGAACTATCCGCTGCTTAAAGGGCAAAAAGCAAACTTATACCGCTGCTTTTTGCCACAGGCGTGGTCTTTCGCTCGGGATGCGGGCATATCAGCCTTCATTCATCCTGATGGAATCTTGGCTGACTCAAAAGGAATGGTATTTCGAAAGGAAATGCTTGCAAGATACCGTCTACACTTCCAATTTGAGAATGAATTAGGCCTCTTTAGAGGAACCAATGATCATGGTCGCTTGCGTTTTTCGCTAAACATATATGGAAGTCGTGCAGATATTCCGTCCTTCGTATCCATTTGGAATCTCTTTCATCCTAGCACCATAGACGAATGCTTCTCATCCACCATAAACGGGCCTGTTCCTGGTATTCGTGATGAGTATGGCAATTGGAATACAAGCGGCCATCCGCTCCGTATTATCAGAGTGAGTATTCGAGAGCTTCGGACTTTCGCAAAGCTACTCGGTGATTCTGATTGGCGCGGAACAAGAATTCCCATGATTCATGCAGTTCAACTGATTGAAGTGCTTGAGTCTATTGCCTTACAGTCGATGACGATAAGTGACCTTGGGAAGAACGTCTCTTTCTCAATGTGCTGGAATGAAACCAATTCAAGATTCTTTGTTAGACCTAGATTGACACGAATACATGTTCGCGATATCCCCAATGGCGCCTAGGACGCCGACCAGCCCCTTGCCTCCCAGTACTCCATCTGGAACCTTGGCTCGTTGAAGAT
>JAFWMI010000095.1 GCA_017513965.1 Atopobiaceae bacterium
AGCTGGGGTGCGCAACCGAAGACGAAAAAGGCCGCCGGACATCACCGACGACCTAAGGATTCGTGGTCGACATAGCTTGATTCTGTGCGAACTCTCCCCCGCCATCGTCTGGCCCTGACGGCCCAGGCGGCTCCGACTCGTCAAAGAGGCAGATCACCTCGAGCCGCCCGTCCTCGTGCGCGTAGACCCTCGACACGAACGTGGCAATGAGCTCGTCGGGCTCCATCTCCGAGGCGCACTCGAGCCAGAACATCACCGCGTCGCGGTCCAGCTTGAGGCACGCCAGCGCCTTGGCCTCCCTCAGCTCGCGCTCGAGCAACGCCTGCCGCTCCTTGAGCGCGTCCGTGCGCTCCTTGCCGCCCGGTGGAGCTATGCCAGCCTCGATGGCCTGCCAGATGCGCTCGAACGACTTCTCCACCTCGCGCAGCTCGCCCTCGATGATCTCCACCTGCGTGGGCCCGTCCTGCTCCCACGCCTCCTCGTCCAGCATGAGGTCGGCGATGCGCTCGCGGCTCTCCGGGTCCCTGAGCTCGCGGAGCACGGCGTCGGCCACCTCGCGCTCGACCCCCTCCTTGCGCAGCGTGCGCCGGCACGCGCGGCACTGGTAGTAGTGGTAGCGCCGCCCCGTGTGCGACGTGCCCGCCCAGCCCCTCATGGCCGACGTGGTGCCGTCCTCGTGCACGTGGTACATCCTGCCCGTGAGCGGGTACCACTCCATGTCCTCGCCCCTCCTCGCCTTTGTGCCTCCCATGCGGCCCTCCAGCCTCTCCTGCTCCTCGCGCGTCCACAGGGCTGGCATGCCGCCCTCAACAACGACCCCGGCGTAGGTGTAGCATCCCCAGTTCTGGGGCCTCCTCAGCATGTTGGTGAGCGCCTGCTGCCCGATCCGCTTGCCGTTCTTGGAGCGGTAGGGCTCAAGGGCCCGCACGGCGTCTGCCACCGAGCCCCCGCCCATCACGATCTCGCGCGCGAGGCGCAGGGCGCCGGCCTCCACCTCGTTCACGACGTAGCGCCCGTCCTCCCCCACGTCCCAGCCGAACATCCGCTGGCCGTTGGCGAGGCACATCTCCGCGTTCTTGCGTATGCCGTCCTTGACCCTCTCGGAGAGTATCGCGCTCTCCCACTCGGCGAGCACCTCGAGCATGCCGAGCTGCAGCACGCCCGACGAGCCGCCCGCTATCTGCTCGCCGGCGTACAGGATCTCGACGCCCGCCTTGTGCAGCCGTATCCTCAGCACCGCCATCTCGTCGCGGTTGCGCATGATGCGCGTCACCTTGTAGATGACCACGTAGTCGAACAGGTGCCGGTCGGCGTCCAGGAGCATCCGCTGGAAGCCCGCGCGGTTGGTGTCGCGGCCCGTCTGGGCGTGGTCGCAGTACTCCTGCACCACGTCGAGGCCGTGCTCCTCGCAGTACGCGCGGCAGTTGTCGAGCTGTATCTCTATCGACTCGTCGCGTTGGTTGTGGCTTGAGAACCGCGCGTATATCGCCGCGCGGTCGCGCGTGCGCCTTGCCATATAATCGTAACCGCCTCTCATCCGTGCCAAACGGAATGGCATGCGCCCCGCGTGCGATCTTGGCGGATCACGCGGGGCGCAACTTCTAGGTTCTCTCGTTTTTCACTAGCAGGGAGCAGGTGCCATTCGCTGTGACTCCCGCAGGTCCATCGCCGAACGTATCACCTTCGCCATGAACGGCTGCACACCTCTGAACGTCGTGCGTGCTCGCAGCTCCTCCATGCCCATGTCGAACACCATGTGGCCGAACACCTCGTCGGCAAACGAGTTCGTAACCGTCTCCACCCCGGAGAAGTCGAACACAACGAGGTCCGTGGCTGACATGACCATCGGGAAGATCTTCCCGTACGCCATCCTCCCCGAGGCGCGTGTGACAAGCGAACGACCAAACTCCTTCATCTCGATAACCATAGCTGCCTCCCCTCGCGACACTCGACCCCGCGGCATGAGCGGGGCACGTGAGACAAGTATCCTTATCATATGCCTTTTTTCCCGAACACCGGTTACCAAAGACCGTCATCGGCGCCCCTCACTCCGTCAACATCGACCTGCCTGCCAAGATGATCGACCCAACCCTCCTGTGGGTTCCAGGTTATCGGCACCTCTGGGCCGTTTGTGAACATGTCAGACGCGAGAAGCCGGTCGCCGTCGCGCACGGGCAGGCGCATCGATATGAGCGTACCCGGATAGTAGAGCCCCTCCAACATGCTCGTGCCGTGCTCGGAGACCTCAAGGGCATACCCATGGGACACGACCCACATCTTGCCTCCGAGCGCCTGGGTGAGCCTCTTCGGATAGGTGAGCCCCCTCCCGCCTGACGTGTGCGCGCCATTGAACTCCCGCAGGTTGTAGTACTGACCATACCCCTCCTCGAGGGAACACATCATCATCTGCTCTGGCGTGAACCCCGAATACAAGGGGTTCACGCCCATGCTCGACATGCGATCGAGTGCCTGCCAAGGTCTATGCCGTCGGCGAAACCGTACGCCCTATGACATGCTTCCTCGCCCAAGCTTCCCCCTCAGTCCATCTCCTGCGCGCTCTGCACCCACACCACGACGCCCACCACCCGGATCGGGCCGGAGTCCTCGCCCAGCACTATGTCGGGGTGCCTCGCGTAGCTGTCCGCCACGAGCATGAGCGTGTCGCCGCCGCGGTACCACCTGCGCATGACCGCCTCGTAGCTCTCGGTCTCGACTATCGCGATGCTGCCGTTGTGCGGCTCCATGTCTGGGTCGTACACCACGGCCATGCCCTCGTTCACCACGCGGTTCATGCAGTCGCCCTCGACTATGAGTGCCCGCGCCCTCGGGTGGCTCCTCAGCAGCGAGGCGGGCACGTCCACGCTGCGCTCCGTATCCCCCTCCTCCGAGAAGGGGCCCGCATGCACGCTGCCCAGCGTCACGAGCGGCACCGTGGCGTCGCCGCTCGCGTGGACCGGCACGTCATTGAACCTCCCGTGCTCCTTTGCCGCAAGGCCGTAGGAGTCAGAGAGGAGGTCGTCCTCAGTTAGGCCGAAATAAGTGCAAATCTTTTCAATTGAATCCTTCCGCATCTGGGCTCCGTGCCTCCACCTCGTTACGGAAGATGGAGACACGCCAGCAATGCGGGCCAGTGATTCTTGCGTAATGTCGTGCTTTACCAGCAAAGCATCTATGTTTTCAGGTAGCCCCACGGTGCCTCCTTTCAAATTGTGCCGTTAAGTGGATTTTACAACTTGCGCGTTCCCTTTTCCAAAAATTATATTGCGTTTAGCAGAATTGTAGAGTAGGATGGGTTTGTCGAGAGGAGGTGACCATGAAAATAGACAGCGAGGGTTTTGAGTCAGCCCGTCGTGCATCGGGAATCTCACAGGAAAAAGCAGCATCTATCTGCGGAATTTCAAGACAAACATACGCTGTACGAGAGGCGGACCCCGGTGCATACCGGCTCGCAGACCTCGTCGGACTCTATGAGCACATGAACGAACCCGGTCGTAAATTGCTCAGGGATGCCGTCGGGTCTCTTTTTTTGGATTAATGATTGCTTTAAACAGAATTTGAAAGGAGGTAACCCAATGCGAGAGGACGACCGCAAGGCTCTGAGGATTCTCTCCTACATCCTGCTCTATGCCGCCGTCATTGTCTGCGCGGTCGGCGGGATTCTCATGACGTTAGGAGTCGTAGATGCCAGCAGGGCTGACGTTCGCTCGATGCTCGCGCTCACCGTGGCCTTCTCAGCGAAGGTCACAGCCCTTGAGTGCAAATACAAGGGCTAGCAGGAAGTACGGGAGCACGAAGTCGTTGAGGAACTCAGCCGTGTTCTTCAACGCCTGGAAGTCATCGCCGAGCACGAAAGCCTTGTACCGCTCCCAGAACGTCGGCCTCGGCCCACTCGCGAAATGCCTGCCCCTATGTCCCCTATCAGCCATGGCGCACACGGTATCCAACGTGTCGCCGCCAGAACGACCGAGGTTTTCAACACCACCACAAGTTCTCAACAGGAAGGAGGCACACCAATGAGCAAGACCTACACCCACATGGAGGTCATAGAGGCCATAGCCGCCGCCCTCATGTTCGGAGAGGACGCCGGGCTCGCCGCCAAGGTCCACGACCCCGCGCAGGACGAGAGCGTCATCTACCCCGGAGGCGGTTGCGTGGTGCACATCGCCCCCAACGCCATCGAGCTGCTCTGCGAGGCGCTTGAGGCCACCGAGCTCGTGGACCTCAACGCCAAGCCCATGCGCTTCGGCATCACCCACTTCGACATGACCCAAAGCAAGCCCGAAACCCCAGGACTCTAGAGAGGAACACGGAAATGAACGACAACACCAAGACCATGCACGAGGCCCCAGAGAACCAAGCGATTATCACCGACCTGCTGTTCGGCGAGAAGGCCGGGCTCGCCGCAATGTCCGCACTCGACGGCAACATCGCCAACGAGGTGACCACCATCTACCCCGAGGCCAACGCCGTCGTGCACATTGACGCCGAGGCCACGCGCATGCTCGCACGCGCACAGATGAGCATCCTCGACAGCCGCGAGGCCGGCATGTTCGTCCCGAAGCCAAACCGCATCAACCACTACGAGCTCAACGAGCCCAAGGAGGGCGCGCGCGAGTTCTTCATGAAGCTGGCCGACATACTCGCCAACGCCATGGTTTCCTCCAAGCGCGAGGACGAGGCCGCCGAGATTGACATGTCCGAAGTCACCCCCGGAAACACCGAGAAGGTCTACACCGACCAGCCCATACCCAAGAGGGAGCAGTGACGCCCGAGCAGCGAGCCTTCGCTCGCAACGCGCGGAGGCTCGCCATCGAGTTCCACAAGGACCCAGACAACGCAAGGAGGTATCAGGAATGGAGAGAGAAAAGGGGCGCAACAGCCGCCAAGCAAGTCCGCGCCCCACAGCCCATCGGGCACCCACAAGCATAGCACGACCCTACGACTACCGTGCCGACCTGCTCGACCAAATCAAGGGGCTCGCGCTGACCGCGCTCGCGTGGCTCATCGTGGCCGCGCTCGGCGCGCTCATGGCGTGGTGCCTCATGTGCCCCGACTACCACCCCATCTCGAAGGCCGAGTGGGAGGCCCAGCTCGCCGCCCGATCCGTGGGGGCCGAGTGATGGAGCAGGGCCCGTACAACATCGCCATGAAGGCCTGCCGCTGGGTGAGGCGCAACCCCGAGGCGTGGGAGCGCCTGCTGGGGCTCTGCGAGTGGTTCGACCACGTGCGCCCGTCCTCGCGCCTGCGCCGCGGCGACCTCTACAACTACGCCCAGCAGCTCGGCATGTCCGTCACGCTCTGCAAGGAGTTCCGCTTCGACAACAACCTCTGGAGCGCCCTCTCCCGCTACGTGCTCATGTGCCGCCCCAACCTCTCGGGCATCATCCACCCCCGCAGCTCCGCGCTCGACTCCATCGACCATGGCCGAGGTCTGGTCCGTGTGCGTGGGCGGGCCGCTGCCCTTCGCAGTCATGGACTGGCGGCAGGCCGAGGAGGTGCTGGGATGACGCACTCGTTCACCATCGAGGGCCGCATGCCCGGCCTCAACGAGTTCATCAAGGCCCACGACGTGAGCTACAAGAAGGGCAACGCCATGAAGCAGCGCGAGACGGACCGCGCCGCGTGGTGCGCCAAGGCCGCGCGCCTGCCGCGCATCACGTGCCCCGTGGTCGTGCACTTCCTCTGGGTCGAGCCCAACGAGAAGCGCGACGTGGACAACGTGGCCTTCGCCAAGAAGTTCATCCTCGACGGGCTCGTGCGCGCCCGCATCATCACAAACGACGACCGCAGGCACCTCGTGGGCTTCACCGACACCTTCGCGACCGACCGCAAGCGCCCGCGCATCGAGGTCACCATCACGGAGGTGGCTGCATGAGGCTCGGCGGCAGGCGCATCGACTGGACCTTGGACGAGGTGACGTACCTGCTCGACAACGCGGGGCGCGTGCCCCAGCGCGAGCTGTGCCGGCACCTGCGCAGGTCCTCCGAGTCGGTGAGGCAGATGGCGAAGCGCCTACGCTCGCAGGGCTACGCGATCAGCCTGCGCCACTTCGAGCCGCGCACCGCCGTGTGCCCGTCATGCGGGCGCGAGAGCGCCACGGTTCGCGACCCCGAGAACCGCACGGGCTTCTGCCGCCCATGCCAGCTGCGCATGCAGATCCGCGCCACTGACGGCGCCATCTCCGACCTCATGGGGCGCCTGCCGGCGGACGAGCGCGCCACCTACGAGGAAACCGAGAGCGTGCTGGGCGGGCGTGCCATCGACCCCATGCCGAGACGCCCGCGCTACGACGCGCCGCCCACCTACTACGAGCGCATGCGGGCCGAGGAGGCCTACGCCATCGCCGTGGAGCAGTGGGAGGTGCGCCGCCTCACCCGCGAGGCGAGGGCCAAGCAGAAGCGCAAGGAGCGCATCATGCGCAAGCTGCGCGACCTGAGAAATTTCCCAAATCAATGACACTTTACGACTTTCAGCAGCTAGGAGGCACCATGCCGACTATCGAGACAGTATCAATCGACGACGTGTACCCGTGGGAGGACGAGTACGGCAACCAGTTCCTCTCCCGCGACTACAGCACCAAGGAGAACCAGCGGTACGTGGAGGAGCTCGCCCGCTCCATGCGCGCCAAGGGCATCCCCGACGAGATGGTGCAGCTCTCCCGCGACGGCGGCATATACCGCATCGTGAGCGGCAACAGTCGCGTGCGCGCCATGCGCATGCTGGGCACCACCCGCTTCCCCGCCATCGTCCTGGACGACGAGGAGGCCGAGCAGGCCGTGCGCCGCGCCGTCGAGGCCACCGTGCGCACCAACACCAAGAAGAAGTACGAGCCCACCGAGCTCTCAGGATACGTGCAGCAGCTCGCCATGTTCGCCGACGACCAGTACGTGGCCGACGCGGCGGGCATCGAGCCTGAGCAGGTCGCCAAGATCCGCCGCGCGCGCAAGGTCGTGGGCGAGGACGGCGACGGCTACACCATAGAGCGCATGTGCGCCATAGCCGAGTTCGGCGAGGACCCCGAGGCGCTCGACCGCCTCACCAAGTGCCCCGAGCGCGAGATCTCGGCGACCGTGGGCATGCTGCGCTCCAAGCGCGAGCGCGCCGAGAAGGAGCGCGGCCTCGCCGCCGAGCTTGAGGCCATGGGCATACCCGTGGTGGCAGACGTTGCCGGCATGCGCGCCGTGGGCATCGTGTCCAAGGCCGAGAACGTGCCCTCAGACCTGCCCGAGGGCACCGTGGCGACGCGCCACGCCGTCCCCGGCTTCATGGCCCTCTACGCGCCGGCGAGTGCCGACGTGGCCGACGAGGAGCTGAGGGCCCAGCAGGCCGCGGCCGACCGCGAGGCGTGGCGCGAGCAGTACGCCAAGGGCGCCGAGCGCCGCATGCGCTGGATGTGCGTAGCCATCGAGGAGGGCAAGAGCATGAAGGCCCTCGACCCGTTCGTGCTCGCGCGCTCGCAGCGTTTCGCCGACGCGTCCGTGCGCCGCTTCTGCGAGGAGACCGGCATCGTGGGCATCCCCGTGGGCGTGTGCGAGTCCATCGCCGCGTTCATGGAGCTCAACACCAGCGACTACGGCATCCACGCATACGACGGGGGCACGCCCGAGCGCCTCTGCCGCAAGTACCGCGACCTCATCGAGGCGCTTGAGACCATGGGCTACGAGATGGACGCGGACGAGGCCGAGCTCTACGAGCAGGCCTGCGCCGTGGCCGGAGAGGAGCAGTGATGTTCGGAGAGAACGCCAAGCGGATCAGGAAGCTCGAGGAGGCCATAGACCTCGCCGACCAGATAACCGCCATCGCCTCCATCGAGGGCGAGGGCATGCCCGAGAGGCTGCCCGATGAGGCCGTCGTAGCCATAGACCTCGGCCTGCGCGTCGGCATGACCGTGGGCAAGGTCACCGCCGAGGGCAAGTGCGACGGCATGAGCGCCATGGAGATAGTCAAGCGCGCATACGGCACCGCCCTCAGCATGTACGTGGAGTCAATGGCGAGCGCGAAGGAGGAGGCGACCGAGAATGGCGAAGGCTAACGAGACGCGGGCCGTAGAGGCCACCATCATCGAGGAGGAGCTAGGCACGCTCTCCAAGGCCGAGCAGTGGCTCGCGGGCGCGTCCGACCGCGTGGCCGAGCGTTGCGAGCTCTACCGCCCGCCCGCGCGCATCGAGAACGACACGCAGCGCAAGGACGCCGTGGCCGCGCGCACCCAGGTCCGCAAGGACGTGGCCGAGATAGACGCCGAGCGCAAGGCCATGCTGCGCGACATGGAGGACGCCCTCAAGAAGTTCAAGGCCAACGTGAAGGACGTGCTGAGCCCGCTCACCGACCTCGACGCGAGGTACAAGGCGCTCCTCGACGAGTACGAGGCCGCATGGAAGGCCAGCCGCGAGATGGAGCTCGCCGAGGAGTACGACGCAATCGCGCCCGACCTCGTGCCGATCGTGCCGTTCTCGCGCCTGCTCGAACGCTACGGCATGCAGCGCGGCAAGGTCTGGACCAACCGCTCCACCAACGTGGAGGCCGCCAAGGAGATGCTCGCCGACGCAGTGGGCTCGATAGCCGAGGGCGAGCGCACCATCGCCGACTACGCCGACCCCGAGGACGTTGAGGCCCTCAAGGCCCGCTACTTCGAGACGCTCGACGTGGCCGCAACCATCTCAGAGGCCCGCAGGCTCAAGGATCAGCGCGAGCGCGTGCGCCAGCTTGAGGAGCAGCGCAGGAAGCGCGAGGAGGCCGCGCGGATCGCAGCCGAGCAGGCCGCCCTTGCCGAGGCCGAGCGTCGCGCAGCCGAGGAGGCCGCGAGGGCCGAGGCCGAGGCTTACCCCTACGACTACGAGCCCGCGGAGGCCGCGGTGCCGGCACCCGTGCCGCCCGCGCCCATCCCCTACGAAAAGCCGGCCACCATGCCCGCACCGCCCATTGACACGCCCCGCCACTGGATCGTCGACGTTCCGAGCGCCACGCGCGCCCAGATGCAGGAGCTCGCCGACGTTCTCGGCTCCATGGGGCTCAGGGGCAACATCCGCGCCGCACAGTAAGGAGGCAATGCCATGCCAGAGGAAACCATCGCCTTCGGGGCACCCGACCCCGACTACCAGCAAGCACAGGAGCAGCCGAGCCCGCAGGGGCAACCAGCCACGGGGCACGTCTCCATCGAGGGCAAGACCCTGGAGGAGCGCCGCGCCATGCTCCGCGCACCATTCCCCGCCGAGGAGATCGAGCTCCTGCCCAAGTACACGGGCAAGAAGGGGCCCGACGGCAAGATTCCCAAGAGCGCGTACCGCCGCTGCGATGTGTGCGGAGGGTGGCATCCGTTCCCCTGCGTGCACCTCGACTACGTGGGGCACGCCGGCATCACCGACCGCCTCAACGACGTTGACCCCGAGTGGAACTGGGAGCCGCTCGCGCTCGACCAGCACGGCCTGCCACTGTACGACAGCAACGGAGGGCTCTGGATCCGCATGACCGTGCTGGGAGTCACCCGCTACGGCTACGGGGACGCCCAGGGCAAGCGCGGGCCCAACGCGGTGAAGGAAATCATCGGGGACGCCATCCGCAACGCCGCCATGCGCTTCGGAGTCGCCACCTACCTCTGGAGCAAGTCCGAGAAGGCCGAGCGCCTGCGCGAGAGCGGGGAGCAGCAGGACGAGGGCAAGGAGCCGCCGGCACAGGGCCCGTTCTCCATGCGTTGCAAGGTGTGCGGACACGTCCACCAGTTCCTCGACCTCAAGAACTACGAGGAGTGGCTCGCATACTGGCAGGGCGGCGGGGAGCAGAACCGCTGCTGCCCCAACATCACGCTCGAGGTGATGTAGGTGGGCACCTACGCGGGGCAGGGCGACTACGCCGAGCTCGTTGAGCTTGAGGACGACCTCGACCAGGAGGTCGACGCCCTGCGCCGTGCCGGCAGCGCGCTCGCCAAGAGGGAGGCGGACTACCGCAAGGCCCTCGCCGTCAAGATCCTGGAGGAGCGCGCCAAGGGCACGCCCGTCACCATCATCTCCGACCTCTGCCGAGGCGACGAGCAGATCGCCGACCTCAAGCTCCTGCGAGACAGCGCGGAGGCCATCTACAAGGCCTCGCAGGAGGCCATCAACGTCAAGAAACTGAGGGTGCGCACCGTGAGCGCGCAGATAGACCGCGAGTGGTCGCGCCCGTTCGTAGGACAAGGAGCATAGGCATGAGCATTAACCGCGTGAACATATCCGGCAACCTCACCCGAGACCCCGAGCTGCGCACAACGCAGGGCGGCACCGCCGTCCTGGGCTTCGGCGTTGCCGTCAACGACCGCCGCCGCAACCCCCAGACCGGCGAGTGGGAGGACGTTCCCAACTTCATCGACTGCACCGTGTTCGGCAACCGCGCGGGCGCCCTCGCCAACTTCCTGCGCAAGTGCCAGAAGGTCGCCATCGAGGGCAAGCTGCGCTGGAGCCAGTGGGAGAAGGACGGCCAGAAGCGCAGCAAGATCGAGGTGATCGTGGACGAGTGCGAGTTCCTCGCACCGCGCCAGGACGGCCAGCAGCAGGGATACCCGCAGCAGGCGCCGCAGGGCTACGCCCCGCAGCCGCCCGCGCCGCAGTACCAGCGGCCGCAGGCGCCCCAGTACGCCCCGCAGGGGTACCAGAACCCACCCGCGCAGGGATACGGCCAGAATCAGGCGCCGCAGGCCCCGTCGGCGCCGGCCTACCAGCAGCCCGCCCAGCAGCCGCCCGCGCAGGCGTACCAGCCGACGCTGCCCCAGCAGGCGCCGCAGGTCCCCCAGATGGAGGTCTACGACGAGGACATACCGTTCTGATGGGAGACGCCGTGAACTTCTATGACTCAATCATAGAGGGAGCCCAAGAGCTCGGCCCCGGCGACCGGGGCCAGCTCTACACGGCATGCCTCGAATACCTCTACTACGGCAGGGAGCCGGACTTCGCCATGAGGCCCGTGCCGCATGCCATGTTCGTCATGGTGCGCCCCGTGCTCGACAACCAGAGGGCCAAGCAGATGGCAGGCAGCAAGGGCGGCAGAACCAGAGCAGAGCGCCAAGCAAACGGCAAGCAGACGGCCAAGCAAAGCGCAAGCAAAGCCCAAGCAGAAGCCAAGCAGACGCCCAAGCAAAACCCAACCGAACAGGAACAGGAAATAGAACAAGAACAATTCTCTAACGAGAATTGCAAGAAGCGCGACGAATGGGCGGAGGCACGCAGGCAGGTAATCGCCTACCTCAACGCCGCCACCGGTAGCCACTTCAAGCCGAACGCGGACGTGACGCGCCGCCACCTCGACGCCCGCCTGCGCGAGGGCTACACGGTGGAGGACTGCAAGCGCGTAGTCGACACCAAGGCCGCGCAGTGGCTCGGCACCGACATGGCGAGGTACCTGCGCACCGAGACCCTCTTCGGCAGCAAGTTCGAGGGCTACCTCAACGAGCCGTGCCCCACGTCCGTGCAGGCAGACGACGAGTGGAGCTCGTACGCGCTGGGAGGTGGCGCCGATGCTGTCACTTCTTGACGTGCTGCACGAGAACGGCGGGCGCCTGCCGCTGCCAATCGAGGAGATATACCGCGCCAACACCGCGACGCGCGAGGAGGTGGAGGCCGAGAAGGAGGCGGAGCGCCTGTCCGCGCGCATCGCCCTCGGAGGCCCCAGCGCCCTCGCGCAGGCGGAGAGCGCCGAGCTCGCGCGCCGCATAACGCCGATGCCGCCGA
>JAFWMI010000096.1 GCA_017513965.1 Atopobiaceae bacterium
AGCGCGCGCAGCAAGGGCGACCCGTCCGTGCTCGCCTGGTCAAAGAGCTCGTGCAGGTACGGCTTGAGGTCTTCGCGAATCGCCAGGTACTTGCGCATGATGTCCTCGACCTCGGGACCGTAGCTCCACACCTCGTTTTCGTGTCCGGTGTGCAGGTACCCGCCGCCAAACTCGCGATCGTCGAGCGGGGCGATGTCGAGCGGGCCCCGCTCGCCGTGCAAACGCAACACCGCCGTATAGGTGGCGAACTCAAACCACCGCACGAGCAGCTCGAGGAACGCTGGGTCATTCACGTCGTCGGTCATAAAGCCGCCCACGTCGGTGGTCCACCAGGGGATGCCGGCAAGACCCATGTTGATGCCGCACTGCAGCTGGTCGCGCAGGCTCTCAAAGCTGCTGGGCACGTCTCCGCTCCATACCACGTTGCCGTAGCGTTGGCTGCCGGCCCACGCGGAGCGAAGCAGGTTGGCGGGCTGCCGCCACCCTTCGGCAACCTGCGCGTCGTAGGCAGTGCGGCTGAACCACTGGGGATAGATGTTGGAGCACGAGAGCGCCGGCCCAAGCCAGTAGCGGTAGTTGTCGAAGTCGTAGACGCCAAAGTCGGGCTCGGCGTTGTCCAGCCAGAACATGTCGATGCCCATGTCGGCATAGTTGGTCTTGAGGATGTTCCATAGGTAGGCACGTGCCTCGGGGTTGGTGGCGTCTATCTCCAGGCAGTCACCTTGGTACTCGTACGTTTGGTTGGACCCGCGCTCGGTTTGGATGAGCAGACCGCGGTCCCACATCTCCTCAAAGTGTGAGCTCTTCTTGTCTACACTGGGCCACACGCTCACGCACACCTTTATGCCCAGCTCGTGCAGTTCGTCGCACATGGCCTTGGGATCGGGCCAATAGGTCTTGTCAAAGCACCAGTCGCCTTGGCGCGGCCAATGGAAGAAGTCGATGACGATTACGTCGATGGGTACCTTGCGTGCCACGCATTCGCGTGCCACGCGCAGCACCTCGTCCTGCGTGCGGTAGCGCAGCTTGCATTGCCACAGGCCCAAAAGGTCGTCCGGGAACTCAGGAGCGCGCCCCGTTACTGCCGTGTAGCGCGCAATCAACTCGCGTGGGTTATCTCCCACGCAAATCCAGTAGTTCAGCTCCTTGGCGCACTCCGCCACCCACTCGGTAACGTTCTCGCCAAAGGTCGCGCGGCCCACGGCGGGGTTGTTCCAAAGGAATCCGTAACCCAGGCTCGAGACGGCAAAGGGGACGCTTACCTGGGAGTTGCGCTGCTCCAAGTCCAGCATGCAGCCCTTGAGGTTGGTTTGCGCCTGTTGGTACTGGCCCATGCCAAAGAACTTCTCGCCTGGCGTGCCCTCAAATAACACCTTAATGCGATAGTCTCCGCCCACATGCGCCTTGTACGTGCGTCCCTCCACCTTGAGACAGCGGCTCTGGCGTGCGATGGTCCCCTCGTAGTTGCGGAAGTGTTCCCGCAGGATGAGCGCGCCATCCCGGTAGAAGGAGAGCACGCCGCCGCAGTTTACCTCGCAGCGAATGCGGCCGTTGGTGATGCGCCACACCTCGTCGGTTCCCTGTGCGATGGGTGCCGTGCCCTGGGTCACGACCGCCTGCGCGGGGGCCGGCGTCTCCACAAGCGCCCAGGCGTTGTCCGTAAGGCGCGGGTACTTGGTGGCGCGCACCCGCAGGGCGTCGGTGCCCCAAGGCTCGATGCGAAGGGTCTCTCCTTGGCGCTTGCAAATCAGCGCGTTCTCCCGTGCTTCGAATCTCATGTGGCCTCCTTATGAATGGTCGCTCTGTTGCATTATACGGCCCCGCGCTGCTCATCTGCCGTGTTGTGAGCTGCCAACGGCGTTGCTTCGTAGTAACATAATCCACGATTCTGTACCTATGCGAACGGAGGGCGAGCTCATGAAGTTTACGCGCCTTGGCGACCTGCTCATAGACGCGGGCGTCATTACCGACGAACAGCTCGGTCAGGCACTCGCCAACCAAAAGAAGACCAAGCGCCGCTTGGGAGACGAGCTGCTGCAGTCGGGCATCATCACCGAGCGCCAGCTGGTGGACGCCCTTACCATGCAGCTGGGCATCGACTACATAGACCTCACCACGGTCGAGATAAACCCCGAGATGACCAAGCTCGTGCCCAAGAACCTTGCCAAGCGCTACAGCGTGGTGCCGGTGCGCACAAGAGGCGACGAGCTCTACCTTGCCATGAGCGACCCGCTCAACTTTATTGCCACCGAGGAGGTGCGCGCGGCCTCGCGTCGCCGCATCGTCCCGATGATCGCCATGCAGTCGGGCATCGACCACGCCATCTCGCAGCTCTATGGCACCGAGGGTGCCAAGCGCGCCATTCGCGAGATGCAGCAGGAAGTGGGGGAGGGCGCGCGCGACCGTACGGGCGTGCAAGTCGCCGAGGTCGGATCGGAGAACGAGTCCTCCGCGCCGTCCATTCGCCTGGTCGACAACATCATCGAGCGCGGCCTTTCCAGTCGCGCCTCCGACATCCACATCGAGCCCATGGAGAAGGAGGTCGTGGTGCGCATGCGCATCGACGGCCTGCTGCACAACGAGTTCAACATTCCCAAGGAGCTGCAGCAGTCGCTCACCTCGCGCGTAAAGGTCATGTGCAACATGGACGTCACGGAGCGGCGCGTGCCGCAGGACGGTCGCGCCATCGTGCGCGTGCGCATGCGCGAGGCCGACCTGCGCGTCTCCACCCTGCCCACTGTGCACGGCGAGAAGATCGTCATGCGAATCCTGGACCGCGAGCAAAAGCTCAACACGCCCGAGCAGCTGGGATTCTCTGGCGCCAACCTCGAGCGGTACAACTATCTGGTGGGGCTCAAGCAGGGCATCATCCTGCTGGTTGGCCCCACGGGGTCGGGCAAGAGCTCCACGCTCTTTACCATGATCAGCAAGCTCAATACCGAGCAGGTAAACATCGTGACGCTTGAGGACCCGGTCGAGTACAACATCGAGGGCGTCAACCAGGTGCAGGTTAACGAGAAGACGGGCACGACCTTTGCGGCCGGCCTGCGCTCCATCCTGCGACAGGACCCCGACATCATCTCCATTGGCGAGATCCGCGACAAGGAGACGGCCGACATCGCGTTCCGCTCCGCCGTTACGGGCCACTTCGTGCTCTCGACGCTGCACACCAACGACGCCATCTCCACGCTTGACCGTCTGGACGACATTGGCGTGGAGCCATACATGGTGTCCACGGCCCTCAAGGGCGTTATCTCCCAGCGCTTGGTACGACGTATTTGCCCGCACTGCAAGGAGCCGTACACGCCTACCGAGGAGGAGCTGCGCGCCTTGGGCCTCGAGCCAGACGACCCGAGCCTGGCGGACTACAAGTTCTCGCATGGGCGCGGTTGTCCCGAGTGCTACCACAGCGGCTATCGCGGTCGCATCGTGGTGGTGGAGACGCTCGTGCTCGACAAGGGCATTCGGCATGCCATTGCCACGGGTGCGCCGCGCGAGGAGCTGCTTGCCGCGGTGGAGCGCAGCGGCTTCCAGCCGGTTATCGAGAACTGCCGTCAGCTCGTGCGCGACGGCATAACCACTGTTGAGGAGATCCAGCGCGTGATTTTCTCGGGTGATGAATAGTGCCGTGATGCAAGGCGAGTCTTTGTCGCAAAGGAAAGGATGATTACCATGCCGTCGCTCGACACCATCGTATGCACTGCCAGCAATATGGGCACCTCCGACGTTCTTATTGCCGCGGGCGTTCCCATCCGGTTTAGGGTGGATGGCTCGTTGGTGGACGCCAACGACCAGATCCTCACGCCCGAAGACACCGAGGCGCTTGGCCGCGAGGCGTGTGGCGACGAATACGAGAAGGTGCAGCGTGGCATAGAGGTGGACACCGCCATCACGTTCTCCAACGGCGTGCGCTGCCGCTTGAACATCTACCGTTCCATGGGCAACTGCTGCATCGCCCTGCGCCTGCTCGCAAGCTCGATTCCCGATCTTGACGCATTGGGCGTGCCGCCGGTGGTCTCGCACGACTTCCCCAACTACCAGCGCGGCATCGTAATCGTCACTGGCGAGACGGGCTCGGGCAAGTCCACCACGCTCGCGGCGCTGGTCGATCGCATCAACCACTCGCGGTCGGACCACATCGTTACGCTCGAGGACCCCATCGAGTACGTGTACCAGCCCGATCGCTGCTCCATTGACCAGCGCGAGATAGGGCGCGACACCGCAAGCTTTGCCGAGGGCCTGCGTGCCGTGCTTCGTCAGGACCCAGACGTCATCCTGGTGGGCGAGATGCGAGACCTCTCCACCATCGAGACCGCGCTCACGGCAGCCGAGACGGGCCACCTGGTGTTTGGCACGCTGCACACGCAGTCGGCACCCGACTCCATCGACCGTTTGGTGGACGTGTTCCCCGAGGAGCGTCAGCACCAGATTCGCCTGCAGCTGTCCATGACGCTCAAGGCGGTGGTGAGCCAGCAGCTCATCAAGAAGCGCGGCGGCGGTCGCGTGCTGGCAGCCGAGGTGATGATCGTGAATCCGGCCATAAAGAACCTCATTCGCGAGGGCAAGACGCCACAGATCGCGAACACCTTGGCCACGACCGCCGAGCTGGGCTCCATAACCATGGACCGCGCGCTGCAGGCGCTCGTGCGGAGCAGGACCATTACCGCCGCCGACGCCATTGCCGCGGCACACGATCCCGAGCAGATGCGCAAGACGGTGCGCTAGCGCGTTGGCGAGGCCCCATAGGAAGAGGATGCCATGAAGGCATATAAGTACAAGGCACGCTCGAGTTACGGTGCAGACGTCGACGGCGTAATCGAGGCGAATACCCGCGACGAAGCCGTGATGCTCCTCAAGGACGACGGCCTCATCGTGCGGTCCATCGAGGCGTCCGGCGGCGAGCACGACATAGACCTGAGGGTGGGAGGGCGCAAGACCAAGGAGAAGACCTTGGCCGTTATGTGCAACCAGTTTGCCATTATCCTGGACGCGGGCCTTCCCATCGTGCGGACGCTCGAGCTGGTGGCGGGACAGACCGAGGACAAGACGCTCAAGGAAATCCTCACCGAAGTCGCAGGCGAAGTGGCGGCTGGCTATGAGCTTGCGGACAGCTTTGCCAAGCATGGCCCCAACCTTCCCGCAACGTTTATTGAGTCCATCCGCGCGGGCGAGCAGTCCGGTAACCTGAGCCTGGTCTTTAATCGTCTTGCGGACTTTTACCGCAAGTCGTCCGAGACCAGGGGCAAGGTGAAGAGTGCCATGATGTACCCGTCCTTCGTTATGGGCGTGGCGGTAATCGTGGTGGGCGTGATCATGGTGTTTGCCGTGCCTACGTTCAAGACCACGTTTGAGGGCATGGGAACCGAGATGCCGTTGCCTACGCGGATGCTCATTGGCCTCTCCGAATTCCTTACCAGTTTTTGGTGGGTCATCATCCTGGTGGTTGGGGCCATCTACGGCGGCATTCAGCTGCTCAAGCGACAAAACGAGGCGTTTCACCTCAAGTGGAGCCAGCTGGGCACCAAGCTTCCCGTAATGGGGAGGATTACGTCCATGAGTTCGTCCTCGCAGTATGCGTCGACCATGGCCGTGATGATGGAGGCGGGCTTGGCCACGCCGCGTGCGACGGAGGTTACGGCGCGCACGCTGGCCAACTACTACATGGGGCACGAGCTGGCGAGCATTGTGCCAGACCTTGAGGCGGGCAAGCCCTTGGCGGAGTGCATGGCGGCGACGGGGGCATTTCCCCAGCTGGTAAACGAGATGACCGGCGTGGGCGAGCAGACCGGCGAGCTTGAGCATACGCTGCAGGTGGTGAGCGACTACTACGACTTCGAGACGCAAGAGGCCACGTCGAGGGCAATCTCGCTCATTGAGCCGATGATTATTGTGGTGCTCGCGGCGGTGGTGTGCTTGGTGCTGCTCGCGGTATACCTGCCGATGTTCAGCATCTATGGAGCAATGTGATGAAGTCCCATATGTGGTGGATAGGAAAACGCTATGTACAAGATGTGCGGCCAGACGAGCAAAGAAATACTTAGGTATTATTTGCCGATTTTCTCTTATCAACCGTTTACAAACGGTGTATGATGTGCTTGTAAGCTGCTCGTGCAAAGGTGCGGGCGTGTGAGGAACTGCGATCGGCTGTGGTCGCACAAGAGGGCACAACGGTGCCAGATTAGAGGTGGATTATGAAAAACTACCTTGAGGCCCGCCGCGAGGAGTTGCGCAAGCGCGGCGACAAGGGCTTCACCCTGATGGAGATGCTGATCGTCGTCGCCATCATCGCGGTGCTGATCGCGATTGCAATTCCGGTGTTCACCACGCAGCTGGAGAAGAGCCGCGACGCAACATCAGTTGCGAACATGCGCAGCGCTTATGCCGAAGCTTCCGCCGCATACCTAACATACGATGGTAAGGAATTTGACGGTACGGGCACTAATGTTTCTGGTATCACGGTTGCTGATGGAACGGCAACTATCACTGTAGATAACGTCTCCATCGAAACGCAAATTGCTGATGAATGGAACGGCATGGATGAGGAGCTGCCGTTCACAACATATGAGGATGACGGAACCCCCGTATCTAAGGGCACGGCAACGTTTGAACTTGATCTTGATGCGGGAACATGGGTGCTTACTGGCGTAGCTGAATCGTAACAGGCACTGGTAACAAATAGCCAAGCTGTTAAGCTGCTTCGATAGAAACCAGGGTCAGAGGAGTGTCCCCTGGCCTTGGTTTCTATCGAAGCAGCTTGGCTATTATAAGTAACGCTTATCAGTGGCTTGGTTAACAAACTAGGCTGCCGTTACCGTAACTGTTCCAGCGTCATCACCTTCAGTTTCGATGGACACAACATAGTTACCACCAACTACAGCAGGAACCTCGACGCCCTCACCATCATGCCCTTCAGAAATAATAGTTGTCGCTTCGTCGTTATCCGTCTGCCAGTTGTCCTGTACCTGTTTTGCGGGAACCTCTATAGGATCGATATCAGTTTGGCCATCCCACGTAATATACTCTGCCATCAGCTCTGCGTATGCTGACCGCACGTTAGCCAAGTCCGTGGCTTCGCGGCTCTTCTCCAACTGCGTGGTGAACACCGGGATCGCGATGGCGATCAGCACCGCGATGATGGCGACTACGATCAGCATCTCCATCAGGGTGAAGCCCTGGTCGCCGCGCTTGCGCAGCTCCTCGCGGCGGGCCTCAAGGTAGTTCTTCATTGTTCCACGTCTCGGCCGGCACCTGCCGCCGAGGCCCCTCAGGTATACTAGCGTCAGTCGGATGGGAGGCGCGCCATGGGAATCTACCTCAACCCGGGCAACCGGATGTTCCAGCGCGAGCTGGACGACATATTCTATGTGGACAAGACTGCGCTCGTTAGCTTCATGAACGCACGCTTCGGGCTGCCGCATGCCTTCGTGGCGGTGAGCAGACCACGCCGCTTTGGCAAGAGCTACGACGCAGACATGCTCTGCGCGTACTACTCCAGGGGATGCGACTCCCGCGCGCAGTTCGAGGGGCTCGACGTCGCCTCCGACCCCAGCTTCGAGCGGCACCTCAACGCCCACGACGTGATTCGCGTGGACGCGCAGCGCCTCATCGGCCGCGGCGGCGGGATCGCCAACCTGGTGGAGACGTTCAACCGGGTCGTGTTGAGCGAGGTGCGCGCCGCCTGGCCGGACGTGGTGCATGACGATGCGACCGTCCTCGTGGAGGCGCTTGACTACGTGTTCGAGGCCAAGGGCTCTGGCTTCGTCTTCGTCATAGACGAGTGGGACTGCCCCATGCGCGAGGCCGCAGAAGACGAGGCTCTCCAGCGGCGCTGGCTCGACTTCCTGCGCGACCTCTTCAAGGGCGCCCCCTACGTGGAGGCCGCCTACATGACGGGCATCCTGCCCATCAAGAAGTACGGGCGGCACACGGCGCTCAACCTGTTCGACGAGTACACGTTCGTGCGGCCCGAGACGCTGTCCGGGCTCGTGGGGTTCGGCGAGGGCGAGGTCAGGCGCCTGTGCGAGCGCTTTGGCATGGACTTCTCCCAGATGGAGCGCTGGTACGACGGCTACCGCATCGGGCGGGGGCGCGCCCACGTGTACAACCCAAACTCGGTGGCGCGGGCAATACGGGAGCGCGCGTACGGCACCTACTGGACCGACACCGAGACCTACGAGGCGCTGCGGTTCTACATCGACATGGACTTCGACGGCGTGCAGCAGGACCTGGTGGCCATGCTCGACGGGCAGCGGGTGCCCGTGAACGTTGGCCACTTCGAGAACGACATGCGCACTATACGTTCGAAGAACGACATGTACACGCTGCTCGTGCACCTGGGCTACCTGGGCTACGACGAGGTGGAGCGCGAGGTGTTCATCCCCAACGAGGAAATTCGCCGGGAGTTTGCCGTGTCGGTCGAGACCGGTGCCCGTCCCGAGCTCGCGCGCCTCGTGCGCGACAGCCGCGAGCTGCAGCGACGTACGCTGGAGGGCGACGAGGAGTACGTGGCAGACGCCGTGCGGCGCGCCCACGACAGCGCCGCCGGGCCGCACTACTACAACGACGAGCAGGCGCTGAGGGCCGCGGTCAAGCTGGCGTACATCTGGTCCGTCGACGACTACCTGCGCGTGGACGAGCTGCCGGGCGGCCGCGGCTACGCCGACCTCGTGTTCCTGCCTAAACCCGGGAGCAAGCTCCCGCCCATGGTGGTGGAGCTCAAGCGGGACGGGGGCCCCGACGCCGCGCTCGGCCAGATTCGCCGACGCAACTACCCGGCGGCCCTCGCCGGCCTCGGGGGCGAGTGCGTGCTGGTGGGGATCTCCTACCGCGAGGGCACCGACGAGCACACGTGCACGATCGAGCGCATTGAGCTGTAGGTCGGTGGCCGCGTCGTGCGGAAACATGGCGTTATGTCGCTAACAGAAGCTTTTCTTTGCCATATAATGGCTTACCGTAAGTATTCTTTCTGTTAGATTGGTCTATTTGATGCCGACTCGCACGCCCATACCCGTCGCGCGCGCCCAGCGCACGATCGCCTCGAACCTGGACCTCGCGCGCAGGCAGCAGCGCGTGACCGTCGAGGTGCTGGCGGACCGTGCCGGCATGTCGGTCCCGACCCTCCGCAGGATTCTGAACGAAGGTGCCGGGTCGCTGGAGAACTACCTTCGCGTTGTCCGCGTGCTGGGCCTGCTCGACGAGACGGTGCAGGCAAGCGATCCGCTGAACACGCCCGTCGGGCGCCTGCGTGCCGACGAGGACACGCCCAAGCGCGTGAGGAGGGGGTGACACTGCCTTGGAGCTAGACGTGACACTGAGCCTCGGCAAAGAGGACGTCGCATGCGGCCGGCTGTACACGAGCGTGCGACGTGGCATAGAGCGGGCGACGTTCACCTACGACCCCTCCTACCTTGCGCGCAGCGATGCGTTCGCGATATCGCCGGACCTCCCCCTTGGACAGGCTTCCATACACGCCGCGCACGGGTCGCTATTTGGGGCCTTCGAGGACTGCATGCCGGACCGTTGGGGCAGAAACCTCATGCTACGCGCGGAGCGCAACGATGCCCGGTCCGAGCGCCGAACGGCGCGCACCCTTTACGAGGCGGACTACCTGTCCGGCGTGCAGGACGTTATGAGGCAGGGCGCCCTGCGCATGTGGGTGGGCGGGTCGCCGGTTGCGGGAGGCGAGGGCGTGCCGAGGGAGGTCGCGGTGCCGCACCTGCTCGCACAGGCGGACCTTGCCTCGGCGAGCATGGATGCGGACGTGAGGGACCTGCTGCAAGCCGGCTCTTCCCTGGGCGGTGCAAGGCCCAAGGCGTCGGTCCGCGACTCGGCCGGACGCCTGCTCATCGCTAAGTTTCCCAAGGCGGACGAGTCCTCGCTGGATGACACCTGCGCATGGGAGCACGTGGCGCTCACGCTCGCGGAGAGGTGCGGGATACGCGTGCCGCGCACGCGCCTGATCAGAGTGAGGGGACGCTCGGTGCTGCTGCTCGAGCGCTTCGACAGGCAGGGCGACGTGCGGATTCCGTACCTGAGCGGCATGTCTGCCATTCAGGGAAGCGACGGCGAGACCTACTCATACCTCGAGCTCGTCGACTTCCTGGAGACCGATGGTGCCCAAACCCGAGAGGACGTGCGTCAGCTCTGGCGACGCATGCTCTTCTCCTGTGCCATCGGCAACACCGACGACCACATGCGTAACCACGGTTTTCTGCGCACGAAGGACGGATGGGCCCTTTCCCCCGCGTTTGACGTCAACCCCACCGAGGGCGATGGCGAGAAGTACTTGTCGTGTGCCCTGGATTTCGACGAATGCCTCGCTTCGCCGGCAGCGGCGCTGGAGGTCTGCGACCTGTACAGGACGAGTATGGCCGAGGCGCGCGCCGTTGCGCACCACATGGCACGGGAACTGCGCGCCTGGAAGGTAGTTGCCACCAAAGATGGCATCTCGAGCGTCTCCATTGCGCGCATGCAGAGCTGCTTCCAAGCGGGCATCGCACGGTTGGAGGCGCTGTGACGGATTGAGGTGAGTGTCTGGGTCATCGAGCCGTTTGCCTCGTCACGGAAAAGCCTCTCCGGCGGTATCGGCTCGCCCAAACGATGCTGGTCGACTCGCTGGCCACCTCGAGCCACCCTGCCTGCTGGGCAGAAACGCAAACTCGAAAGCCAGAGGCGTCGGATTCCGCTCCTTTCGCGCGTCGAGATTGCGTGGTGTATTTTAGCTGGCGCAACCTCGAAGCCCAAAAACGCGAATACGGAGCAAAAAGGACGCCGAGGTTGCGGTATCGAGACCTACCCACCAGCCCGTCTTTCTCAACGTCGCCGTTCTTGACCTTGCCCCAGCAAAGTTCTCACACCAATGCCAGGACAGTCGACGCACATCTCGACTGCCCGTCGCCCGCATCTGAGAGTGGAACATGAAGAACTACCTTGAGGCCCGCCGCGAGGAGTTGCGTAAGCGCGGCGACAATGGCTTCACCCTGATGGAGATGCTGATCGTCGTCGCCATCATCGCCGTACTCATCGCGATTGCGATTCCCGTGTTTACTGATCAGCTGGAGCGCAGCCGTGAGGCTACGGATGCCGCGAACATTCGCAGCGCATACGCGGAAGTTGCAGCTGAAGCACTTACCGATCCTGAGAAAGTCCAGCCGACAACCGTTACGAAAGTGCAGCAGATCGATGGTTGGGAGAACACTGCCCTCGAGGATATCGCCGGAATAGCAATAGGCTCTATTGAGTCTGCAGGAGAGACGACTATCGATTACGATCCTGAAACCGGTGAGATTACAATAGATGACCAAGTAGCCCAGACGTCATTTATAGATGGTGATTAGTAGCCATTGGTAACAGTGACTAATGGCAGAAGGGCCAGAGGATATCCTCTGGCCCTTCTTTTTACCGGTGGCCACCGGTAGCAGTTATCGGTGCCTGCCCGTGTATACTTGGTGTTGACCAAAGGGGAGCAACGGATACAAGATGGGGGCAAGCGCCATGCAGCTCGATTCGCCGCTATTGTTGGGATATGTTGTGTGCGTGGCGGGCATTCTTGGCCTGGTTATGGGGTCGTTCTTGAATTGCCTTGCCTGGCGTATGACCCATGGCGAGTCGGTGCTGCATGGTCGGAGCCATTGCACGAGCTGCGGCCACGTGCTCGGACCGCGTGACTTGGTGCCGGTGCTGAGCTGGGCGCTCTCTCGTGGGCGCTGTCGCTACTGTGGCGAGCGCGTGAGCTGGCGCTATCCGGCCACAGAGCTGTTTACGGCCATCGTCTACGTGTCGCTCGCCGTGCGCTATGGGCTTACCCTGGAGATGTTGGAACTCGTGGCCTTTGCCAGCGTGCTGTTGGTGCTTTCGCTTACCGATTTGGACGAGTACCTTATCCCCAACGCCACCATAGTCGCCGCGATGCTCGTTCGCGTCGCGTACATCGTGGCCATGGGCGCAACGGGACAGGCCGACGCCATGGCGCTGTTGCGCGACTCGCTCGTCGGCGGCGTTGTTGTGGCGGTGCCCATCCTCCTGCTGGCCCTCGTAATGGACCGCGTCTTGGGACGCGAGAGCCTTGGCGGCGGCGACGTGAAGCTGCTCTTTGTGGCAGGACTCTACTTTGGCTGGCAACAGTGCCTGTTCTTGGTGGTGGTGGCCTGCGTGCTGGGCCTGCTTCTTGCCGTGCTCGGGGTGAATGGGGGAGGAGATGGCGACGATCCGCACCTCATTCCTTTTGGCCCTTCGATTGCGCTCGCCTGCTGGATTACCATGCTCGTGGGCGGGCAGGTGGTGACGTGGTACGTGGGATTGTTTATGGGATAGCGGAGGACAGGGTGTCCGTCCGTCCGACGTTCCGTAGACCCACTCTGACGTACCATCAGCTTTAATCGTTGTTGCAATTCGCGTATTATATGCACCATGTATCCCAAATCGTGAGGGGTAACCATGGCTAAGTCCTATGCGGGAATAGATATTGGTAGAGGTTCGGTAAAGATCGCCGTGCGTGACAACAAGGGCACGCGCCTGATATCACGGGCGCTGCCCGAGAACATGATGGACGAGGACGACCTCATCGCTCCTGAGACGCTTGCCACGATTATCGCGGACTTGCGCAAGGCGGAGCACATCAAAACGCGCGACGTGGTGCTTGTGCTAGATGACAACAGCACGTTCTTCCGTCATGTGACCCTGCCGCTGATGAGCGATGCCGAGCTCAAGCTCAATCTGCCCTATGAGTTTAGGGATTACATAGACGAGGACCCGGGCAACTACGTGTACGATTACGCGGTCGACGAGATACCCACGGACGAAGAGGGCAAGCCGACCCAGCTCGAGCTCTACGCGGCGGCGGCGAGCAAGAAGCTGCTCGAGGAGCGCGCCAACATTCTTAAGAAGGCGGGCTTTAGGCTCAAGGTGGCCATTCCCTCTCAGATGGCATACACGCGCCTTCTGCTCGGGTACCTTGAGCGCAACCCCATTGAAGACGGGTTGCATCAGGTGTTCATTGACATCGGCTACGAGCGAGTGACCGTTCACCTGTTCCAGGGCTCCAAGTTCAAGGCGTCGAAGACCATCGACTTTGGCTGCCGAGACCTGGACATGGCGATTGCGGATCTAAAGGGCGTGGACCGCCACGTGGCGAGCACGTACAAGGCCTCAAACTTTGAGGGCGTCCTTGATGAGCCGGAGTGCGAGGCCTTCTATGACCGCCTGTGCTTCGAGATCAACAAGGTAATCAACTTCTACAACTTCTCCAATGCGGAGGACGTCGAGCGCATGTACCTTCTGGGCGGTGGCGTGGAGATCCCACAGCTCATGGACGTGGTTGTCCGCTCGTTCCCCATACCTTTGGAGACGGCGGTGATGGTCATGCCGCCCGACATCCAAGAGCTCGACAAGGTCGGCGAGTTTGCGCTGGCCATTGCGAGCATGCTTGAGGGGGAGGCGATATAAATGGCCTTGGACTGGAACAAAGAGGTGAGCCTGGGCACGATTCTGGACGTGGTTCGCCCCAAGGGGGACGGGTCGCCTGGATCGTCTGCCTATCCCAGCAAGACGACCATGAACCTGTACCAAGGCGATGACAAGGAATCAGACATCCGCAAGGTCATTGTCGTAGGCGTGCTCCTGTTCGCCGCCATTGCCGTCTTCGTCAAGTTTGGGGTGCTGGACCAGCTGTCGTATCTCTCGCAGAAGGAGGGGGAGCTTGCTCATCAGCAGGCTCTGGTCGCCGCTGCCAAGAAGGGCGCCAGTAACTATGACGAGATCAAGGAGAGCTACGACGCCTATCTTGCCCAGTACGGGTCGGGCTCGATCGACGCGATTGCCGTGCTAGACATGATTGACCAGCATGTAAAGAACGTCGCGGAGGTGTCGAGCGTGACGCTTTCCAAGGGGGTTCTTACGGTTACGGTCAGCGACGTCTCCTTGGATACCGCAGGCAACCTTGCCAAGGACCTCGAAAGCCAGTCGATGGTGGAAAACGTAAACGTCTCGACGGCAAACATGAAGAACAAGGACGGGGTAGTGACGGATGCCACGCTGGTAATCTCACTCGTGGGCGCAGAAAGTGAGGAGAAGTAGCATGTTGACCTATACGTTCTCCACGCGCGAGAAGGTGCTCATCGCCATCTTGGCTTTTGTGGTCGTGGGCATTGTGTGGTATCGGTTCGTCTTTATGAGCATCCAGGACCAAGTTGCCAAGATAGACGGAAGGATCGCTGAGGCGCAGGCCGAGCTGACGACTGTCCAAGCGCAGTCCGTGGCGGCCTCCAAGATGGAGTCCGTGATTGACGATTACCAGAAGCAGGGCGTAAAGCCGGTGACGCTTCCCAACTACGACAACACGCAAAACCTCATGGCCTACCTCAACGGCGTGCTTGGCGGGACCGAGAACTATGGCGTAACGTTTGATGACCCCACAAAAGACGAGGACGACGGCACCATACACCGCTCTGGCAAAATCACGTTTGGGTGCAACACCTATGACGAGGCGCGCGCCATTGTGGAAAACATCGGCCATGGCCCGTATCCGTGCCAGATCGACGGCCTCAACATCGTGGACAAGTCCGTGGCAAATGCCAAGAAGAGCTCCAGCAAAAACAAAAACTCCGTGGTAAGCGCCACCGTGCAGGTAACGTACTTCGAACGTCCCACGAAGGACACGAACGTGAAGAAGAAGGACGACATCCCCGAGGGCAACGACTGGAGCGTATACATGAACAAGAAGTAGCGGCGTATGCCAGCTGCGGCTTGCGGGGCAAATCGATCGATGGAGGGACGTACTTCGCTGAGGTATGTCCCTTTTGCACGAGACGGGATCTCTTGAAAGGAGCTTCTATATGAACGCAACCTTACTGCAGGGGTTCTCCTGGTACTTGCCAGACGACGGCACGCACTGGAGTCGCTTGGCGGAGAAGGCGACGGACATGGCGGGCAAAGGCATTACCGCCGTGTGGCTCCCGCCCGCCTACAAGGGCGCCGCAGGTGGGAGCGACGTGGGCTACGGCGTGTACGACCTCTACGACCTGGGCGAGTTTGACCAAAAGGGGAGCGTCCGCACCAAGTATGGCACACGCGACGAGTATCTTCGCTGCATTGAGGCGCTCCATGGTGCGGGGCTGCGGGTGATGGCCGACGTGGTGCTCAATCATCGCATGGGGGCCGATGCGTGCGAATGGGTGAGGGCCGTGGAGGTGGATCCCCAAGACAGGCGTCGCGCGATTACCGACGAGCGCGAGGTGGAGGTGTGGACGAAGTTTACGTTCCCGGGGCGCAAAGGTGCCTACAGCGACTTTGCGTGGGACTGGCACTGCTTCCATGGGGTCGATTACAACGCGGCCAAAGACGAGCACGCCATTTTTCTCTTTGAGGGCAAGCAGTGGGACCAAAACGTAACGAGCTCGCTGGGGAACTACGACTACCTTATGGGATGCGACGTTGACCTGATGTACCAGCCCGTGTACGACGAATTGCTCAGATGGGGCGTATGGTACGTGCGGACCACGGGGGTCGACAGCCTGCGGCTGGATGCGGTTAAGCACATGGAGCGTACGTTCTACCTGCGCTGGCTGAACGACGTGCAAGAGCAGGTGGGCAGAGAGCTCTTCGCGGTGGGGGAGTACTGGGAGTCCGGCCTCGGCGAGCTTGAGGGATATTTGGGGCCAGAGCGAGTGATGAGCCTGTTCGACGTGTTCTTGCACTTTAGGCTGCACGACGCCTCCTGCTCCGATGGCGAGTTTGACTTGGCAAAGATCTTTGACGGCACGCTCGTGCAGGCGGACCCCGTGCATGCGGTGACCTTCGTGGACAACCACGACACGCAGACGGGCCAGTCGCTGCAGTCGTCTGTGGCAGCGTGGTTTAAGCCTATGGCATACGCGCTCATCCTGCTTCGGGAGGCGGGGTACCCCTGCGTGTTCTATGGTGACCTGTATGGGTCGCCGCGCGTCAATGCGGTGCCCCTGTTGCCGGAGCTCATAAAGATTCGGCAGCTCCTGGCGTACGGACGGCAGCGCGACTGGCTCGATGCGCCCGACGTCATTGGCTGGACGCGCGAGGGATGCGAAGACGAGCCGGGGAGCGGTTGCGCGGTGGTGATCTCCGACCGCGCGGAAGGTCGAAAGCGCATGTGCGTAGGTGCCGTCCATGCGGGGGAGACGTGGCGTTGCGTCGTGGGAGAACAGCCAAGCGTGGTTATCGACGGGGACGGCTGGGCGGACTTTGACGTCGCGCCTGCGGGCCTCTCGGTATACGTGAGCGAACGGGGTGCCCTGGCCCTCGCATGACCTAACCGCCGGGGGACAGTCCCCTCAACCACAAGGGGACTGTCCCCCTGCGGTTCTATGGCTCAGATGGGATATTGGAGGTTGTTTTGCACGACCTCCTCCAGACGTGCTAAAGTTAAACCCACTCTTGCTAACCCTGCAAAGAGGAGCATACATGTCGCACAAACGTAGTACGCACACATTTACGCGTAGAGATGCGCTCAGAATCATGGCGATCACTGCCGGGCTGGCCGTCTCGCCGTCCTTGGCTTTGGCCGACACCAAGACGGACCTCGCAAGCGCCAAGCAGCGTTTGGCCGAGGCCGAGTCCAAGCTGAGTGACATCGCGGCGGAATACGAGGAGCTCAGCGCCGCGCAATCCGCAACGCTCGACGAACTCGACGAGGTGGAAACCAACATTGAGGACACCAACGAGCGCATTGCGACGCTGGAGGCGGACCTCAAGGTAAAGCAGGAAGAGCTTTCCAAGAACATCTCCGAGGAGTACAAGGACGGCAACCATGGCGTGGTAGACCTCATCCTGGGCGCCACGTCGGTTGAGGAGCTTATCTCCAACTTCTACTATTACGGCAAGGTGTCTGAGGAGAAGGCCCGGCTCATCGCGAACGTGAAGGACGCTCACGAGCGGCTTGAGAACAAGAAGGCCGAGCTGAGCGAACAGCAGGAGACCCTGAGAGAGGTGAGTCGCGTCCAGGCCGAGCAGCTCGAGGCCATGCGCGACAAGCAATACGAGGCGCAGCTGGTAATCGATGGCCTGGACAAAGAGGTGCGTGATCTTGTGGCCAAGCGCGATGCCGAGCTTTTGGCAGCGCAGCAGGAGGCCATGCAGGCGCGCAAGGATCGCGAGGCTGCCCGGAAGGCAGCTGCTGCAAAGGAGCAGCAGTCGCAGGCGAACAAATCAAACGCCAGCGAATCTTCCACAAGTGATGATGCCCCAGCTCCGGCACAGGAGGACGACTCAGCCAAGCAGCCTGAGCCGGAACCAGAACCGGAGCCGGAGGAGGCGCCACAAGAAGAGGCGCCAGAACCCGAGGAGAGCGAGCCCACCGGCTCGGTGGGGCGCGGTGGCAACGGGTCGGGCTCGGCAGCCGCCGTGATTGCCGCATGCTACAGCACTCCGTCGCCAGGTCTTGGCCTCTGCGCGGGCTGGTGCTCGAACGTTATGATCAATGCCGGCTACGGTTACGTGGCGGGTAACGCGAACGACATGTATGCCGAGTTCTGCTTTAGCTCAAACCGCGCCGACCTCATGCCTGGCATGGCCGTGGCAGTATCCAGCCATCCCCATACCACCATGGGTCGGATATACGGCCACATAGGCATGTACATCGGCGGCGGCATGATGATGGACAACATCGGCTACATTCGCACCATCAGCGTGGACGAGTGGTGCGACTTCTATGGCCAGACGGTATCTCCGCGTTGGGGATGGCTTAACGGGATTGTGCTGAGCTAGACGAGGCCTATCGCTCTTGTGTGGCGCGGCGTTGCGGGAGAGATGTGCATGGAACGCACGGAATTGCGCGAATTGCTTGCTTCGGTCGCCTCTGGCGACGTAGACGTGGATGACGCGGTGACCCGAGTGAGCTTGGCACCCTTTGAGGACCTTGGTTACGCTAAGCCAGACGTGCAGCGTGGGGTGCGCACGGGAGCCTCTGAGGTAATCTATGGCGCCGGGAAGAGCGCCGAGCAGATAGCCGGCATTGTCACCGCACTTGCCCAAGCCGGTCAGCGTCATGTGCTGGTTACTCGCGTGGACGAGGAGAAGGCGACCCTCGCCACACGCCTCATGGAGCAAAGGGACGATGCGTTGCCGTGCGCCTACCATGCCGAGGCACGCATACTCGTGGCTGGTGGCATGCCAAAGTCCAACGGAAACGGCACGGTCGTGGTCGCCTGTGCGGGGACGAGCGATCTGTATTGCGCGGAAGAGGCGGCGCTCACGGCCCAGATGATGGGCAGCGAGGTCGTGCGTCTTTACGACGTGGGCGTTGCCGGCATTCATCGGTTGCTGGCGCATGCCGACCTCTTCCAGCGGGCGAGCGCAGTGGTGGCGGTGGCCGGCATGGAAGGGGCGCTCGCGAGCGTGATTGGCGGCCTGTGCGCTTGTCCGGTCATCGCTTGTCCTACAAGCGTGGGGTATGGCGCATCGTTTGGCGGACTTGCCGCGCTGCTTGCCATGCTCAATTCCTGTTCGAGTGGGACTTCGGTGGTAAACATAGACAATGGATTCGGTGCGGGCTATCAGGCGGCGCTTATCGACCACGCGCATGCCACACGCGGCTAGGAGGCGAGAATGGGACGAACACTTTACCTGCAATGTGACTACGGCATAAGCGGTGACATGGTGGTGGGCGCCCTGCTGGATATGGGGGCAAGCGAGGATGGCTTGCGCGCAGCGCTGCAGTCGCTGCACCTTGCGGGATACGAGATTCGGGTGACGCGCAAGCTTGCCGGCGCGTTGGATGCCTGCGACTTCGACGTGGTGGTGGACAAGGAGCACGAGAATCACGATCATGACATGGCATGGCTGTTCGGTGGGCTTGACGATGCGCCGGAGGGGGTGCATTTCCACGACCACGAGCACGGCCACGCCCACGGCCACGAGCATGGCCACGGTCACGAGCACAGCCACGGCCACGAGCATGGCCACGGTCACGAGCACAGCCACGGCCACGAGCACGGCCACGAGCACGGCCACGAGCACGGCCACGGTCATGAGCACAACCATGAGCATCGCGGACTTGCGGACATCGCTCGCATCATCGACGAATCGGAGCTCTCCCAGGGGACCAAGGACCGCGCGCTTAAGGTCTTCGGCGTCCTCGCGGCGGCCGAGGCAAAAGCTCACGGAACGACCGTGGACCA
>JAFWMI010000097.1 GCA_017513965.1 Atopobiaceae bacterium
GTAGGAGAAGCAAACGAAGTCGGCCTTGTGGGCAGCAAGCGCCTGGAGGTCGCCGTCCTCGGCCTCCACCGTGATGCCCCGCTCCTCGAAGAACCGCAGCGCGTAGCCGGGGTAGCACCCCTGCGCGAGGACGTCCGCCGGCAGCTGCTCCATCTGGTTGCGGCGGTAGCAGGCGAGCACGTCCGCGGGCGCCGTGGTGGCGGGGTAGGCGAGGTTCGCGTACTCCATCACGCCGATCTCGAGCTGTGGATGGTGCTCGTGGGCGTAGGCGGTTGCGAGCGCGCAGGCCACCATCTCGTTGTGCAGCGCCTGGTAGCGGGCGCTGGTCGGGTCGTCCGTCTCGTCGGTGGGCACGCCCAGGTGGTTGAAGCCCTCGTGGGCCACCATGTTGATCTGGTTCACCAGGATCCAGTGGGTCACGCGGTCGCCCAGACGGTCGAAGAGCGCCCGGCAGAGGCGCACGAAGCGGCCGATGGTTGCGCGGTCGTGCCAGCCGCCGTGCTCCATGGCCAGCGCGAGCGGCATCTCGTAGTGCGACACCGTGAGGAAGGGCTCCATGCCCTGCGCGAGCATCGCGTCGACGAGCCGGTCGTAGAAGGCCAGGCCCTCCTCGTTGGGCTCCTCCTCGTCGCCGCGGGGGAAGATGCGGCTCCAGTTGACCGACGTGCGGATGGCGTTGAGCCCCAGACCGTCGCGTCCCAGCAGGGCGAGGTCCTCCCCGTAGGTGTGGTAGAAGTCGATGCCCCAGCGCTTGGGGAATACCCAGTCGCCCTCGTGGGAGAGCATCTCGCGCACCTGGTCGCGGCTAAGGTCGCCCTGCATGCGCAGCTCGATTGGCACGTCCTTGCGAAGAGCGCTGATGTCAGTCACCGACATCCCCTTGCCGCCCTCGTCCCAGGCGCCCTCCATCTGGTGCGCGGCGAAGGCGCCTCCCCAACGGAAGCCCTCAGGGAAGCCGTGGCGCTTCGGTAGCAGTCGTATTGACAAAGCAGCTCCTCTCACACGGTGCGTAGTCACTTGCTTGCGGGCTTCATGCGTGCCTTGGCGCTCACCTGAGGCACATCGATGCGCAGCACACAGACGGAGGCCGCCATCCGCGGTGTCAGCTCGAAGTCGCGTCCCGCCTGCGTGCGCATGAGGCAGCGCAGTCCATGGACCTTCTCGTCTGGGTCTTCGACGATCGTGGCGACGCCGTCGCCCATCACGCTCGCGTAGTACGACCCCCACCTGCAGGCTATGTCGCCGCCCGAAACCAAATCCATGTCGCAGTCAATCTCGACGAACACCCCGGAATTGACGCGGAGCACGTCGACCTTGCGTCCCTTGCGAGCACCGTGGCACCAGAGCGTGAGACCGCCCTCGCCCCACTCAAAACCGTAGTGAAGCGGCACGACGTAGGGGCGACCGCCATCGACCATGCCGAGATGGAGGACCTTCGCGCGTTCGAGGATTCCTTGAATCTCAGCCTTGTCGGTTACTTCCCTGTCTGACCTGCGCATGGGTTGCCCGTCCCTTCGATAAGCCTCTTCAGGGATAGGGTAACACCCTCATGTCCATGGAAAAAGGGTCAAACCAAGGATATGATATAAGGACAGATTGATAGCATGTCGACATGAGGTGGAAGATGAGAAAACCCCGCCCGACGAATATCACGTTCTCGCTTGACCCTGAATCCTCGGTCCCTCTTCATGAGCAGATTTACCTCAAGCTTCGCGATGCCGTAAGGACGGGCGTCCTAGTTGAGGGGGACAGGATTCCTTCGGTGCGAGGGCTCTCACATGAGCTTGGGGTTTCGCATATCACCGTTGAGCAGGCCTATCTGGAGCTTTCCGTGGAGGGCTACGTACGTGCTGTGCCCAGGTCCAGCTACGTGGTCGAGCATGTGGACACCGCGTTCTTCGAGGCTGAACGCGAGGACGTGCGGGCACGTGTAAGCAAGGTGGTAACCGTCGGCACCGTTACGGGGCTCGTAGCAGAGGACCAGGCGGGTTCCGCGGTACGCTTCGACTTCAGCTACGTGAATCTTCGCCCGAGATCCTTCCCGCAGCGCGCTTGGCAGAAGGCGTGCCAAGAGGTGTCACTTGGTCCCGGTGACCCGTTTGAGCGTTATGGCTACCATGGCCGCACGGGCTCGCTCCAGCGCGAGATCGCACGGTACCTGCACCAGGCGCGTGGCGTGGTGTGCGAGCCTGAGCAGGTCATTCTTGTGAACCTGCGCCGACCCGGCGCTGATCCCGAGCCTGCTCGACGAGGACGGCCAGCTCAAGAGCTCGCGCGCGTACCGCGCCGCCTTCCAGGAGGGCCGCAAGATCGTGGAGTACGACGAGCTCGTCATCGAGATAGAGTCACAGCTCGCGCGCTTCCGCCAGATCGTGGGCAAGGACCCCGACTACTTCGAGGCGCACGCAGTCATGAGCAGGAACCTCAACCAGGCCATCCACGACGTGGCCGAGAGGCACGGCCTCAAGGAGCAGGTCGCGAGCTTCGACCCGACCAAGGTGGTGCGCTGCGGAACGACCGACGTGCACATGGCGATCGAGGACATGCTCCCGCCCGATCAGTACGACCCGGCGGAGTTCGTACGCCGCACAGTCAGCCAGATGGCTGACGGCGAGACCTACGTGCTCGTCTTCCACCCCGGCTACCTGGACGCCTTCATCCTGGGCAACTCGAGCCTCACCGTGAACCGCACCAAGGAGGTCGACGCGCTCATCGACCCAACGCTTCGTGCGTGGCTCGAGGCGCAGGACGACCTGCGGCTGGTCGACTACCGCGACCTGTAGGGAGACTCAGGATACCAACCACTCCCTCCCGTCGGCCCGCTCCGCCATACGTGCGAAGCGGGCCAAGCCCATGTAGGACGGATAAACATCCACTTTCGACATTAAACCGTTCACCGATTCGGTGTCCGGTCCAGACAGCCCCGTACACTGCCCTTTGACCTCGTGGACCACCCTCCGTGCACTTTCGTGGACCGCAAAGAAAAACGGCAGCTCAGGGGCCGCCGTCATTACATTCATGGGTCATAGTCATTACCCAGATCAGGTGTAAGGGTCGGCACCGCAATGGATGCCCTCTCAGCCGGCGTGCGCCAGCTCCCCTATCGGGTTGTTATGGTAGCACGTATCCTCTCTTACGATGGCTTACTCGCATAGCGGAAACGATATTGCCGCAAAGGGCGTACATACGACGTCGTGGGCGCCCCAACAACTTGCGCTAAGCTGCTCTAAGCTGCTCGCCAACAGGCTCTACACAAAAGGAGGGCTCGGCAGGAGCCCGCTCAGGCGCCTTCCTTCTCGAGCAGCGCCTTGAGGTCGTCGATATCCGGAAGGGCGTCACGGACCTCCCCCGGTACATCATCGGCCGTGGAGTACGTCGCTACGCCCATGGGGCTGTTGTAGTTGCGGATAACCAAGTTCACGAACGCCTCGTTCATGTCCCTACAAAGCACGATTCCCATAGACGGCTCCTCGTGCGGCTTTCGCTCGAACTCGTCGAGCACGCTCAGATACCCGCTCAGCTGCCCGAGGTAGGCGGTCTTGAACTTGCCACGCTTCAGCTCGACCGCCACGAGGCGGTTGAGGTCGCGATTGAAGAACAGCAGGTCAATGAACTGGTCTTCGCCAAACGCGTCGAGGTGGTACGCGTTGCTGATGAACGAGAATCCCCGGCCGAACTCCATGATGAAGTTCTTCACGTTGCTGACGATGGCCTGCTCGACCACGCGCTCGTCGACGTCGCCCACGTCGCGCACCCCGATCTCCTTGACGTTGATGAAGTCGAGGAGGTACTCGTCCTTGAAGGTCTCGATCGCCCGCAAGGCGCGCTGGGGACTGGGCAACGCCTGCGTAAAGTTGTTGGGAAGCGTGCCTTGATGGTGGTAGTTGTCGTTGCGGATGGCTCTCCTGAGCCTCTCGAGACTCATGTGCTCCCTCGCGCACGCCTCAACATAGTAAAGCCGCTCCCCAACATCTTTCACTGACGTCAGAATCTGGCAGTGGTGGGAGAAGCCTATGTTCAGGAAATGCTCGGATGGTACTGAGACGGAATTCGGCAAAAGCTTCTGCCGAATCTCAATTGCATCCACCGCGGCAGTTTCGGCAGA
>JAFWMI010000098.1 GCA_017513965.1 Atopobiaceae bacterium
CCCCCCTCGGCCGCCCAGAAGTCCTTGTAGCGGATGAAGAAGTCCGCGAACTCGCTGTCGTCCTTCTTGGCCAGGAAGTCCTGGAAGTAGGGGCTCTGGCGCGAGATGTGGTTGATCATGAAGTCGAACATGAGATAGCGGTCGTCGCCGATGGCCTTGACGTCGGCCCAGTCGCCGAAGTCGGGGTCGACGATGTCGTAGCGCATGGGGGCAAAGCCGCGGTCGGCCGAGCTGGGGAAGAACGGCAGGATGTGCACGCCGCCCACTGCCTTGTCGAGGTGCTTGTCGAGCACCTCCTTGAGGTCGACCAGGTTCTTGCCCAGGCTGTCGGCATAGGTGATGAGCATGCACTTGTTGGATAGTTTCATGTAACCTCCTCGGGTTGGGCGATGCGCCTGTAGCCATGGCGTATCAGGTTCTTCAATCTCCTGCCTGACGTGGGGATGGCTACCTCCCCACGCCGCAGGGTCGGTCACCGTCTCAGTGGGGGATGGTCTCGTTCCAGCCGGGCATCGCGAGGTCTGGCGCGAGGCCCATCTCCCGGGCAAACGCGTACTCCTTGCCCATCACGTCCTTCATGGGCCAGGTAGTGCCGCCGTGCGCAAACGTGTTGGCGATGGTGAGGCTCTCCTTCTCGGGACAGAACCAGCGCGAGGCAAAGACCTCGGCACCGTCATTGGCGAAGACCTCCACGGCCGATCCGTCCACGAGCACGCGCAGGTTGTCGAGCACGTCCAGTGGGATGGAGCGGTCCTGGCGCCCGGCGGCAGCGGCCTCGTCCAGGTAGCGGATGCCCAGCCGACCGCCCTCGAAGAAGACCTGGAAGCTGTCGTCGAGCGTCAGCGTGCCCGCGCCCTCGATGTTCGGCAGCACGATGTCGGCGGCTCGGCAGGCGACGGTCGTCGTGCCCACGAGCGCCTGGGCCTCCCCGCGCAGCGCATCAAGCTCCGGCGCCGGGATTTGCAGCAGGCGTCCGTCGGTCCGGCGGGTGACGACGCGCGGCACCGTCATGCAGTGCCACCAGTCGAGACCGTCGGGGACGCTCGTGTAGTGTTCGTCGAAGGTGCCCATCCATCCCACGAGGATGGTGCGCCCGGCGTCGTCCACGAAGGTCTGTGGGGCATAGAAGTCGTGGCCGAAGTCCCACTGCACGAAGCTGCGTTCGTCGATGACTTCGGTGTCGATGACGCGCTGGCCTTCGGGAAGCTCGAAGTAGCCAGGCGTCCAGCGGTTGAACCAGCGGTCGGAGAGTCGCGGCAGTCCCTGTGGCGAGATGGCCAGGTACTCGCGCCCGTCCAGGCGCACGATGTTGGGACACTCCCACACGAAGCCGAAGGGATACTCGCTCTCGATGGCATGGCGGTAGGTCCAGGCGATGCCGTCCTCGGAGTCGTAGAGCAGGCACAGGCCGCGTGTGTCCTTATGACGTGCCCCCAGCAGCATGCGGCGTTTGCCGTCCTGCTCCCAGACCTTGGGGTCGCGTACGTGGCAGCTAAGGTCCTCGGGGTAGTCGCTGTTGCGCAGCAGCACCTGCTTGTGCCCCATGCGCAGCTGCCCGGTTTTGCTTCCGGCCACGCGTTCGGCCAGGCAGGTAATGGTGTTCTGCTCACGGCCGGCATAGACGTAGTCGAAGTCCTTGGGGCTGTGGCCGAGCTTGGGATCCACCACGTTGCCCGTGTAGTAGATGCGCAGGAGGTCCTCGCCAAAACGTCCAGCGCAGGGCTCCACGATGGCAGACCCGCTGAACACCCCGTGCCGGTCCTCGGCGATTGACGGCTCCAGCGGCACGCCCAGATAATCCCAATGCACCAGGTCGGGCGAGCTGAACAGTCCCCAAGCCTTCTGGTCGACCGCAGGCCAGTCGTGGTCGTATTGGTAGAAGAAGTAATAGCGTCCACGGAACTGGCAGAGCCCGTTGGGGTCGTTCAGCCAGTTGCGGGGGGAACGGAGGTGAAAGCCGACCTCCCAGCTCTTGTTCGACATGGCTGCCCTTCTCTTGGTGTGCACGTACTAGGTCGAGCATATACCTAAAGATGCCCGACGGATGGTGCGGGAACGATTTCATACTATTGTACTCGGAGAGTGGACGCCATGTGCATCGGTACGGCGTTTGCACCGCCGCCACATGTCACGGGCATGTCACGGGCATGTCACGGGGACGGGGGCAATGGCACACTCAAGCAATTAAATAATATTAGTCAGTTCTGATAGAATGTCGTATGTCAGGAGGACGGGGGCTTTGACACGCTTGGCACACTAAGACGGGAGGGCATCATGAGGACTGCGCGAAAGCAGAGCAAGGCAGACATCTACCACGTCGTCGCGCGAGGCACGGGGCAGCAGATCATCTTCGAGAACGACGCGGACTGCGAAAAGTTCCTCGAGCTCCTTAAGAGAGAGGTCGAGGCGGGCGAGTTCGAGCTGTACGCGTGGTGCCTGATGTCGAACCATGTCCACATGCTCGTCCACGCGACGCTGGAGACGATGGCGCTCAGGATGCGGCGTCTCCTGAGCCGCTACGCTGCATATTTCAACACGAGGACGGGCCGCGTAGGCCACCTGTTCCAGGAACGGTTCCTCAGCGAGCCGGTCGACGATGAGAAGTACCTTCTTACGCTCGTGCGCTACATTCACCAGAACCCAATGGAGGCTGGAATCGCGCGGGTCGATCAGTACAGGTGGTCAAGCTATCAAGAATACCTGCAAGGCCATGGGATTGGCGACGTGAGCTTCCCGCTTGCCGTGTTTGGAGGTGTCAAGGAGTTCGAGCGTATGCACGAGACTCTTTTGGGAGAGGCCTCGTGTCTCGACGTGGGCGAGGGGCGGCCGGTTAGGGCCCTGCCGGACGCGGAGGCGCTCGTCCTAGCGCAGAGCCTGCTGGGAGGGGTGGGGCTTGACTCGCTGAAGACCCTTCCCGTTAGGGAGCGCAACGGCCATCTTGGGGTTCTCAAGCGCGCGGGATTTAGTGTTCGTCAGATTGCCCGCTTGACTGGCATTGGCAGGGGTTCCATCCAGCGCGCCTGAGGGAAAGCCCGAGTGTGTGTCAACGCCCCCGTCCCCGTGACACCTGTGTCAACGCCCCCGTCCCCGTGACACGGTCTTTCGACTCCCCGGAAGTCACGATACATAAGCAATAGTAATTAAATACATCAGTAAGAGAGATTGTATATAAGTAATGCAGCTTATATGATGAGGCCAAGGTTAGAGACGGGTCGCATTCACTTGAAGGGAGCAAGCGCATGTTAGAGCAGAAACAGAAGGATGTCGTCGCCCTCGTCGGGGCCGGCGGTATCGGCATCGCCATTGCGCGTCGCGTGGCACAGGGCAAGCACCTTGTGGTGACGAGCCGCACGCAGGAGAAGGCGGACCGCATCGCTGCCGACCTCCAGAGGGACGGCTTCGAGGTGACGGGCGTCGCGTGCGACTTGGGCAGTCGTGCGGACATCCTCACCGTCATCGAGCACTGCCAGCAGTTCGGTCCCATCACCAACGTCATCTGCGCGGGCGGCGTGAGCCCCAGCCAGGCGCCCATCGCCGAGATCCTGCGTGTCGACCTCTATGGTTCCTCCGTGTTGCTCGAGGAGTTCGGCAAGGTTATCGCCCCCGGAGGCTCGGGCGTCGTCGTCTCCAGCCAGAGCGGCCATCGCCTCCCCGCCCTCACGCAGGAGCAGAACTGGGCGCTGGCCATGACCCCGACCGAGGAGCTGCTTGGTCTCGACTTCCTCTCCGAGGAGGCCATCGGCACGACGCTCCACGCCTACCAGTACGCCAAGCGCTGCAACGTGCTGCGCGTCCAGGCGCAGGCCTGCGAGTGGGGCAAGCGCGGCGCGCGCGTGTTCTCGATCAGCCCCGGCATTATCATGACCCCGCTCGCGTTCGACGAGCTCAACGGGCCACGCGGCGAGGGCTACCGCAAGATGCTCGACCTCATGCCCGCCAAGCGTGCCGGCACCGTGGACGAGATGGGCGCGCTCGTGGCCTTCCTCATGGGGCCCGAGGCCACCTTCATCACTGGCACCGACATCCTGTGCGACGGCGGCTCCACCGCTGCCTACTGGTACGGCGACCTGCAGTACCTGCAGGAGGGCTGGGCCCAGTCCTAGGTGCAACGAATCATAGTGGGTGAGTGAAGACAAGAAACGGATAGGGGAGCGACCATGGAGTACGTACGACTTGGTAACACCGGCCTCAACGTGAGCCGCATCTGCTTCGGCTGCATGTGGTTCGGCAGGCCCGGCAACGGCGGCATCGACGTGCGCTTCGGCGAGGACCAGGCGCGCGAGGTCATCCGCTACGCCTGGGAGCGGGGCATCAACTTCTTCGACACCGCCAACTACTACAGCCTCGGAGCCAGCGAGGAGATATTGGGCAAGGTCATCGCCCAGATGGGCGTGCGCGACGACGCCGTCATCGCCACCAAGAGCTACTACCCCATGTACGAGGGAACCAACGCCAAGGGCGTCAACCGCAAGACGCTCTTCCGCGAGGTCGACGCGAGCCTGAAGCGCTTGGGCACCGACTACATCGACCTCTACGTGCCACACCGCCTCGACCACGACACGCCCATGGAGGAGCAGATGGAGGCCCTCAACGACCTCGTGCGCTCCGGCAAGGTGCTCTACATCGGGGCCAGCGCCATGTACGCCTGGCAGTTCCTCAAGATGAACATGATCGCCGAGGCACACGGGTGGGCCAAGTTCGTCTCCATGCAGGACATGTACAACCTCGTCTACCGCGAGGAGGAGAAGGAGATGCACCCCATGCTGCTCGACCAGGGCGTCGCCTGCACCCCGTTCAGCTCGCTGGCGCACGGCGTCTTTGCCAAGCGTCCCGAGGACGAGCGCA
>JAFWMI010000099.1 GCA_017513965.1 Atopobiaceae bacterium
CCAGGGCACAGCAGGCAAGAAGGTGGCGCCGGCGCTGCGGCTCCATCTCACGTAGGAGATCCCATGCCTCGCGGCCGCAGACCACGAGCGCGAAGGTCACGGTGTAGGAGTGGCGGAACATGAACGAGGACGCGTAGCGCATGGCACTCCACACGACCGAGGCGTTGATAAACAAGACGCCGCCTAGGCAGAGCGCGACCATGACGCCCAGTGCCATCTTGCGCCCGCGCGCGTTCTCACGCTCGTCAACGACGACAAAGCGCGCGATGGCGAGCACGACCACGAGCCCGGCCGTGGCGATGTAGGGGACCTGCCCCTCCCAGCCCCCGCAGGAGCCACAGGCCAGATAGCCCGGGAGTTGCCAGGGGATGACACCAAAGCGCGGGTCGAGGAGCCTGAAGAAGGAGAGGTCCGACTCCACGCCCGCCGTAAGATCAAGAAGGCCGGGGAGCATGACCACGAAGGAGGCGCCAAGCCCCAGGACCATCGTTATGGCAAAGGGCGCGCCATCGCGCCAGAAGTGGTCGCGCGGGCGCCGGCCACACTCCACTCGGCACACGAAGAAGTAGATGACCGCAAAGAGGCAGTCGATATACGAGGTGTACCAGTTGGCAAACGTCGCCACGGCAACCGACACAAACAGGGGCCAGCAGCGGCCATGAGCCACGAGCTCGTGCACTCCCAGCGCGACAAGCGGCAGCATGAGCACGCCGTCGAGCCACATGATGTTGCCAGCCTGCCCCAGCGAGTAGCCGCCCAGGGCATAGGCGATCGAGAAGGCCACGCTCACGCTACCCGCCCCATAGCGGCGACGCAGGAACACGTAACCGGCAAGGCCCGCGAGCCCGATCTTGGCAATGGTCGCATAGCTCAGGTACTCGGCGGCCTGGGTGTAGTCAAAGAGGGCAAGGAAGGCGGAAAGGGGGCTGGAGAGGTAGTAGGCCACGAGCGCCAGCATGTTGCCGCCGTAGCCCGAGGCCATGCTGTACAGGATGGAGCCCTCGCCGTGCAACACGCGCGCGAGCCACCCAAAGAGACCCACATACTGCAGGTCCATGTCGGCCGTGCACACGCTCGTCTGCCCAAACGGGAAGATGCCGTCGGCGGCAAACGCCAGGCAGAGCGCGACCATGGGAAGCGTGAGCGCCAGCAGGTACTCCCAGAAGCGCGAGCGATGCAGGACGGCGGCGGCACTACTCATGGTCGGCCTCCCCGCCTGCGCGTACGATACGGGGCGCGTCGGTCCCCTGCCCCTCAAGAGAGAGCTGCATAAGCGCGCTCTTCTCGATAGCGCGACCCTCGCTCTGATAGAAGGCGACAAAACCCTCAAGCTGCGGGTTCAGACACTCGCTCGGGTCGGCCACGCCGCCGGGGTGAAACAGGAACTCAACGTCCATGCCAGCGCGGCGAGCCCGCTCCACATAGGCCGGGAAGGTGGCTAGGACGCGCTCGGCGCTCATCTGGCCCGAGAAGAGCACACCGCAGAACAGCGCCGACACCTGCGTGTAGTTGGGCAGGAGCCTGCGGTCGCGGCGCCAGCACCAGTTGCGAATCATGTGCTTGACCCAGTTGACCGGCGAGATGCCAAAGAACACGCGCGGCGGCAGGAAGGGCCTGAGCGGCTCTGCGGGAACGCGCAGGTACTCAAGGGTGCCCCCCGAGCGCTCGATGGCGTCCATCATGCCGCGGAACACCGCGGGGATAAGCTGGAAGTGCTGGTGGCCGTCAACGCGCAGGTGCTCGCGAAAGCCCGGTACGGCAGACGCGAGACGATCAATCTGCGCAGACGTCTCGATGGCCACCTGACGGGCCAGCTCGTCGGAGCGGCCGGACATGGACATGCGGAACAGGTCGACGAAGCTCCTGTTGAACATGCCGTCCTCGCCCACGAGCAGCGGAATCTGGGCAGGGTCGGCAGACGCCCTGCCCTCCACGAGGTTCAGGTGAAGCGCCACCCTAAAGCCCTCGGGCGCCTCGGCCAAAAGCTTTGCGCACTCCTCAAAGGCCGGGCTGGCCACGATGACGGAGGTGGAGTTGAGCATGCCCTCACGGGCACATGCGAGAATGGTGCGCGACTGCTCTGGCGTAATGCCAAAGTCGTCCGCGTGAATGATGACGTCCACAAAGAACCCTTCTGGCTCTGGACGCGTCCAAGGACACGTGCGCGTTTTGCGCGAGCTGCTAGCTTCTTGACATATCTAGACTATGATAATGGCTATGTGAAAAGCTCGCACAAAGCGCACGTCACCATCACGGTATCAGCGCGCCAGAAAGGACGTTCGTCTCATATGGACCTCTCGGTCATCGTCCCCTGCTACAACGAGAGCGACAGCCTCCCCCACTTCCTCGAGGCTGCCGCACGTGACTTCAACGCAAGTGGCCTGAGCGTCGAGCTCATCCTGGTCAACGACGGCTCGGCCGACAACACCCAGGACATCATCGACAACTTTGTCGCCTCGGGCGCCATGCCACACGTCTGCGCTGTCAAGTTCTCGCGCAACTTTGGCAAGGAGGCCTCCATGCTCGCAGGCCTGCGCGAGTCGACGGGCGACGTGTGCTCCTTCATCGACGCCGACCTGCAGCA
>JAFWMI010000100.1 GCA_017513965.1 Atopobiaceae bacterium
CTGCGGGTGTGGCTTGACGGGATGGCGACCGCTGCGGGTGAGGCTTGACGGGATGGCGACCGCTGCGGGTAGCATTTGCCATAATCGATACCGCTGCGGGTGATTTGACCCGCAGCGGTCGCGAAGACGGCAAGCCCGACCCGCAGCGGTCGCGTAGGCGGCAAGCCCGACCCGCAGCGGTCGCGAACTGGGCCATGCCATCCGCGTAGGCTATACTCCTCGCGCAGACTCGTACAGAATCGTGAGCACTTCTCGGCACCACTGCTGGAGCTTCCCGGTGGGCGGCACGGGTGCGGGTATGGGAACCATGCGCACTCCCAGTTTTGCACCTTCCCCTAACGCCCGATACAGATGATAGGAACTCGTGAGGACGCAAAGCTGCCGCTTGCGCTCGTCGTCTGCTAGTAACGCGAGCGAGCACTCGATGTTCTCGCGTGTGTTGCGTGCTTTGGTCTCGAGGACAAGCTGGTCTTGCGAGATGCCACATCGCAGGAGATACGCGGCCATTACCTCCGCCTCGGTAAGTTCTCCCGTGCTCGTTGGGCCACCCGTGAGCACAAACGTGCGTTGCGGGTGTTCACGCGCGAGTTCAAGCGCCGTGTTGAGTCTGCACACGAGGGTGGGGCTTGGCTCGTCCGCTCGGACGGCACCGCCTAGCACCATCACGACGGCATCGTCGGCTACGGGTATGTGACGTGCATAGGTTTGCCGAATGCGTACGAACCAAAAGATGAACAAACACACGATTGCCATCGAGCTAACAAGCAAGACGGTGGCGAGAGCAGTTTTGATCGCGGAAGTGGAAGGCACGACCAAGCACGCCAGTGCCGCTGGAGCAAGAGAGGCCAGGAACACCGGCACAAGCCCCACCGAGAGTCGTACGTTCGTGCTAGCGCATATGGCATTCGAGCATATGAGCGCAGCCCAGAGCGCGAAGCATGTCAGCCAGGGGACTGCAACCTGGAACGAACTGATCAATAGCGTCACGCCAAGCGCGGTGCAGATGATGCCAGCCGAGAGGACAAGCGGGCGCAGCAGTTGCTCAGTGGCCTCAAGTGTGCTTGAGGTACGCTCCATCTTGTCCTCCTTCCGTCCTGCGCGTTCGCTATGATAGATGGTAGTGGTCGTATCTTATTTCGGGAGGTGTGCTATGGCAAACGAAACGGTCCTCTTTGTAGAGTACCCCCGTTGCTCGACCTGCCGCAAGGCAAAGAAGTGGCTGGATGAGCACGGCGTGTTGTACGACGACCGTCATATTGTTGAGCAAAGGCCCACGGCCGATGAGCTGCGCGCATGGCTACAGACGAGCGAGCTGCCCGTCCGCAGGTTCTTCAATACCAGTGGCAAGGCATATCGCGAACTGGGCATGAAGGATCGCTTTGCAGCCGGCATCTCGGAAGAGGAGTGCCTCGCGCTGCTCTCGGAGGACGGCATGCTCGTTAAGCGGCCCATCGTGGTGAGCGACTCTTTCGTATTGGTTGGCTTTCGCGAAGCGGAGTGGGAACAGCGCCTCTTGAATGAAAGGTAGGAGAGCCAGATGGATCTTGATCTAAAGCGAGTGCTAGCGGCCAAGCCGGGCGAGCCGGAGGACGTGGAGCTCACGCCGCTCACCACCGAGTGGGGAGACGCGCTTGACGTTGCGCACATATTGGACGAATACCCGCGCCCACAGCTGGTCCGTGACGAATGGACCAACCTCAACGGTCTTTGGGACTACGCCATTGTCGAGAGTAGCAAGGCATCCGATCTGTGGATGCAAGCTCAACCGCCGATTATCTGGGATGGCAGCATCTGCGTGCCATTCTCGCCCGAGGCGGCGCTCTCTGGCGTAAAGAAGTCGGTGCTGCCTTCTCAGCTGCTCTGGTACCGTCGTACGCTCGATGGCGTGTCGCATGAGGAGGGCAAGCGAACCCTCCTGCACTTTGAGGCGGTAGACTACGCTTGCGCCTGTTACGTGAATGGTGTCCAGGTGGGTACGCACGTGGGCGGGTGCCTGCCATTCTCGTTCGACATTACCGATGCGCTCAACAGCAAGAGCAACATGGTGGAACTCTGCGTGTGGGATCCCAGCGAACAGGGTACCCAGCTGCGCGGCAAGCAGCGCTTGCGACGCGGTAACATGTGGTACACCGCACAGAGCGGCATTTGGCAGACGGTGTGGATGGAAACCGTACCAAACAGCTACGTTTGCGCGCTCAACATCCTTCCTCGGCTGGACGACGAGATGCTCGAGCTAGTGATAGAAACGAGCCAGGCTGGCGAGACGCTCGTGGTTGAGGTGACGGACGCAGATGGCGCAACGGTCGCCACCCAGCGCTTGGTTGCGAATGAGGCGTGCGTGTCTGTGATGCTGCAGTTGGATCACCCACACGCGTGGGACGTAGACGATCCGTATCTGTATGGCTTGCGCGTTGCATACGGCACGGACGAGGTAAAAAGCTACTGTGCGTTTAGGACGGTGGGTGTGGAGCTCGACGAAGAGGGCGTGCTCCGTTTTTGCTTGAACCACAAGCCGCTGCTGGTACGTGGACTGCTGGACCAGGGGTATTGGCCGGACGGCCTAATGACAGCCCCGAGTGACGAGGCGTTGCTCTTTGACATTGACTTTGCGCATACCCATGGGTTCAACATGCTGCGCAAGCACATTAAGGTCGAGTCCCGTCGCTGGTACTGGCACTGCGACCGAATGGGCATGCTCGTATGGCAAGACATGGTGAGCGGTGGCGGCATTCCCGCAGAATGGACAAGCGCCAACACTCCCACGTTGTTTAGGTGCAGCTGGAGCATGCGCGGTGACAAAACCGTACGGCAGTGGAACAAGTTTGGCGCAGGCGACGCTGCCTATCGCGAGGAGTGGCAGCGGACGGCGAAAGAGACGGTGCGATTGCTGGGGAACCACCCATGCGTGTGTGCGTGGGTGGTGTTCAACGAATCGTGGGGTCAGTTCAACTCGGCAGAGATGTGCGCGATGCTCAAGGAAGAGGACTCCAGCCGGCCTTACGTGGCCACAAGCGGTTGGTACGACCAGGGCGCGGGTGACTTCCTCGCCGTGCATAACTACTTCCGCAGCATGCGCGTATACCCCGACAAGCGCGGTCGCCGGGCTGGATCTGCGCGTGCCTTCTTGCTCGATGAGTTCGGCGGTCTCACGTGCCCCATCGAGGGACACACCAGCGTGCCGACCGTCTATGGCTACGATACCTACGAGGATGTTCCAACGTGGCGCGCGGCGCTTGAAGACCTGCTGGCGCAGGTCGACGCGCTGTGGGACGACGGGCTAGCGGGCTTTGTGTACACCCAGCTCAGCGATGTGGAGGAAGAGACGAACGGCCTCGTAACCTACGACCGGCGGGTGGACAAACTCGCATAGTAACGAGGGGGCACCTCCCACGGTTCGGGAGGTGCCCCCTCGCAAATGAGGAGCTAATCCTTTAGTACGTTAATGCGTGGGTGGCTCCACGTAGGTGAGCTTGTGTTGGCGCTTGGTCCCCACGAATAGCGGCACGTACTCGTACATGACGCTTGAGTTCTCAAGCCCGTACCAGTGATCCGGCGAGCCGCAGAGACCGCGAATGCGGTACTTCACCTGCAGCACCGTGAGCTCGTGACGTGATATGTCGCTGGAAATGGTGGGCACCTTTCGCACGAGGCAGAATCGGAAGTCGCCCACATGGCCCGTATGGTCATAGATGGAGAAGCGATGGTCTTGCGCCGGTAGCCGTCCCTGCTCCACCATGGCGCCTACCACTTGGTACAGATATTCGTTCACGCGCTGGTTCACGCGGAACCCAAGGCGCAGTTGCACCTTGAACATGAAGTCCGTCCCATAGTCGTTGACCCAGAACTCGTGGGTATAGGGCTCGTCGGTAACGGCGACGTTGAGGAACCAGTATGCCTTTGCGCGCTTGGGACGCTTGTCAAGGATGGAGTAGAGAATGTCGCGGTCCAGTTTGTCGGTGCTTTGGTCATTGGTAAGAAAGACGAGGTTGTCGGCAAGGTAGGGAAGGTCATCGCTCTGGGTGAGCTCGCGAATTTGTCCAATGTACTTAGCAGCGGGCAGATTGATGTGTTGAGACATCTCCACCTTGGTACCCTGCTGCCACACGTACATGACGAAGAAAATGGCCAGGGCAAGGAGCACGGTTACGTAACCGCCATGCGCGAATTTGGTAAGGCTGGAGAAGAAGAAGAACGACTCGAGGACGCCAAAGAACATGGCAAACGGCACGGCGAGCGCCTTGCGCTTTTGTATGAGCGCGAGGAAGACCGTAAGAAGGATGGTGGTCATGAGCATGGTGACCGTAATGGCGAGGCCGTATGCCGACTCCATGCGCTCGGAGCTGCGGAAGAACAGTACGACGCCAATGCATCCAATCCACAGGATGGTGTTGACGAGGGGGATGTAGATCTGCCCCTTGGTCTCGGAGGGGTACTCAATCTTCATATGCGGCATGAGGTCGAGGCGAATGGCTTCGCTCACGATGGAATAGCTGCCGGTGATGAGTGCTTGGCTCGCGATGATGGCGGCAAGTGTGGAGAGTACGACGGCGAAGATGCGCACGCCGCCGGGCAGCATTTCGAAGAACGGGTTCATCTCGGCACCCATGCCAATGAGCTCGGGGTCGTGACGGACCGCAAGTATCCAGGCGCCTTGACCAAGATAGTTGAGAATGAGGCAGGCCTTTACCAACGGCCAGCTGGCATAGATGTTCGACTTGCCCACGTGGCCCATGTCTGAATAGAGCGCCTCGGCACCGGTGGTGCACAGGAAGACATTGCCCAAGACCATGAGGCCAGCTTGGTTGAGGTTTCCGTTGAACAGGAACGTGATGCCGCGTACGGGATTGAATGCGCGAAGCACATTGAGGTCGGCACCAATGTTGAGCAGGCCCACCGTGCCCAAGAAGCCAAACCACAGACACATGATGGGGCCAAAGGCCTTGCCGATGGAGCTTGTGCCAGCTCGTTGCGCAAGAAACAATGCACTGATGATGGCAATGGTGATGAGCACGACGATTCCTTGGCTGTCGCCAATGATGCGATGCACCAGATCGATCGTTCTAAGGCCCTCAATGGCCGTAGTCACGGTGACTGCAGGCGTAAGAATGCCATCGGCAAGTAGGGCGGCGCCACCCACCATAGCCGGGATGATGAGCCATCCCCCACAACGTCGTACCAAGCTGTACAGCGCGAAGATGCCACCTTCGTTGTGGTTGTCGGCTTTCATGGCCACGAGCACGTACTTAACCGTGGTGATGAGGGTCATGGTCCATATGATGAGGGACAGGGCGCCAATAATGACGTCGGGGTTCATGGTGGTAAGACCGCCGTTGCCGTGCATGATGGCACGGAGCGTGTACATGGGCGAGGTGCCGATGTCGCCATAGACCACACCCATAGTCACCAAAACCATGCCGAGGCTAAAGGGAATCGCACCACTCTTGTGCTTGTTGGACATGAGGTTCCTTCCTGAACCATGGAGGCGTACGGCCGATGCCTCGCAATAGTAATTACTTTTTGCAAGTGTGGCAGTGAAGTACGTATTGGTTGCAATTTGCCATCTCCATGTACGAGTATTCTAATACATGGCATTAGGGGACAACATGGGATTTTATCCACACGGGAGAGTGGCTTTGGTTCGGCGCGTATGAGGTGGACGTCCGCCTGGGATAAACCCGCCGTACCTCGTATTGCATTGCCTTCTTGTGACATGCCCAAATCCTGTTGTATCATAGGCGCATCGATTATTGGTAATTGGAGGCATTTGTGATAGATGGCAATTACAACGTAGAAGCTCGTACACCGCTGGGAAAGCGCAAAGGCACGCTCGTGCTCACCACCGAGGGTGACATTTGCAAAGCCGAGCTTACCGTTGCTGGAAAAACCGCTCACCTACAAGGAGCGATGGGCGATGGTGGCTTGGTAACGTTTGAGGGCAGCATAAAGCTGCCGTTCCCCATTGGAAAGGTCGCATACACTTTGGACGGCACCGTGGAAGGTGACGAGCTCAAGGGTGTGTGCCGTACGAAGAAGTTCAGTTTCGATGTGAATGGTACGCGTGTGTCGTAGCAGGCACCAAAAGGATGCTGAGATGGAATCAAGCGAGGAGCGTAAACGTATGCCTGGAGAGCCAGAGTTCAACCCCGAGCTTCCATCGGAGGATGCGATTGAGGAGGGGCGACGTAGTTCGCTGTTGATCGGCCTCATCATTGGCGGCATTGTAGTGGCCGTTGGCGTGATTGCTTATCTTCTGTTTGGTAAGTACTTCGTCGTTTAACGGAACATGGGCCTAAAGATAGTCATTTCGCCCGCAAAGAAGATGAACGAGGAGGACGTTCCGCCCCATCCGAAGGGTCTTCCTGCGCTTGTTGACCAAACAAGGATTCTCCTGCGTGCGATGAAGACGCTTTCGCTTGAGGAGGCGCAGGCATTCTGGCAGTGCAGCGACCGGTTGGCACGTCTCAACTACGAGCGCTTTGCGTGCATGGAGCTGGAGTCGGCACGTACGGCTGCCGTAGTGAGCTATGAGGGGATTCAGTACCAGCATCTGGCGGCGCAGATTATGGACGAGCGCTGCTTAGCGTGGCTCGACGAGCACCTGAGGATTCTCTCTGGCTTCTATGGGATACTGCGGCCTTTTGACGCTGTGGTACCGTATCGCTTGGAGATGCAGGCTCGGCTAGCGGTGGGAAATGCGCGCGACCTCTATGCCTTCTGGGACGGCATGCTTGCCCGCGTCCTTGTCGATGAAGGCTGCGACCTTGTGGTGAACCTTGCTTCGGTCGAGTACGCCAAGGCTGTAGTGCCGCATGCAAAGTCTTTGGGACTGCATGTGGTCACATGCCTCTTTGGTACCGTTCGCCCAAGCGACGGCAAGCTGCTCCAGCGTGCCACTGAGGCAAAGGCTGCCAGAGGGACGTTCGTGCGCTGGTGCGCAGAGCAAACCGTGACCACCGTTGACGCGATGCGAGCATTTGCGGAGCGTGGGTATGCCTGGGATGAGGAGCGCTCGGACGCGAGCACGCTGGTGTTCGTACAATCGTAAAACCTGGTGGTGCCTACGGTCGCCCTGTGTTAGCGGTGATAGTACGTATGCCGCTCGTACTTTGGTTCGCAGCACACGTTAATGCCGAGGCTGCGATAGAGCTTTTCGTCGGTGGGGGAGACGATTACCGAGAAGTAGGCATCGCAGCCACGAAGATCCTCCGCTGCCTCGATGGCGCGTGCGGCCTCATCGTTCGTGGCCGAGCTTATGGAGAGCGCAATGAGGGTTTCGTCGGAATGCAGGCGAGGGTTACGGCTGTGAAGGTGGTCGGTTTTGAGCTTGCAGATGGGCTGAAGCGCGGCATCGCTCACCACATAATGCTCTTTTGGTATGCCTGCGACGCGCTTGAGTGCATTGAGCAGCAGCGACGAGGCGGCACCGAGCAGGTCGGACGTCTTGCCAGTGACCAGTGAGCCGTCTGTGAGGACCATGGCGGCAGCGGGCAGTCCCGTTTCCTCCTCCTTGGCAAGCGCGGCAGCGCGTGCGGGCGAGTAGTTTTCCGAGACACCGGCCTTGCCCATAAGCAGCTCGATCTTTGACAGCGCCCCTTCTCCGGTACCCGTGCGCTTGAGTTCGACGGCCGTCCAAAAGTATCGACGGACAATCTCGTTCTTGGCGGCCTCTATGCAAACCGGATCTGCAGAGATGCATTTGCCCACCATATTGACTCCCATGTCGGTGGGTGACTGATAGGGACTCTCGCCTTGAATCTTCTCGAGCAGGGCGCGTACCACGGGGAAGGTCTCCACGTCTCGGTTGTAGTTGACCGTTACCTCGCCGTACGCCTCAAGATGGAACGGGTCGATGATGTTGCGGTCGTCGAGGTCGGCGGTTGCGGCCTCGTAGGCAACGTTTACGGGGTGTTCGAGCGGGAGGTTCCATACGGGGAACGTCTCGAACTTGGCATACCCGGCCTCAACACCGCGCTTGTGCTCATGGTAGAGCTGAGACAGGCACGTGGCGAGCTTGCCCGATCCCGGACCTGGGGCGGTAACGATTACGAGCGGACGCGTTGTAATGGCGAACTCGTTGCGTCCAAACCCCTCGTCGCTCACGATGAGGCTCGTATTGGACGGATAGCCGTCTATGGGATAGTGGCGATAGCACGTAACGCCCATGGACTCAAGGCGATGCTGATATGCCTCGGCATGAGGTTGTCCGGTGAATCGCGTGATCACCACTTTGTTTGCAAGCAGTCCCATGGCACGGAACATGTCCATCAGGCGAAGTGCGTCCTCGTCGTATCCAATGCCAATGTCGCTGCGGCGCTTGTTTTGCTCAATGTCTTGGGCGTTGATGGCAACGAGTACCTCCGCGTCATCGGCAAGTGCCGAGAGCATGCGCGCCTTGGAGTCCGGCTCAAAGCCAGGGAGTACGCGACTGGCGTGGTAATCGTCAAACAACTTCCCACCAAACTCGAGGTAGAGCTTGCCGCCAAACTGGTCGATGCGGCGGCGAATGCGCTCTGCCTGCATGCTGATGTACTTGTCGTTGTCGAATCCAATGCGCATAAAGGCTCCCAACAGCCGACGACAGTGCTTAAATGATTGCACAAATTGGGACCCGCGTTACATGGAATTGCAGACCTGCAACAATTGCACGCCATTGGCGGGTGGGAGCAGAGAGGTCACAAGGCTTCCCACAGTCCGCAAATGGCCGAAAAGACCGACTGGAGTTGGTGTAAAAACCAGCGCAGGGTAGTGTGCATCTAGAAAAACTCGCGCAGTGAGGGCACTCCTTTAAAAAATGCGACCAGTGAGGATATTTCTCTAAAAAACGCGTGCAGTGAGGTCATTTCTTACAAAAAACCTCGTAATGAGGCCTCACCGCTGGACTTTTTCTAAGAAAGTTCCTCACTACGCGACATTCTTTAAGGCACCGTTGCGCTACGTCAGTTCTTATAAGAAGTGCGGTCGACAGAGACGGGAGAGTTGCGGTGAAGACCATTACTCTTACTTGGGGCGATAGCCGAGCATCGAAAAAAACGAAGTCGGAATTGTTAAATCCTACTTGATTGGTAGGAATAAAGGTGGCATCCTACTGCACAGCGATTCGCTGCATAGAAAAGCCGTATCGATGGGGAGATGATGACTATGCCATCTGCACGCACCATAGATCAGATTATTGGCCAGACGCCTCTGGTGGACCTTTCGTCCTTGGCGGGGAACGGGGCAAAAGTGCTTGGCAAGTATGAGGCGACCAATCCTGGCGGATCGGTGAAGGACCGCATTGCACTTGCCATGATCAACGCCGCCGAGCGCGACGGTTCACTTAAGCCTGGTGGCACCATCATTGAGCCAACGAGTGGCAACACGGGTGTGGGACTTGCCATGCTCGCGGCGGCGCGTGGATACAGGATGATTCTTGTAATGCCCGAGACCATGTCGGTGGAGCGTCGCAAGCTTGCCGCGTCCTATGGGGCCGAGATTGTGCTCACGTCTGGCTCGGAGGGCATGAAGGGTGCCGTCGCCAAGGCAAACCAGCTGCAGGAGGAAGTCCCCGGTGCCATCATTGCCGGACAGTTTGAGAACCCGGCAAACCCGCAGGCGCATTACGAGACCACCGGTCCCGAGATTTGGGAGGCGACTGCCGGAACCGTGGATGCGGTCGTCGCGGGTGTGGGAACCGGTGGTACCATCTCGGGATCGGCACGCTACCTCAAAGAACAGAATCCTGCGGTTCGTGCTATTGCAGTTGAGCCAGAGGAATCGCAAGTGCTCGCCGGCAAGCCGTCTGGTGCCCACCGCATCCAGGGCATCGGCGCGGGGTTTGTACCCGCCACCTACGATGCGACGGTAGTCGATGAGGTATTGCCCGTTGCCTCGCAGGACGCAATCGACACCAAGAAGCTTTTGGCCAAGGAAGCGGGACTTTTGGTGGGCATATCGTCCGGTGCCGCTGTAACTGCCGCACTTCGTTTGGCAGAGCGCCCCGAGTTTGCCGGTAAGACTATCGTGGCCATCCTGCCCGACACGGGTGAGCGCTATTTGTCGATGGACCTGTAGTTTGCGTCCAGCAAAAGAGGAAGCGGGTTCCCTCCTCGCAGAGCGTGCGGACGGGTACCCGCTTTCTTCCTGTGAGTGACTAAATGTGGGCGAAGAAGAACGCACATTCGTCGTCGTTGCACACGCGTGCCTCGTCCAGCTTCATGTTGCAGTGGAACACGTGGCCCAGCTTGCGCTCGGGGCTATGATAGTAGTGGAAGCATACCTCCACGTTGTGCTCCATGAGGGCGTGTACCAGCGGCAATGCGTCACTGGCAAGAAAGTCGTCCTCTGCCGTCATGACGAACGCGGGTGGCCACTTCTCGTTGACGTGGTCGATGGGAGAGATGAGCGCGCATTCCTCTGGCGTTCCCTTGTGGGGCAAGAAGTCTTCCATGAGGTTGGCCGTAAGATCGAGCATCATGTCACCTGACTTCTGCTCGGGAATAATAATGCGATAAGCGCCACAGTTGAGACCAATGCCTGCGGGAACAAACCCGTCCGGCGTCGTGATGCCAATCGCCGCAGCGTAGGAATTGTCAGTGCAGGCGGCAACATACATGGAAAGCATGTGCGCGCCCGCCGAATCTCCTACGGCAAAGACATGCCGTGCGTCGAGCCCGTAGTCTGCGGCATGCGCGAGCACCCAGCGAAAGACCTCGTTGGTGTCTTGCATGCTCGCTGGGAACTTATGCTCGGGAGCAAGCCTATACGTAAAGTTGACAACGGCAAAGCCGCGTTGGGCAAGACTCATGCAGTACCACTGGTAGCGTTCCTTGTCGCCATACACCCAGCCTCCCCCGTGCACGCTCACAATAACGGGTAGGACTTCCCCCTCCTGTTCGCGTGGGCGGTACACGTCGAGCAACTGGCAGGGATCATCATTGGCATAGCGCAGGTCGTCAAAGCGCACGATGTCATCTGGCGTGGATAGGCCCGCATCGCGAATGTCGTCGCCTTCCTTGAACATCTTGCGTATGGTATCGCTGGTTACAGACATGGCAAGAATCCCTTCTGGCGTCTAGAAGATGAGGTTGAGCAGCAGGGTGGTGATGGCGATGCCCACGGCGGGACCGTCGATGTGGGTTGAGCAGTCCTCATTGAAGTACTTGGCCGTAAGTAGGTAGATAACGTTGGAGATACAGCCAAACAGTACGGCGATGAGGATGTTGCCACCCGTAAGCCCAAGCGCGGTGCCCACCACTGCGGTTATCTGATGGGTCGTGGGCACCTTTTGCCCATCGCTGGCATAACCAAAGATGAGGAGGAGCGCCGAGATGGAGAAGCCCACGCCATAGAAGTCTGGTCCGGCCTCGTGCAGGATGAAGGCAAACACGCCCGCGACGGCAAGGCAGTTGATGGTTTGGAAGACCCAGTACCTCACCCCCTCTTTGCGGTAGTAATCCGTGGCGTCTGGATTCCACGTGCGGCCTGTGGAGAGCGTAAGGCGCGTAACGATGCCAAAGACCACGATGGCGACGGCACCTGCGTCTGTGGGTAAGCCGATGTATGAGAGCAACGAGAAGAGTAGGTATCCGGCCGCACCTGCAGCACCGCCCACGAGCATGATGAGCGGGTCGTGCGTAAAGATGAGCGATCGCGTGATGTCCCAGCCTTGAATCTGAGGATACTTGCGTGCGGCAACTGCCGTTGCGACGGCCGACCCATTGAAGATGATGGCGGGGAGCAACAACGTGTTGAGTACTGAGTCACCCAATAGGGTGGGCTCCACCCCGGCCGCCTTGAGGGCATAGACCACAATGCCGGCGAACCCCGTGCAGATGAAGGTTTGTATGCCACCAAACATGGCGCCAAGGATGCCTACACCAAACGAGAACGCGACAAGAAATGGATCAAAGAACATGTGGCCTCCCTAGATATAGTTATTTACATAATATGGTGAGGTTTTGAGATGAGTCAATAGGTTATAGGGGACCGCGCTGAGTTTGTCGTGTGCTTGCATCTGGCCGTTTTGTGCTCCATGTCTCATGAGGTTCTCGATATAATGGCATATAAGGGGGGGGTGGTACGGCTGGCTCATTAGCCGACTTAGGAACAAAGGGGAACGTAATGACAAGGTTCGTGCAATTCCGTGCAAGGACTCAGGGCTTTGGACGCAATCCAATTCATGGAGTGTGTGCGATTCTGTTGTGTGCGTTCTTGTGTTGCGCCGCATGCAGTGCGAGTAAACCCGCTACCAAGGCGTCGAACGCAGGGGAAGGGCAGGACACGTCGCAGTTCCTTGTGGTTGTTGAGGAAGAGCCGGATACGGTTGACTTCCAATGCACGACGATTCACTACACCATAGCAACGAACGTCTTCGACCGTTTGGTCGAGATGGAGTCGGACGAAAAAGGCAATGCGGTGATTGTTCCCTCCTTGGCGGAGTCGTGGGAGGAGTCCGAGGACGGCACTACCTATACCTTCCACCTGAGGAAGGGCGTGACCTTTAGCAACGGCTCGCCACTCACGGCATCGGATGTTCGCTATACGCTTACGCGATTGCTCACGCATCCCGATTCCAACAATCAGGATATCGCGGAGGTTATCAAAGGTGCGGATAAGCTGGAGAGCGGAGAAGCGACCGAGCTCGAGGGCTTCAAGGCGTTGGGGGACTTGGATTTTTCCATTACGCTTGAGCAGCCCTTCGAAGCATTTTTGGCCTGCCTGTCTATGCCTGGTGCCTCGATTATGGACGAGGAGACCACGAACACAGTTGGCGACCACTTTGGAAAGGATGCTGCCAGCACCATAGGTACCGGCTCGTTCGTTCTGGAGAAGTGGGTCCCAGGAGAGGGCATGCTGCTTCGAGCCAACCCAACCTGCTGGCGAGGATTGCCTAAGTGTGCCGGCGTGGACATGCGCTTCCTCACCGAGCCGGAGGAGATTCGGTCGCAGTTCGTGGATGGTGGCCTGGATGTGCTGGATTTGGACGATTTGGGCAGCTCTGCTGAGTTCTTTATTCATGGGGACATTTACCATGAGCGTATCCACGAGGTGCCACGGATTGCCATAACCTATGTGGCGCTCAACGAATCCGTCAAGCCGCTCTCTGATGCACGGGTGCGCAAGGCGTTGCAGCTCGCACTCGACCGTCAGTCGCTGCTCGATGCAGTCTACAGCGGACGAGGTGCGGTGGAGAACGGCATATTCCCGCATGGACTCTACGGCTTCAACCCACAGCTTCCCAACATTCCGTTTGACCCGGAACAAGCGAGAGAGCTGTTGCGCGAGGCAGGATACGAGGATGGCTTCGACTTGGTGTATACCGTCAAGTCGTCCTCCACGCAGTGGGAGATGGCACAAGCCGAGCAGATCGTCTCGTTGTGGGAGGGCGTGGGCGTGCATGCAACTATAAAGGTCGTGGACGAAGAGGAGTTTATGACCCAGCGTAAGAGCGGGAAGCTTGCCTGTTACAGCGCCATGTGGACTGCCGACTACAACGATCCGGACAACTTTATATATTCCTTCTATGGCAACCAAGCGAATACCACCAATCGCAGCCTTTGCTACGCCAACGATGAAGTCATGGATCGAGTAAAGCAAGCGCGCACCATCACGGACTCTACGGCGCGCCTTGAGGAGTACCAAGACCTAGAGAAGATTATTGTGCAAGATGACGCTGCGTGGATTCCGCTTTATTCGCGTTTGCATATGTATGTGACCTCGGAGCGGCTTGTGGGCTTTACGTACGAGTGGAACGGCTCGGTTAAGAATGCGTATGCTAAGATGACCGTCAGCACGACGCCGTAATGCAAGGATGGCCACGATGCATTCGATTCGCTTCAAAATCACAGCGATTACCGTAACTACATTGCTTGTGGCTGTCGTAGGCTTGTTCCTTGCTAGTTTCTCCATTACCCAGGCCGAGAACGACCGGCGGTCGGTGGAGATGATGAACCTCGTCGCTCATGACACGCGCAAATCTCTCGAGAAGTATACGGAAAACATCGAGCGGGCAGTGATGACTGCGTCCAATCTCGCGATTGACACGCTCGACAGCATGGAGCTTGTCGACGGTGGCCTTATGGAGACGAGCGGGGGGAGTGGCGGGCGAACGCAGGAACAGATTTCTCGGTTTGATGACTACTTGTCTGGATATGTGCGCGAGCTTCAAACCAACAACGCCACCATTGCTAGTCATACACGCGGAATAGTGACGTATTACTTTTGCATTGACAGCAGCGTGAGCACGGTTGAACACGGCTTTTTCTATTCCCGTGTGGGGAAGACGGGCTTTGCTGAGCGGGAACCCATCGATTCTCGAGAACTCGATCCCAACGACATGGGACACACCACGTGGTACTTTACGCCCATCGAGCGCGGTCGACCTTCTTGGGTGGGTCCCTATACGGCACATTTTTTGGACGAGATGATAATCTGCTCCTACCTTGTGCCCATATACAAGTCGGGCGTGCTTATTGGTGTCCTGGGGATGGACATTCCTCTGAGCACCCTTACGGAATTGGTAAGCACCATCCGCGTGTATGACTCTGGATTCGCCTACTTGTTGGATGCCGATGGACGTGTGCTCTACCATCCGCAGTTGGGATCGGGCGCGATACCGGACACACCCATCGACGAAGAGATGCTAAAACGGGCTGATAGTGGCGATGAGCTCATTCGCTACAACGTGTCTGGAGAAGAGCGTCAGCTGTGCTTTACTACGCTCTCCAACGGCATGAAGCTTGTGATAGTCGCGCCACTTGCCGAGGTAAATGCCTCATCAATAAAGCTCGTGCAGGTAATAGTGCCGGTGGCGGCGGGGACCGTCGTGATCATAGCCGCACTCATGCTCGTTGTCCTGCGCTTTATCACCAGACCGCTGCAAAGGCTTACGGCTGCGTCTCACCGCCTCGCGGATGCGGACTACGACGTGGAGCTGGACTATAGGGGTAAGGATGAGGTCGGCACGCTCACGGCTGCGTTCCAACGGATGCGCGATCAAATCAAGGCATACATTGCCGATCTTAACCGGAGGATTCGCACGGACGACCTTACGGGCTTACCCAACCAGCGTTATTTCTTTAGCCTTGCCGAGGTGGAACGAAACCACTTGCATGCGAGTGGCGAGAACTCGGTTATGCTGTACTTCAACCTTATGGGCATGAAGCACTACAATCGGCAATACGGCTTTGATGAGGGAGACCGACTCATCTGCAGCATAGCCCACATCTTATCGTCTCATTTTGGTGAGTCCCGCACAGGGCGCTTTGGGCAGGATCACTTTGCCGTTATAACGAGTGAAGACCGCATTGAAGCACGGCTCTATGAGGTGCTAAAGGACTGTCAGGGTGCACACGAGGGCAACACGCTTCCGGTGAGTGTCGGCATATATCAGGATAGTCTTGAGGCCGTGAACGTGAGCGTGGCGTGTGACCGTGCCAAGTATGCTTGCGACCAGCGAAGGGGCTCCTATTTCTCGGGGTATTGCTACTTTAGTATAGAGATGCTCAATGAGGTCGATTTGGCGCGCTACGTGATCGAACACCTGGATCAGGCACTCAAGGAAGGCTGGATACATGTGTACTACCAGCCAATCGTGCGCGCGGTAAATGGCAGGGTGTGCGATGAGGAGGCGCTTTCTCGATGGATTGATCCGGAGAAGGGCTTCTTGGCGCCTGCGTTCTTTATTCCGGCGCTCGAAGATGCGGGACTCATTTATCGTGTGGACCTGTACGTGCTCGATAAGACCTTGGAAAAGATGAGACTCCAAGAAGAGGCTGGTTTTTCTGCTGTTGCGCACTCCATAAACCTCTCGCGATCGGACTTTGACGCCTGCGACATAGTGGAAGAGATTCGCAAGCGGGTTGACGCTGCGGGTGTGGATCGTGGGCGCATTTCCATCGAGATTACCGAGAGCATCATAGGAAGCGACTTCTTGTTCATGAAGAACCAGATCGATCGGTTCCGAGCGTTGGGCTTCCCCGTGTGGATGGATGACTTTGGCAGCGGCTACTCGTCCCTTGACCTGTTGCAGAGTCTCTCGTTTGACCTCATCAAATTCGACATGAGCTTTATGCGCAAGCTTGACGATGGCGATAACGGTAAGATTATTCTTACCGAGCTTATGCAGATGGCGACCGCCCTAGGCGTCGATACCATCTGCGAGGGGGTAGAGACGGAGGAGCAGCGCCGCTTCCTGCTGGACATTGGCTGTTCCAAGCTGCAGGGGTACTTCTTCTGCAAGCCAATTCCTCTTGACGAGATTTTTGGCCGCTACAACCAAGGCATACAGATTGGTTATGAGAACCCCAACGAATCGGCATATTACGCGGCCATCGGTAAGGCGAATCTGCTTGACCTAGCCATGATTGCGCAAGATGGAGAAGGAGATTTGCAAGGGACCTTTAACACGTTGCCCATGGGTATTATGGAACTCAAGGATGGCGAAGTTTCGTTTGTGCGTACCAACCAGTCGTACCGTGACTTTTTGGCACGCTACTTTAGCGAAGACACGCGCAAGGAGCAATCGTTCCTCGTTGCCCACGCGGCTGCTTGCAAGGCGCAAGGGAACCCCATATTCTTCGACGAACGCCTGCCTAATGGCTCGCTTGCCCATTTCCTTGCCAGATGGGTGAGTACCAACGAGATTAATGGGGCCGTCGCCGTAGAGATTGCCTTGCTCTCCATAGGCAATGCGAACGAGGAGACGACCTATGCGAACATTGCCCGAGCGCTTGCCATTGACTACCACAACATATACTGCGTTGACCTTAACACCGAGGACTTCATTGAGTATCGCTCCCCGGTGGGGAAGGAAGGCCTTGCCATCGAACGGCATGGGAAGAATTTCTTTGCGGAGACGAGGCGAGACGCGATGACTCGGGTTTACGAGACAGACCGGGAAGCGTTCTTGGCTCGTTTTACCAAGGAAAACATCGTTAGGGAACTCGATGAGCGTAGCGTATATACAACGAGCTATGAGATCGTTGAAGCGGGTGTGCCTATCCGCGCCAATATGAAGATCAGCCGCATGGGCTCCAAGAGCAGCCAAATCATTATTGGTGTGAGTGTGGCAGATGCATAATACGGCTAACCGTTGGAAGTGCGTTTGACGAGGGATAGCCATCTTGGTTTGTATGTGCGGCATGCGCGCGATGACCGCCGGTCGATGGCAAAACCGGGAATGCTGGAGTGCTCCCCATCCCCGGTTTTGTTGCCCAACGGCTAAGATGCAGCGAAACTCCAAGTAAGACCTACGCTAGGTCTTCTCCATTCGATGCGATGACCTTCTTGTACCAGAAGAAGCTGTCCTTGCGCACGCGGCGCAGGTCGAGCAGGTCGAATTCCTCGCGATTGACGAAGATGAAGCCATAGCGTTTGACGAAGCCCTCATGCGTGGAGATGAGGTCTACCGCGCTCCACGGGCAATAGCCCATCATGTCTATGCCGTCGCTAATGGCCAGGTGCATCTGCTCAATGTGGGCGCGTAGATAGTCGATGCGGTAGGGATCGTGCACGACATCGTTGCCAGCCTCGTCCTGCTCGAGCTTGTCGTAGGCACCTAGGCCGTTCTCGGTAATGATGATCGGCAGGTGGTACCGGCTGTATACCTCGCGCAGCGTGTTGCGGAAGCCGATGGGGTCAATCTCCCAGCCAAACTCGGTCTTTTGGAAGTTGGGGTTGCTTACGCCCTGAGAGAAGCCAGCGATGGTGGCGCCGCGCTGCTGGTCACCCTTTGTGGATTCGGCATTGGCATCGGGCATGCGTACAGTTGCGGTGCTGTAGTAATTGAAGGCGACGAAGTCGGGTTTGGCCGAGGCCATGAGCTCCATGTCGCCCGGTAGGATGTTCTCGGGCACGGCATCAATCTCTTCCAGGTAGCTCCAGGCGAGGTTGTTGTAGATGCCAAAGACGGCCATGTCGAGGTAGAGCCAGTTGCGCAGGGCGTTCATGTTCTGCGCGGCGAGCACGTCCTCAGGCTTGCACGACTCGGGATAGACCAGCGCGATGTTGGGAGCGGGGCCAATCTTGGCGTTGGGCAGCAGCTCGTGGCAAAGATTCATGACCTTGGCCTGGGCAAGCAGCATATGATGGTTCATCTCGTAGATGCGCTTTTGCGCGCCGGGGAGGGAGGTGTCCACGCCCAATACGGCACCAGCGGCCAGCGTCATCATGTTCTGCTCGTTGATGGTGAGCCAGTACTTCACGCGGTCGCCGTAGCGGCGGAACATAAGCTCAGAGAACTCAACGAAGGCGTCGACGGTAGCGCGGTTTGCCCAGCCACCCTGCTCGTCGAGGGCTGCGGGCAGGTCAAAGTGGTACATGGTTACGAGTGGCTGGATGTTGTACTTGAGGCATTCGTCGATGAGGTCGCTGTAGTACTGCACGCCCTCCTCGTTCACCTCGCCGGTGCCCTTGGGCAGCAAGCGTGCCCAGCTAATGGAGAAGCGATAGGTCTTGAAGCCCATCTCTGCCATGAGGGCGACGTCCTCCTTGAAGTGGTGGTACTGGTCGGCCGCGACCTCAAAACCAGAGGTGCCTGCAGGTGGCTCCTTTACGTCTTGGACCGACGGGCCCTTGCCGTTGGTGAGCGCGGCGCCCTCTACCTGATAAGCTGAGGTGGAGGCTCCCCAGAGGAAGTCCTTTGGGAACGGCTTCAGTGCTTTATGGAGCATGGTTTCCCCTTTCATGTGGATTAGTTGATACCATATGCAAGTATGTTGAAAGAAGCCGGCGCGGCGCAACGGTTGGACCGACGAGCTGTAGCACACGTTCGCCAGAAGGAGAGGGCAGCCATGCATATTGTGTTTTTTGATATCGATGGGACGTTGGCGACTGGTACGAACGTACCCCAAAGCGCGGCAGACGCGATCGCGCGGCTGCGCCAGAACGGCGATCTGGTGTTCATCTGCACGGGACGGGCACGCGCCTATGCCGAACGTAACTTTGGCGACTATGCCGATGGTTTCGTGTGCTGCAACGGTCGGCTTGCCTTCAGGGGAGACGAGCACTTGTATGAGGCGACGCTCTCTCCTGATCAGGTGAGCGGCATCGTGGAGACGCTCGATGCCCTGAATGCCGGCTATTGCTTCTTTGAGGAGTGGGCTGCGCATTACGGTGGAAACCCCGCATACCGCCCCATTGCCGAAGGCGTCTTGGGTCTGGGTGCGCTTGGCGATGGAGTGGACGCGCGGGCGCTGCATGCCTACAACTTTGACGTCTACTTTGAGGATGCCGACCATCGCGCGCGAATTGCGAAGGCACTTGCGAGCACGTGCCTGCTCAACCCACATGGTCCGCACCCAAGCGCCGACATGACGGTTCTGGGTGTGGACAAGGGCGACGCCGTGCGCAACGTGGCGGCTGCATTGGGCGTGTCGATTGCGGACACCTATGCGTTTGGTGACGGAATCAACGACCTGTGCATGCTCGAGGCCGCGGGCCATGGCGTGGCCATGGGCAACGGCATGGACGAGGTCAAGGCTGCGGCGGAGTTTGTGACCACCAACATAGACGACGATGGCGTGGCCAATGGTTTGGCGCACTACGGATTAGCGTAAGTGCCGCATTGCGGAGCACTTGGTTTTACGAATCATATGCTATTATAAATGCCCGATTTGCCGAGAGAACATAACCGCGGATGGGCACGTTGGATAAGAGCACGAACAGAGTTGAGCCAAGCGCATGCGTTGCATCGCGACGTGAAGGTGTTCCGTCATGGTGACAACATCCGTTGCGAGTCGTCAGCAGGCGGTGCAGTCCGGGCACGCACGGCAGCGTGCCCTCATCGTGCAGTGCGCCGACAAGTGCTACCAAAAGGAAGGCGTGCGCAAGACATCGCTCACCGACATTGCCCGCGAGGCGGGCATGACACGAGAGCTCATCTACTATTACTTCTCGGGCAAAAGCGAGATTACCGAGTGCGTGGTGGACCTATACGTGCAGGATGCAGTGGATACGGCGCTCATTTGGTGTGAGACCTGGAACCATGTGGAGGAAACGGACGTGGCCACCGTATTGCCGAGCATGTTATGTGATGCCATTATGACGTTGCGTAGATTTGTTTTTACGCATAACGGGCAGAGACGCCGTATGTTCTCCATAATGCAAGAGGCGGGTTGCGAGATGCAGGCGCAAAAGCGCATGTGTGAGCAGGTTGTCTTGGGTGTAGCAGGGCAACCTGCAGCCCGAATTATGCGTCAAGGCTTTCCGAGACTCTCGGATAAGAATTATATCGATGCCTTCACGTTCGCGGTACTTGGGGCGGTAGGCCTTATGGAGAATGGCCGAGCTGATGACGATGGGCGTATAGTTGACCTGTTACGCGCATTGTGTGTGGGCTTACAGTGATGATGACAGAAGGGGCATGTGAGCGATGTCTCCGAGGAAAAAAGGTGCGACGACAAGAAACTCCACAGTCAGCGAAAAACTGGAACAATGCCCCGAACTTGGATGACGATGACGCATTGACGCCTCTCACGATGACGCAATCCGAACAGCCGTCCGCCTCGAAGAGCGCAGCGGTAGAGGAAAAGCAGAAGCGCGACCAAGCAAACCCCTATATGTAGTCTTGCCTGCATGCATGATTGGCGCGTAACGGAGGCATGCGATGAGAGATCTGCGCTGCCATATTCTTCCCAGCGTTGATGACGGTGCCGGAGACATGGACGACTCGCTCGCCATGTTCCGCGCCGCACGTGATGCTGGCATTACGAGCATCACGTACACACCGCACTGTCGCGATCCCTATTTTGACTATTTGCCCATGTGGCGTGCGTTTCGTGCGTTTGAGCGCGAGGTGCGCGCCATAGACGCGGCCTTCCCGCTGCAGATGGGATTTGAGGTTAACTATCACAAGCTCATGGAGCTTGGCCTCGAGTGGGTGGAACGCCTGCACTTTGACGGGTCAAATGAGTTTTTGCTCGAGCTCTCGGTGGGAGCGAGTCCATCGCGCTTTGGTGACTACGAGCGTACGATCTTTGATCTGCAGGGTCTTGGTTACACGGTGATCATCGCGCACCCTGAGCGCTACGTTGCCATACAAAAGGACCTCTCGCTTGCTCGGGAGCTTGCAGACATGGGTTGTCGGTTGCAGGTGTCGACGGACTCCCTCAAAGGTGGACGGTTGGGTCGTGAGCGACGTCCGGCGCTGCGCATGCTCAAGGAGGGGCTCTATGCCTATGCGGCAAGCGACGCGCATCGCGTCGAGGACTACGCGATGTTTGCCAAGGTCGTGAATCGGTGGGGTGAATATCTGCAGGGATAGCCGTTCTGTGCGACAGCAGCTAGCGTGATTGGTCCGACCTTCGCTTCATCTGCTCCTTTTGTGCATACATCGCCTGATCGGCACGCGAGAAGACATCCTCGTAGGTTTTGTCGGTAGCCTTGTCGTACACAGCCATACCGACCGCAGCCGAGAATCGCTCCCAAGGTTCTTTGCCCGTATCGTCCCTGGCGTCTTGGAAGCGCTTTTGCACCGATGCAAGCAGCTCGTCACGGTGTGCGTAGTCGCGACCCTCAAGAACGACTACGAACTCGTCACCACCAATGCGGAATACGGGAGAATGCCCAAAGGTGTCACAGAGTAAGGTGCAACTGCCCATCAGATAGTCGTCGCCGTGTTTGTACCCATAGGTGTCGTTGACAAGCTTGAGGTCGTTGAGGTCGACCATCACGAGCGCAAACTCGACGCCATACGTCTGTATGCCCTCGTTGAGCTCATCCCGTTTGGGGGCGTATGCTGCCTTGCTCTTCACGCGGGTCAACTCGTCTTGGTAGGCAATGCGCGACATGTCCTCTGCCTCTTCCTCGGCATTATGTGCGCGCTCCTCGGCTTGCAGGATATTCGTTACGTAATCCTGCATGTCTGTGGACATCTGCGTGATTGCCTTCGATAATGACTCGATTTCGTTGTGTGTGTGAATGTCGGGTGCCTCAAAGTGCAGCTGCGTGGGATCCTTGCGGCCATGGCTGTGCTCGGCGAAGCTGCGTGCGCTCTGTTCGAGCTTGGTCACGGGCACCGTTACGTTATGCCTGAGCCAAACAACCAGTAGGATGCCAAACACCAGGCCAATGCTCATGATCATAATCGATCTGGAGATGAGCTGCGATCGCAGCGTGGCGTGCAGCTCGTCGACGAACACGTCGGCGCA
>JAFWMI010000101.1 GCA_017513965.1 Atopobiaceae bacterium
GGCTCTTTCGGGACGTGCTGTCATACATTCCCCCCGAATTCCCCCAAATTCGTCGAAACCCGCGATTTCGATTCCCCCTCGCAGTGTTTGCTTTATCATCTCGCGAGCAGGAGGGAACCTCTGGACCTCGTCGAAGACGATTGCCGAACGCCTCTCGGGAAGCTCGACGCCGTGGAGGAGCTGGAGCATGCGCAACAGCGTGCCGATGTCGTCGGCATGATGGCGGAAAACGTTGCGCACCTCATCGGTGGTCTTGGAGAAGTCGATAACGAGATGGGCGTCGTACTCGGCGCCCGCGAATGCCTCCACGAGTGTCGTCTTGCCGACGCGGCGGACCCCCTCCACGAGAAGGGCGGTGCGGCCGTTCGACCGGTCTTTCCATTTGACGAGCTTCTCGTAGCATTTGCGCTCGAACATGGCCGCTACCTCCTGTGATTGCAAAATCCCGAAGTATTTATGGTGTCATAATATGCAATATCCCGAAGTATTTCAAGCCGATATCTATGCAATTTCCTGAAGCATGCATCCCCGAAAGCAAAAGCACTCGCTGCAGCACCCACGCGGGGCTACCCGGAAAGCCTCCCGCCGTCCATGTGCAGCACGCGATCCGCGTACTCCTCCGCACCCTGCTCGTGTGTCACCAGCAGGACGGCGGCCCCGTCGTCGGCCGCCTCGCGCAGAAGGGCGTGGACCGCCCTCGCGTTCTCAGCGTCCAGCCCCGCCGTGGGCTCGTCGGCGAGCATGCCCGACACGTCGACCTTGCCGGCCTCGGTGAGGTGCGCCTCGCTCACCTGGGTGTTGACGACCTCGCCGACAACGCACGTCTCACCGAGCTCCTCGGAGATGGAGACCACCTTGCACTCCATGGTGACGGGCAGCTCCTGGAAGACTGGGGCGTCGACCTGCTCGCCGGGCACGGCCGTCCAACCCGCCTTCGCAACCTTTTCGGACTCCTTATTGCCCGACACGATTCCAACGTAGTCGGCCGCAACCAGGTTCGCCCTGTCGGCGATGGCCACCGTGAAGCAGCGCTTCTCGGCGATGAGGTCGGTGGTCTTGTGCTCGCCGAGCGCCAGGCACACGTGCTTTGGCCCGCACTGGCCTCCCCACGCAACGTTCATGGCGTTGGCGGTTCCGTCCGCGTCGTAGGTGCCCACGATCAGCACGGGGCACGGGTACACGGCTGCGGTCGCTCCGATGGACTTCAACATGGCGCTTTCCTTTCCTCGGGGGTTGACACGGCTATTATGCCCTATCCGCCCAGGAACGCCCGGGCCAGCTCCGCCATCTGCCGCGGGCTCTCCGCGAAACCGCGCTCGATCCACTCGTCGAGCACCCCGTAGACCCCATGCGAGTAGAAGAGGCTTCGGTAGACGTCGAGCGAATCCGAGTCACTTGGGCGGTACATGTTCTCATAGAAGGCGTTGTAGATCGACGCCTGAAGGCCGCGTTTGTAAATCAGCTCGAGCAGCGGGCGGATGCTCAGGTTGAACTCGAAGAAGGTGAGGGCGTTGTCGAGCGAGAAGTTGTAGCGTTCCGCAAGCTTATGCTCTTCTGCCCATCTCTCCCACAGCTTGACGAGCTTGAACGTGAGCATGTCCTCCTTGCTGGAGAAATTCCGGAAGTACGTGGTCCTGCCGACGCTCGCACGCAAGGCTATCTCGGTCACGGTAATCTTGACCGCAGGTTTTTCGTAGAGAAGACCGATGAACGCATCTGCGAGGCATTCTTTCAAGAACGCTGTCGTTTCCGGACTCGCCCCCATTTCTTGCCGCCTTTCATGCGGTACTTTTCCCGTGATTAGTACCGATAGATGCCGCGTTTGTTGATGCCATGATACGCGGTTGGGATAATCTGCGGTACTGAAGTACCGCATTCCGGCGGCAAAACAGCGTTCCCTAGCCTGCGATGCGGGAACAGCCCGGTATTCGCGTCGAGTTGAAAGGAGATTGGCCATGGCGATAAGGAAGGTAACGGTTGCAGGCGGCGGCGTCTTGGGGAGTCAGATTGCGCTTCAAAGCGCGTATTGCGACTTCGACGTCACCATATGGCTGATGAGCGAGGGATCGATCGAGCGCTGCGTCCCGAAACTCGACCGTTTCGCCGGCATTTACGCCGCCACGCTCGCTGCGACGAAGGCCGACCCGACGAAACGCGCGCGCGGGCTTTCCGACGAGGGCGCATCGGCAGAAGAGCTCGACGCGCTCATCGCAAAGGTCGCCCCTGCACGCGCAAGCATCGTCCTGACGAGCGACTGGGATGAGGCGTTCGGCGACGCCGACCTCGTCATCGAGGCCGTGGCCGAGGACCCCGCGCAAAAGGTGGAGTTCTACACGGAGCTTCAAAAGCACCTTCCCGAGAAGGCGGTCATCGTCACGAATTCATCAACGCTTCTCCCGAGCCAGTTTGCCGAGTACACGGGCCGTCCCGAGAAGTTCCTGGCGCTCCACTTCGCAAACAACATCTGGTCGGGCAACACAGCTGAGGTCATGGGGCATCCAGGCACGGATCAGACGTATTACGACCAGATCGTCGAGTTCGCAGACAACATCAGGATGGTGCCGCTGTGCCTGCGCAAAGAGCAGCCTGGCTACATCCTGAACTCCATGCTCGTCCCGTTCCTTTCGGCGGCAGAGGCGCTCTTCGCCAACGACGTCGCCGACCCCGAGACCCGCGACAAGACGTGGTGCCTGGCCACGGGCGCGCCTAACGGCCCGTTCCGCATCCTCGATGTCGTGGGTCTTGTCACCGCTTACAACATCGTGAGCATGAATCCCCTGGCGGAAGATCCCGAGAGCACGCCTGGCAAGATATGCGCCAAACTCAAGGAGATGATCGACCAGGGCAAGACCGGCATCAACGCCGGCGAGGGTTTCTACAAGTACAAGTAAAACCCGTCAAAACTCATTTCGAGCCCGCGGCTGCGGGTCCCTGTCGCCTAGCAGAGCAGAAATCCTCTGCTAGGCGTTTTCCATCCCAGAGCAACCGCAACTCGGCTCTACGGGGCTCAATTGAAGTGCGAATCAATAGCGGAAAAGTGTCACCAGATACTAAAACCAGCGGACGCGCCTGGTGTTCGGCGCCGCTGGGTCGAAGTACGACCGCCTGGCTGCGAGGAGGGGGCAGCGCTACCGTTTCGTGTTCGTGCATTCCGACGGGCTCCAGCTGGCAGAGGCTTCGGGCATCCTCGCGCCTGCTCATGTCGAACCTTCGATTGATGGGACATTCTCCCTCGAAGACGCGAACAAAGCCCTCGCCGAAGTCGCGGCTGGCGGATCAAAGGGCAAGACCATTCTTGTGCTGGAATGCCAAAACCTCTAGAGCTCCGATGCTAGCTGTCAACAAGGTGACGCGAGAACCGTCCCAATGTCACCAAGACCAATAGGTCAAGGGTATCCATTTGGCATTTTCATCCGCGAGCAAATTCTCTCAGACCCTTCTCTCAAAACGCGCATGTGGCGGCCTCGTCGCAAGATTGTCTCGTGCCACATGCGTCGCCGATAAACAACCTGCATTCGATTATCGTCAGGCTTCCCGTCGCCTTTGGCCCTCGCAAATCCACCGTTCGCGGCTCTTTCCTCATTTGTTGTAAATACAACATACAACGCCGCGCGGTCATCTTAATCTCGTCTCATCGATCCGGCGGGGTGCCGGCAGGCAGACGAGAGACAAGGAACCAAGATGACCGATCAGATGTTTTGCTTCCAGTGCGAGCAGACGGCGAAGTGCGA
>JAFWMI010000010.1 GCA_017513965.1 Atopobiaceae bacterium
ACCCGCAGGGGTCGCGATTCCGTCCAACCACACCCGCAGCGGTGGCAAAGCGAGCAAAGGAGCGTACGCCCGGCACATGCACGGCACTCTCCAAGACGCCGGAAGGGCTTACCAAACGTTACGTTCGGCCTTGTGCCAAGCCGATTCTCCGACTAGGCACCAAAGTGCTCGGCAAGCTTGTGTGCGACGCACGTCGTAACGAGTCCATCCACGGCAGAGTTCAGCGAAGCGAGTTCGCGCACGATGGAGGATGACAGGTACCCATAGGAAGGGCTTGCCATCACAAAGACGCTCTCGATATCGGGGGCAAGATGGGCATTGAGGTCGGCCTGTTGCAACTCAAACTCAAAGTCCGTCATTGCCCGCAGGCCCTTTACTACACCACCTGCGCCAACGCTCCGGCAAAAGTCCACCAAGAGCCCCTCGAACGGCAGCACCTCGATGCCTTCCACACCCAGCTCGTCAAGCGAGTCGCGAATCATGTCCACCCGCTCCTCCAGCGAGAACGCCGTGCCAACTCCACGCTTGCCACGCGAGGCTGCCACGCCCACCGTCACGCGCGGGAAGAGTCTTGCGGCGCGACGCATTACGTCCACATGTCCAAGGGTCACCGGATCATAGGTACCGGGCAGCACAACGTGCTCAATTTGCTGGGCCATACAGGGTCACTCCCCAATCCGCATAAGGTCGACGCTGGTAGAGCCATGCTTGCGCGAACGCAAGAGTGAGGCGCCACGCACCTCAAGCCCGGGTGCATTGTCCGCATGCTCGTACACCACCACGCAGCCAGGCGTAAGGTGCCCGCCGTCACACAGGGCTTGCACCAATTCGCTTATCATGGTGGCCTCCATGGCATACGGAGGATCAAGAAAGACGATGCCAAACGGCGCGCCAGCAGGTTGCGGCAGTGTCACGAACGCACGAGCGTCGGCTGTCACGATGTGCCAGGACTCCCGAGGGGCACCAAGCGCCTTGCAGTTGCTCCGGATCAAGTTCGCAGCACGGCGATTGTGTTCAACGAAGGTACACGAGCGAGCCCCGCGCGACAGCAGTTCCAAGCCCATGCCGCCCGATCCCGCAAACAAATCGAGCACCGAGCGGTCTTCTATGCTCAAGTCACAAGCCGAGAGCACCATCGAGGCAATGGACTCGCGCATGCGATCGGTCGTGGGCCGCGTGCCTCGTCCTTCAGGCGCCTCGAACGACCTGCCACGCCACATGCCGCCAACGATCCTCATGCCTGACCCACCTCCTCAAAGTATGCACCAAAGCGATCCCTGCACTCTCGGGCAAGCGGAGCATACAGCGGGTGCACAAGGCCGGGGTCCACGTCGCAGATAGCACGCGCGTCCACGTGGGCGGCCTCCACGAGGTCGCCGTCGGACGCAAGGTCGCATACGCGCAACGTCACCCCACCATGCTGCCGATACCCCAAAACTTCGCCCTCACGACGCAGACGCAGGTCGAGCTCTGCCAACTCAAAGCCATCGCTGGTGGCCTCGAGGGCTCCCAAACGCTCCCGCGCAGGCGTATTGCGCTTTGCCGCACAACACAGATACACGGTACCTGCGTTATCACCTCGGCCCACGCGACCACGCAGTTGATGAAGCGTGGCAAGCCCAAAGCGATCCGCGTCGAACACGAGCATGGCGCAGGCATTCGGCACGTCGACGCCCACCTCCACCACCGTGGTGGAGACGAGCACGTCGATGGCGCCATCCCTAAAGCGTGCCATGACCTCGTCCTTGTCGGCGGGGCTCATGCGTCCGGTCAGCAAATCAAGACGCAGGCTGCGGAGGGGACCCCGTCGCAGCGACTCAAGCGTAGAGGTTGCCGCATGCAGTTGCTTGGCACCTGCCTGAGAGCGCTCGGGCACGTCGTCAAGCTCCTTGCCGTCGTCCTTGTCATCCACAAGCGGACAGATTACATACGCCTGATGGCCGGCGGCAACCGCGTCGCGTATGGCGCCGTAGGCGATGTCGATGTTCTCGGGTGGAATCACCTTGGTGGTAACCCCTGCGCCCGGACGAGGACGATGGCGAATGCGCGAGCACGCTATGTCGCCGTATACCGAGAGCGCGAGCGTGCGTGGGATGGGCGTTGCCGACATGGTGAGCAGGTCGGCACCCCTCCCCTTCTTGCGCAGGGCAAGCCTTTGGTTCACGCCAAAGCGGTGCTGCTCGTCGATCACCACAAGAGAGAGCCTGGCAAACGCCATGTCGTCCGAGAGCAGCGCCGTGGTGCCAAACATGCAGGTAAGCTCACCTGCGGCAACCGCCTCCGCAATGGCGGACCGCTCTGCGGCGGGGGTGGCACCCGTCACGAGCGCCCACGAGATCCACGCCTCGTCGAGTATGGGGCCGAGCTTCTCGGCATACTGGCGCGCAAGCACGGACGTAGGGGCCATCACGACCGCCTGGCTTTGCGAGTCGGCCACGGCACCAATCGCAACGAGCGCCACGGCTGTCTTGCCAGTGCCCACATCGCCCAACAGCAGCCGGTTCATCACGCGCGGCGCTGCCATGTCGGCAAGGATCTCGTCCGCCGCAACACGCTGCTCGTCCGTTAGCGAGAACGGCAACGCCTTTACCAGGCGACGTCCATACGGCCCGTCGATCGTGTGGACGAACGGTGCCACGCCCTCGAGCTCGAGGTCCTGCCGCGTGAGCAGGGTGAGCTGCAGCGTGAGCAGTTCGTCATACGCCAGCCTTCGGCGCGCGGTCTCGGCAGACGCCACCGACTGCGGAAAGTGCACCTCACGCAACGCCTGGCCGAGCGACATGAGCCCGTGGCGTGCGACAAACGCGGCAGGGACGGGGTCGCATACGTCGGAGGCATCCGCGACCGCCGCAGAGACGATGCGTCGCATCCACGAAGCGCTCACGCCCTCGCCAACAGGATGCACGGGAAGCACCCGGGCAAAGCTCCCCGATGCATCCCCCTCGCCCAACACCTCATGGAAGGGAGCCTTCATCTGCTTGAAGCCATAGCCAAACGTGATCTTGCCCGAAAGCGCCACCACGTCCCCCGCATGGAGTTGGTCTGCGATCCATGGCTGACGGAAGAAGGTGGCTACGAGCACACCCGTGTCGTCGACCACATACACCTCGACGATTTGCATGCGCGGACGGGGACGCTTGAGCGTCACCTTGTCGACGGTACCCACCACGGTAACGTCGGACCCCACGTCGGCAAAGGCGATCTTGGTCACACAAGAGAAGTCAAGATAGCGACTTGGCAGGTGCAGCAGCACGTCGCGCACCCTGCGCAGCCCAAGCCGCACAAGCGCCTGCTCACGCTTCCCATTCACGTATCGCAGGCTACCCACGTCGTCGGTAAGCGCACGCGAACGGGCAACACGTCCGCTCGCCTCGCTTACCACAACCTTCATGTTCGTATCCCAAACAGTGTGTTCGCGCTATTCCAGCGAGAAGACAACGGGGTAGAGAGGCTGCTCGCCACGATGTGCATCAATCTCAAGATCGGGTTGATGCTCGGCAATGAGGTCCTGGATTGCCTGGAACTCCTCGTCGGAGAGGTCCTCGCCTGCGAGGATGGTAAGCGTGTCGCCTTCCTCGTCCTCTTGCATGTGATCGATGAGCCTGAGCGTGACGTCGCTCACGTCACTGCCCACCACTGTGATGGCCGAACCCTCAATACCCATTACGTCACCGGCATGGATGGGCGAACCATCGGCCGCCTGAGAATCGCGCACTGCCGTGGTGACTTCACCATCGCGCACGTCCTCGAGCGCCTCGACCATCGCCTCGGCGTTCTCCTGGCCATCGAGCTCCAGGTCCACCACGAACATGGCTGCAAACGCCTACAGCACCGAACGCGTGGGAACCACGAATGCCTTGCAGTTAGTGCAGGCGCTTGCCGCCGCCTCAGCGGCCATGCGAATGTTGCCGTTGTCGGGCAGCAGAATTACCTCGTCTGCGTTGCAGGACTCCGCCGCCTCGAGCAGGTCCGCCGTAGAGGGATTCATGGTCTGGCCACCCGAAACCACCACGTCCACGCCAAGGGACTTAAGAATCTCCGCTTGACCCGACCCTGCGGCAACTGCGACAAAGCCCAGCGGCTTGCGCTCAGCGGCCGCATTCTCCTTGTCGGCACGGATGCCCTCGGTGCGCTCCTGCGCCTCGAGGTCCATGTTGTGAACGAAGACGTTGAACACCTGACCGCGGTGAAGCATATGGCGTATCACGCGGTCGGGACGGTTGGTGTGCACGTGGCACTTGAAGTCTGGGTTAGAGCCCACCAGCAGTTCGCAGTCGCCCATTGATGCGAAGTAACGCAGGCAGGCCTCCTCGTCAAAGTGAGGCGAGTCGGCATGGAAGAGGAACTCGGTGCAGTACCGATACTCGGAACCCGTCCAGTCGTCGTTGATCTCGATGTCGACGACGTTGGCAACCTGGCCCTTGGCATCTGCGGAAGAAATGGTGGTTTGGAACTCCGTGAGTTCTCCGGCGCGACCACGGTAGGCGTTCACGAAGCCCTCGATGAAGGTTGCCAGGCCATAGGCGCCCGAGTCCACCACGCCGTTTTCCTTGAGCACGGGCAACAGGTCCGGTGTGCGTGCCACCGACTCGTAGGCCTCAACCACAATCTGGTCGAGCATGTCTTCCACGGTCATGTCGCGTACGCGTGCCAGCTGGTCGGCCTTTACCGAGACGTCTTTGAGCACCGTGAGGATCGTGCCCTCCACGGGCTTGCGAACGGCCTTGAACGCCACGGTCACACCGTTGCGCAGCGCGGCTGCGACGTCCTGTGGCGTGGCATGCTCGGTCTTCACCGGCACAAGGCCCTCCACGACGCCGCGAAGGATCTGGCTGGTTATGACGCCCGAGTTACCGCGCGCACCCATGAGCGAGCCATGGGTAACGGCTTTGGCGATCTCTTCCATCGTGCAGCTGTCGGCAAGCGACTCAATCTCGTGCACCACGGTAGCCAGCGTGAGAGACATGTTAGTTCCGGTGTCACCATCGGGCACGGGGAACACGTTAAGCTTGTTGATTTCGTCGGCCTTGTCGGCCACAACCTGCGCGGCGGCAGGAAAGCACATGCGGATAGCGGTTGCAAACATGAAGCGGGGACCTCGGTTCCTATCGACAACAAAGACGGGACTGCGACACTAATGCGTACGCATGCCTTCCACGTGAACGCGTACCTCCACGTTTGAGAGCTCCGCGATCTGGTTGAGAATGAACTTGACCGTGCTCACGAGATTCGCGGCAACCGACGCCATGTTGACGCCTTGCTCAAGAATCACGTGAAGATCCACGACGATGCGACCTTCGCCCATGGACACCTCAATGCCCTTGCGCAGGCGATAGATGGGCAGCAGGCGCGCTACGCCCTGTTCCTCGTCGGTAACGGCCATGCCGACAACGCCATAGCACTCGAGGGCTGCATAGCCCGCGAGGTCTGCGATAACGTCGTTAGAAACCCTGAGAGATCCGGCAACGGATGCTGACATACTAGGCTCCTCTCGGTTAGTGATTCGGCTGCATTATAACAGCTAATAAACGCACATGGCGATGTACACCAAAACCCAAAAAAGACTGCCACAACGGGCAGTCCCTTTTTGAGTTTGCTGCTATGTGTGAGCTACGGTAGAAAGACGTTTTTAGCTGCGTGCGATGTTGCCCTTCTTGAGGCAGCGCGTGCAGACATTCATCTTGCGCTTGTGGCCGTCGACCACGACGGTAACGCGCTGAATGTTGGGACGGAACTTGCGGCTCACCGTGCGGAACGAGTGGGCAATGGAACGACCCGCAACGGGGTGCTTACCGCAGATCTCACAAACCTTGGACATAACTCAAACCTCCATTGGTGGCGCCCTAGCATAGCAGTGACCGTGAGCGCTCTATCTCTTGAAACGTAGGTACTATAGCATAACAGAGCCTACGCGCAAATCAAATATCTCCATACTTGTGGTCGTTTCGTTGGCATTGCCCGCTATGACGCACTGTATGCACGGGTTATTCTCCCCCTTTGGCAAGGACGAACACGGCAAGCACGCCGGAATGGCACTCGATGACAGCCGGTGGGGACACCACGCGATTCGAGACGCCAAGGTCGCCCAACACGTCAAGCGACGCATGGTCAAGCTCCCATCGCAGGCCCCGCTCGCTTGCCACCGTATTGGGCGCCAGCGCCACTGCAGAGACAACCGTACCCACAGGTACATCCAGCTCCAGGCTCGGGCTTCCCTGCGGGGCAAGCACATGGCAGGTGAATCCGTCCTCTGTGAGCACAGGACTGAACACGGCGTTGCGGGCAAGCACGCCCCATACGCCAAGAGCATGGTCGGGTCGGCCTCCCGAGGCACAGGTCACCGTGAGGGAAAGCGAGGCACCCACCCGCTCGGCCTCCTCGTACGCACAGTCGATGGCAAGGCCCAAGTCGGTGTCGTCCTTCTCCACGGGATGACGCACCACGGCATTCGCGTGTGCATGTGCCCAGTCCCTGGCCTGCGCGGAGCATGAGTCCTCATCACCACAGAACACGTGAGGAGAGACGCCCGCATCCATAAGCCACTCCACGCCCCTGTCGGCGGCCACCACAAAGTCTGCCTGCCGAGCGAGGCGCGCGACGAGCGCCGACGAGCTTGGACTGGGCGAGCCTGCCACCACGAGCGCGTGCAGCACGTGCGGCTCGCGCTCCCCGAGCAGATTGATCGACAGCTCGTGGTACCCGCGCGCCACCACCGTTCCCCAGCGGGCAACGAACTCCTCGTCACGGCCATCGTGGTCGTTGAGCAAAGCCGCCACGGGGAATCCCACACGCGCTGCCGAGCGAATGCCGAACGGCGCGTCCTCGAACACCCACGTTTTCTCGCGGGACGTGCCAAGGCGCTTGCAGGCGGCAAGGTACACGTCTGGATACTCCTTGCCACGGCCCACGTCGCCGGCAAGTATGAGCTCATCAAAGAAGTCAAGGAGCCCATGCGCGCCCAAGGCAATGCGCAACAGCTCTGGTGGCGTGGAGCTCGCGATCACCATGGGTATGTTGGCGGCAGCAAGGGTCTCCAAGAACTCGCGGCATCCCGGGAAGGGCTGCACGCTCGTGCGGTAGGCATGTTCCACCATGCCCCAGAGCTCCCCGAGCAGGGCCTCACCGCTCTCCCCAATGCCCAGATGCTCGTGATACCAAAAGCACTTCTTGTCCATGTCCAGCGACTCTTGCTCCAGGAACACCTGCTCGGCATTGTCCACGCCATAGCGTTTGAGCAGGCTCACGCAGGTGTTGGTCCACATGGGCATGGAATCCAGCAACGTGCCGTCGCAGTCGAAGATGGCCCCCTCAATGGGCATTCGTCCTCCTTCCCGTTGACTGGACCATAATAGCATGCGTGCCAGCAGGACAAGGGCTTTTCCAACGGAAAGCGAACGCATGGATGATGCAAGAAACATCCTAGCGATCCGTTTTTGCTAGACGGCCCTCATGCCGCGCAAGCACAGCTCGTAACTCACTGCCTTCTTGCCCCCCAGTCAAAAGGGGTGGCCCCTTTGGGCGGAATCGGGTAAAGTGTCTCCGGTAAACACTCGGCCGCGCGACGCGGCTCATACGTATGGAGGAATGAGTACATGGCACGTTATGACTACCGATGCCCCAAATGCAACACGCAGTTTGAAGTCGAGCACCCCATGTCCGAGCATCCGCAGGTGACATGCCCCTCTTGCGGGGCAATTGCCAGCCAGGTGTTTGGCGCCTCCAGCATCGTGTTCAAGGGATCGGGATTCTACAACACCGACCAGCGCGGCTCCAGCTCGTCCACAAGCGCCACGAGCGCGCCCGCATCGTCTGCCTCCGAATCGTCCTCGGACTCCTCCAGCAGCGGCAACGCCAAAAAGGACGACTAGCGCACCTTTATCAACGTTACACAAAAGTGACCGTCCGGTCCGTTCAGCGACGGCAGCTCGGCAAACCCGCGCTTCCCACGTGCGAAGCTCGCACCCACCTTGCCAGCCAAGAACCCATCCACCACGTCCTCGTTCTCCTCTGACAGAATCGAGCAGGTGGCATAACAGAGCGTCCCGCCGTCTTGCACACGCGTAGCCGCCGCCTCGAGCATGCGAAGCTGCAACGCCGCAAGCGCGCCCACGTCTGCAAGTGACAGGTTCCACGCGATCTCTGGGTGCCTTCTGAGCGTCCCCGTTCCCGAGCAGGGCGCGTCCACAAACACCGTGTCGAAGGCACCGACAAGCTCGTCTGGCACCGAGTCCTCGCCAAGCCGGCACGCATCGAATGCCGTGCAGGACACCACATCCTCAAGACCCGCCGAGGCCATGCGACGTCTGGCAACCTCCACCTTAAACGGCTCGGAGTCAACGCCTGCAATCCGTGCCAGCCCGCCCGCACGCCATGCCGCGTTTTGCATGAGGATGGACTTGGTGCCGCGCCCTTGCCCAACCTCGAGCACCCAAGCACCCGGCGATGGTGCCACGAGCTGCGCCACGCGCTGTGCGGAGAGGTCCGCCACCACGATCTTGGCCTCATCGACGAGTCCGCTTTGCGCTAAGCCTGCAGGGGCTCCCAAGACAAACGCTCCGGGAAGCTCGACCCACTCCGGTTCCATCCCCATGGACGCAAGCAGGCCGCTCGCTTGGTCCGCAGTGCAGATTATCTCGTTTGCGGCGACGTACACGGGTGCTGGCTCCATTGCAGAGCGTGCAAAACGACGTGCCGCCTCGATTCCACGTTGCCGCACGACGGCATTGAGCAGCCACGTGGGATAGCCACACACCAGCGCGAGGTCTTCCACGTCGCACGACCCCGCCTCGCAACGCGCTACTGCTGCCATGCGCTTGGGGACATCCTCATCTGCGATGCGACGCAGCACGGCATTTGCCATGCCGGCTGCACGCGGACGCGCCAAACGCACCAGCTCCACGCCCTGGCTTACGGCAACGGAGGACGCCGTAGACAAAAACAGCAGCTCATAGGCAGCGAGCTGCAAGGCATCGCGCACCTTGGGCTCAAGATGCGCGCGTTTGGCCACATGAACGTCCACAACCGAGTCCAACAGGCCACGGGTCCCTACGACACCCATCACCAATCGCGAGACGAATGCCCTGTCGCGCGCATCGAGCGTCTCCATGCAAGACGAGGCGCGCAGTAACTCGCGTGCACGCGCATTCCTGCGGCGGGTCTCTCCCAGCAGGCGTACCGCTGCCACGCGTGCAGGCGAGGCATTCGCCACGTTACACACGCTCCCAAGTGAGGGAGTCGCCCCTGAGGCCTGAGGCCCAGGCGGAGACCTCCATCTCGCGCTTGCCATCGGGTTTTACCCGCAAGGGCTCGAGCGCTCCGTCTGCACAGCCCAGGAACACGTGTCCCTTACGCACCACAACAGCGCCTGGCACAGCCTGGACATCGGCCACACGAGCCTCGGTCACGCGCACGCCTCGCCCAGCAACCACGGCACGAGCCGGCGCCGCATCTAGCGACGCCTGGACCCTGCGCCGATTGACCGCGACCCCGTCGCTTGGATCCAAGAACATCTCGCCCTTCTGGACCTTGGCCGCATACGTGGCCTGCGCATCGTCTTGCTCGGTCCATTCCGCTTGGCCAGCCGCCATGTCCTCAAGCGCCTGGCAAAGCTCCCGTGCACCAAGCTCTGCCAGCTCGCGCATCACCTTGGCACAGGATTTCTCGCCAATCTCAACGGATGCCTGACGGCAGTACGGACCCGCGTCAAGCTCGTGCACAATGCGCATGATGGACACACCCGCACGCTCGTCGCCTTCCAATACCGCACGCTGGATGGGTGCTGCGCCGCGCCCTTGCGGGAGCAGCGACGCGTGCACGTTCACGCAGCCAAGCGGCGCCACCCCAAGCAGGTCGTCTGGCAGGATGGCACCGTATGCCGCAACGCACATAACGTCTGGGTGCTCGCTTGCAATGCGCTCGATAGCCTGTGCATCCATGCGACTTGCCTCGAGCACCGCGATGCCCAAGGCAAGCGCCGCTTCCTTAACTGGCGACGGCTCAAGGCGCCTTCCCCTGCCACGTACGGCATCCGGTCGCGTTACCACAAGCGACACCTCGTGCCGCTCGGCAAGCGCCTGCAACGACGGAACCGCGAAGTCGGGCGTACCCATAAACACAATGCGCATGGAACCATCCTCCAGCCTAGTCGCCCACGTCGCCAGGACGTGCGCCTGCCGCAAGCGCCTCCTCGTACTCGCGCATCATGCGCACGCGCTGAAGCGGACGCAAGTGGTCGAGCATGGTCACTCCGTGCAGATGGTCAATCTCGTGCTGCAGGCACACCGCCATGAGGTTGTTCTCGGCCTCGTAGCGCATGAGGTCGCCATCGAGGTTGCGCGCCTCCACCACCACGTGGCTGGGACGGCTGATGGGCACGGTGATGCCCGGGAACGAGAGGCATCCCTCGCCGGTCTCGCGCTCCTCGCCATCCGCGACGACAATGCGCGGATTGATGAGCACGTATGGGTTGCGCTTGTAGCGCGTGTACTCGACGTCGATCACCACAAGCTGGACCAGCGCGCCGATCTGGGGAGCGGCAAGCCCACATCCTTCTGTGGCATACATGTCCTCCAGCATATGGGCTGCAAGCTCACGAACCTCGTCGGTAATCTCTTCTATGGGTGCGCACTCGGTCTTGAGTCGCTCGTCTGGCGCGAGCACGATGTCGTCTGAAGCTGCCATCGGGCTCCTTCCGGTTTTCGATAATGGCTATTCGCACTATTGTACCCGCTTGGGACTCTCATACAAAGCAGACACACAGAGAACGCTTGCCCGTCACATCATGTCGTGGGCATCCACGTCTATGGACACGCTCACGCCACGAGGGACGCTCGTACTGCGCACGCACGCTGCAAGCGCTGCCCCCACGCGCGCCTCAGGTGGGGTCTTTACCAGCACGTGCCTGCGTACGCGATCCTTGATGCGAGACTTGATGCAGTCCGACGGTCCGAGCACCTCCCATCCTGCTTGGCCGTTCGCCACCTCTCGCACCTGCCGTGCCAGCGCATCGCACGTCGCATGCACCGCCTCAACGTCCTTGCCCCACACACAGATATTGGCGATGCGGGAGAACGGTGGATAACGCCACTCCGAGCGCTCGACGAGCTCAGACTCCAAAAACAGCGAACGGTCATGCGAGGCGGCAGCGCGAATCGCAGGATGAGACGCCCAATAGGTCTGCACGATCACCGTGCCTGGCCGCGTTCCCCTACCCGCACGCCCCGACACCTGCTCCAGAAGCTCGTACGTACGCTCCGCCGCACGAAAGTCGGGGAGCTTGAGCGTCGTATCGGCGTTTATCACGCCAACCAGGGTGACATCGGGAAAGTCAAGGCCCTTTGCAATCATCTGGGTGCCCACCAGCACGGCGCACGATGCTTCGTCAAAGCGCTCGAGCAGTGTTTGGTGCATGCCCTTGCCACGTGTGGTGTCGGCATCCATGCGTATGACGTCTACGTCTTCGGCACTGACACCCCGCTGGGCAAACAACAGGCCCAGCTCGTCCTCCACGCGCTGGGTGCCCACGCCAAAGGCGGCCATGTACCTACTCCCACAGTTGGGACAACTCGTGTGAGAATCCGGCCACGCGCGCACGGGCCAACTGCTCCCACAGGTATGGCACGCCAGCTCGTGGGTACGTTCGTGGTACGTGAGCGAGGTGGAGCAATGAGGGCATTCGGGCACGCAACCACACTCGCGACACATGAGGAAGCTCGCGAATCCACGCCGGTTGTGGAGGAGCACGGCCTTCTCGCGTCGCTCCACCACCTGCACGAGGGCGTCCGCAAGCGCACCGGAGAAGATCGAGCGACCCCCTCCCCTAAACTCTGCGGCCATGTCCACGATTTGAACGCGTGGCAGCACGGCACCACCCGGCCGCTCGTCCATGCACACGCGCGTCCACGACACGCCCATCCATTCACCAGTGCGGCAGCGTCCCAAGCTCTCCAAAGACGGCGTGGCCGAGCCAAGCACCAACGCACAGCCACGCAGCTGCGCAAGCTTGGCCGCAACCTCACGCGCATGGTAACGCGGGGGACCATCCTGCTTGTACGAGGTCTCGTGCTCCTCGTCTATCACGATGACGCCGGGGTTGGGCAGCGGTGCAAACAACGCAGAACGCGCACCCACGACCACCCGCGCCTTGCCCGTTCGCACGAGGTCCCATTGGTCGAATCGCTCACCCGTGGAAAGACGCGAGTGTAGCACGGCCACGTCCATGCCAAACCGCGCCCTGAATCGGCCCACGGTTTGGGCCGTGAGCGCAATCTCGGGCACCAGCACGAGCGCCCCGCGGCCATCTGCAAGCGCGTGCTCGATGGCGCGTAGATAGACCTCGGTCTTCCCCGAACCCGTTACCCCGTCCACCAGCACAACGTCGCCACGCCGCGCATCCATGGCCTCGTGGATTGCGGCGAGCGCGTCCGCCTGCCCCTGCGTAAGCTGGCCTGGACGTGGTGCCATCGCAGACGAAAGAGAGGTACTCTCCACGCCACGCACGTGTCGCCTGCTCACCACCTCAACCACGCCACGTTTGGCAAGCGACGAGACGACCGCCGAGACGCCTGGGACGAGCGCGCGAAGCTCCGCAAGACGCATGGGTCCCTTGGCGAGCGCAAGGACGACCTCGCGCTGCCGCGTCGCGTGCTTCGCTGGCTCGTACTTCGCGCCCTCGGGCGTAAGGGAAGCCCAGCGATCGTCCACCGCACCGGCCCGCTCGTTCACAAGCTCCCACGCACCGTCTTCGCCTCTTCGCACACGCACCCGTTGGCCAGGTGCGAGCAGGGGTCGCACGGCGTCTGCCGGGCTGCAGGCATACTCCCCTGCCATCCAGGAGGCGACCTGCGCACCAACCTCATCGAACGCGGACTCGGCCAACACCTGCTCCACACAGAGCACGCGCCGGCCGTCCAGTCCCTCACCAAGCTCGTCGCCCAGCGCGACCACATAGCCCACCGCCGCGCGATGAGCAAAGGTCACCAGCACCGTCGAGCCCACGCACACAGTCCCCTCCAGCTCGGGAGGCACGGCGTATGAAAAGGGCGTGTCGAGCGCACGCGTAGATATGTCCAAGATGACCGATGCAAAGGTCATGAGAGCCCAATCTGTTTGAGAGTAGGGCTATGGTAGCGCAATCTTCGCAAAAGACAACGGCCCCCGCACGCATGCGAGGGCCGTCGGTTGTGTCAATGACGCAGGCCTATGCGGCGAAGTCGTACGTACCGAGCACTTCCCCCGACTCATAGCCCGTAACCGTGAGCTTGCCACTCACGGACTCCAACGCAGCCGTGCCCTCGCCACCAAGCTCGTCGGCATCGAACCAAAGCACCTCTTGTGACGTGCTTCCCGGATCGACGATGGCCAATAGCACAGCGTCCGCAGCCTTGCCGCCAACCTCAAACGCATCGTCATCCACGATGATGCGCTCGTCTGCCTTGTTGGTGATGGTAAGCAAGTACCCGGGATCGCCCCCGTACGTCCCCATCGCCTTAATCTTGATCTCGCACACGGCGTCGCCCGCAACGAACTGATCAAGCTCCTGGGCATCGTCGAGCGGTGCGGTTCCCTCCGCGGCGCCAGTCAGGTCCTTGCGCAGCGCCAACAGCGTCTCCTCGACGTTTGAGGCATCCGTGCTGCCCAACAGGGCGCCTATGTCGCTCTCCTGCTTGTCGGCTGGGTCTATCTGCGCAAAGATCCTCGTGTCGTCTCCGTCCACAAGATGCAGCTTGCCATCCACAAGCTGGAGTTCCTGCTCTGCGGCCACACCAGCATCCGCCGCCTCGCTCTCGCTAAAGCTCACGGTCGCCTTGTTGGCATCCACCGGATCCCACGTACCCGAGACCGAAACCCCAAACAGCTCGAAGAGCAGGGTGTTATCTGAGCCGAGCACCAGATACACACCCATGGCTTTGTAGAGCTCGAGCTCCTGGCCCGTTGACGTAACGCCGCCAGACATCACGCTGTCGATGGCCCAAGTACCCACGAAAGGCCTCGAGAGCTCCTCCTTGGAGGCTGCGCCACACCCTGCCAGCGTGGCGACAAGCGCACACGCCAGCACGAACGTGGCAATCAGCCTCGTTTTGACGCTATTCAATGAGTTGCCTCCCGATCCTGCCTATGGGCGGGGCTTGCCGCACTCCATGCAGAACCGACCGGTGTTCTGGGCACCGCACTCGCAGGTCCAAGTACCATCTGCCTGCTGGGGCCTAGGCGTGCCGCACTCCATGCAGAACTTGCCGGAGTTCTGGGCACCGCACTTTGGGCAGGCCCACGTGCCAGCAGGTGCAGGCTTGGGCTTGCCGCACTCCATGCAGAACTTGCCGGTGTTCTGGGCACCGCACTCGCAGGTCCAAGCACCTGCCCTCGGTCCGCCAAAGCCACCGTTGCCCGCCACGTTGTAGGCGTTCTGATACTGATAGGGCTGCCCGACGCCGTCATACATACCCGGCTGAGCCATGCCTGCGCCGGCATTCGCGGCCATGTTCATGCCCATGAAGCCCATCATGGCGCCGTTCTCGTTTGCCGCGGCGGTGCGCATGGCATCGCCCGTCGCCATGCTCTGGTTGGCGGCACGCATGTTTGGATCGCGCATGACGGCAGTCATCTGCAGCGTCTTGATGCGCTCCTCGTCCTCCGGGTTTGCAGCGATGGAGTTGATGCCCACGGCAGCAATGGCAATGCCGCGCTGCTCGGTCCAGCTGGCAGAGAGCACCTCGCGCATGGCCTGCGCGAGCTCCATGGTGTGGCCGGGGACGGCGCTGTAACGCACGCCCTGCGCGCTGATCTTGGCGAAGCCAGGCTGCAAGGCCGTGAGGAACTCGCTCTTGAGCTGGCTGTCAATACGGTCGCGAGTGAAGTCGCCCGATACGTTGGCGGCAACGTTCTTGTAGAACAGCAGCGGGTCAACGATTTTGTATGAGTACTCGCCGTTGCAGCGCACCGAGATGTCGGTGTCCAGGCCAATGTTCATGTCCACCACGCGGAAGGGCACCGGCGTGGGCGTGCCAAACTTGTTGCCCATGATCTCCTTCGTGTTGAAGAAGTACACGCGCTGGTCGTTCGCCTCGTTGCCGCCAAAGGTGAAGCGATAGCCAATGCGTGCGAACGTGGCCTTGATGCCCTCGCCCAAGCCACCATAGAGCACCGAAGGCTCCGTCTTGTTGTCGAAGACGAACTCGCCGGCCTCGGCGCACACCTCAATAATCTCACCCTGCTGGACCACGATCATGCACTGGCCCTCGTTTACGGCAATGATCGAGCCGTCAGTGATGATGTTCTCGCTGCCCTTGTTGGTTCCCTTCTTTGCGCGACGCTTGCCCTTGGTCATGAGTACGTCTGCCGAGAGCGAGTCGCAGTAGAAGTAGTCGCGCCACTGGTCGGAAAGCGCGCTCGACGCTGCCCCGATGCCTGCCCTAAGAAGTCCCATTGTGTGCTCCTATCCCCGCCCGCAGGCGGATTGCCTCTGCGTAAAACAATTCCACGTATATGGTACCACCAAGCGAGCCTTATGAGATGACGCCTCCGCAGTACTCGCAACGACCGGCGGCGTCAGGCACCGTGGTGGCCATGCAATGCGGACACTGCACGGCAGCCTTTGGCGCCTTGGCGTCGCGCACGCCACGACGAAGCAGGGTGAGCTTCTCCTTTATCTCGCTCGCCATAGACTCGGCATTGCGATATTCCACCGATCCGCGATTCTCGATCTTGTTTTGGTTCACCTTGAAGCGAATTTTATTCGCATAGGGGTGATTGAGGTGGATGGTAATGAAAAAGTCGTACTCATACGTATAGCGCGGGGGATTGTAGCTCTTCTCGTTCCCCTCCGCGTCCTTGTACGTAACCTCGTCGCGGTCTTCGTCTATGGTAAGGTCGCACCCGGTAATCTGCTCGTAGTCAAAAACATCAGGGTTGGCGGCGCGCCAATTGGAGCTTTGGGTCACGATTACCTTGCCGTTGTCCTCGTCGAGGTACACCTTCGTCCCCGCGCCAAGCGTACGCGTGGGATTGAACGCCGCCACAGCCTGCTTGTTCTCCTCTCGGTAGGCAAGCTGCTCCCGAATCTGCTCAACCGTACTCTGGCGCCTGCCCTCGAAGTAGGGTGAGAGCCTGCCCGAGCACTCCTTGCACAGCAGCCCGTCGGCGAGCTTCACCTTGCCAAAGAGCCCGAGCTCCGTGCCACATATGGCACAGTACTTCTTCTCGGTGAACCTGCTAAACAGCCCCATCCCAAACCTCCTCGCCTCAAACACTACCATGCGTGCACATCTTCATAGTGATATTATGCCCATCCTGCAGAACCAGCGCGAACGAACATGCGGGTGAATCGGCCATCGGAAACGTAGGTTGACCTGACCTGTGAACCCGTGCCAATCTGCAGACAGACCGTCTTCCATCTATACCGTTATCTCGATGCGGTTGCCTTCGGCATCGAGCACACAGCTCTCGTAATAGCCATCACCGGTGGTGCGCGGACCGCTCACGCAACGATACCCAGCGGTCACGAGCTCGGCCGTAAGTGAGTCCACCACCTCTTTTGAACCCACCGAAAGCGCCACGTGACCCCATCCGTCGTGCGGGCGATCCTCGGTGTTATGTGTTTGCGTGCCGTCGTACATGAGCTCTATACGCGCCCCTCCGTCAAGGGTGAGGAAGTAGGAATGAAACCCCGCGGCGTTCACGTATTCGTCGTTTGAGGTCGCGCCGAAGAAACGCTCCCAAAACTGGCGCGCTCGTTCGAGGTCCTCCACCCAAATTGCCACGTGCTCCACTGTTACCTTTGCCATATCGCACCTCTCTCGCCGTTCTTCTCCGTTACGCCCAGCGCCACGACAAGACACGCTCCCGCATGCCCTCAACGTCCAATACGCCATGGGCAAATCCCTTGCGAACCAGCTCCTCTGGCAGGTACTCGTCGTACTTGTCGAACACGGGCACCTCGTTTGGGTACACGAGCTCGAGCGGATCAAACTCCTGTGCCACGGCACCCTGCAACGCCTCTATGAACTCATCGCCGTCTGCACGCATGCGAAACTGGATGTAGTAGGGCCTGCACACGTCAACGCCCTTTATGCCCAACCCAGCGGGCAGCCGCAGCTTGATCACGCGCTCCAAGGCCAGGAACGCATAGGTGCCCAACCACGGGAACAGCGCCCACGTGTCTCCTCCCAAGTTGACGAGTGGGGCGCGCGTTATGCCCGCGTTCGACGCGACGCTGCGCGCATGTATCAGGCGTGCCCGCGCGTTGTCTCGCAGGTAGGGGTAATCCCGATGCTCCTTGAGCACCTCTCGCATGCGCTCGAGCACGTGCGTGTTGATGTCGCCGGGGCACTCGCCAAAGTAGGCCGGCACCTTGCCACGCACCTGCGTGCAGTACACGAGCCTTCGCTTGTGGTCAATCTCCTCGACTATCCACACGTGACCCGCAATGGCAAGCTTCTCGCCCACAGGTGGCGGCTGCACCACCGTTCCCAACTCCTGTGACTCGCTGCGCACGGTATACTCCTCGCTCTCCACAAACACACCGTAGAAGCGGAAGTTGTCCGTTACGCGCTCTCCGGCAAGACCCACAATGAGGCCACCCGTCTCGGTGCGCTCGATGTGTCCCGTCTCGAGCAGGTGTCGCAGCAACACGCGATAGTCTTCCTGGCTCACGCGATGGAAGTACGCAAGGCTCAGGACACGTCCGGCAAGCGCCGCCGGTGACATCTCTCCGCCCGAGGCAAGCGTTGCCATGGTTTGGTGGTAGAGCAGGCTGTATGGCAGGCGGTCCAAGCGCGGTGGCTCAACCCAACGCTCCTCCAAATAGAGCTGCACGAGCGCGATGCCTTGCAAAAGCTTCCACGGTATGGTCTCGCTCACCATGGCCCGTGGCTCGGGTGGGTCCTCGCGCATCACGAACCACATCTCGGGTGGGGCGCCACGCCGACCCGTACGTCCCATCCGCTGCAGGAAGGCGCTCACGGTGAAGGGGGCGTCTATCTGAAAGGCGCGCTCGAGCCGTCCTATGTCAATGCCCAGCTCGAGCGTCGCCGTAGTGCAGGTGGTAAGCGCGAGGTCGTCGTCACGCATGAGGTCCTCAGCCGTCTCGCGAAAGCTTGCCGAGAGGTTCCCGTGATGGATGAGAAAGCGGTCCGGCTCTCCGTTGGCCTCGCAATAGCTACGCAATGTCGTGGTCACTGCCTCGCAGTCCTCGCGCGAATTGGTGAACACCAAGCACTTACGACCCTGGGTATGCTCGTAGATGTAGGCGATGCCCGGGTCGGCGTTAAGCGGAGCCGGCGTACCGAGCTCTGGCTCCAAGGCAGGTGCCGACGCCACGGTAGGCGGTATGGCGGGCGGCACCTGATCGTGCGAAGCAGGCAGGGCATGGCCATCGCCCAACTCCTCCACGAGCGCGTCTACGTGCACCGCACCCCTGCCAGACGCGTCTGCGGGTACCGTCTCGCTCGCCTGCAGGCCATAGGTATAGAAGTGTTCCATGGAGATTCGCCACGTTTGGCCCGCCGCCTCCACGCGCGGTATAACGGTAGACCTGCCCGTTCCCTGCGCCAAGAGCGCACCGGTTGCCTCGGGGTCGCCAATCGTGGCAGAAAGGCCTATGCGGCGCGGGTTGCAGCCGGCCATCCGCGAGAGACGCTCTATGAGGCAGAGCGTCTGTCCGCCACGGTCCCCACGAAGCAGCGAGTGCACCTCATCGATAACCACAAAGCGTAGGTCACAGAAGAGCTTGGGGATTGCCGAATGGCGGTGCAGCAGCATTGCCTCCAAAGACTCGGGCGTAATCTGCAGAATGCCACGGGGCTTCTTCATGAGGCGTGCCTTGTGGGAGGCGCTCACATCACCATGCCAATGCCACACGGGAATGTCCGCCTCGGCACAGAGGTCCGTGAGCCGATAGAACTGGTCGTTGATGAGCGCCTTGAGCGGCCCGATGTAGACGGCGCCAACCGAGTGCGGCGGGTCCTCGTCAAACAGGGAGAGTATGGGGAAGAACGCCGCCTCCGTCTTGCCTGAGGCGGTAGACGAAGTGAGCAGTACGTGCTCGTCCGTATCGAAGATGGCCTCGGCAGCCGCTACCTGGATGCCGCGCAGCGCTTCCCAGTCGTGCGCGTACACAAAGTCCTGCACAAACGGGGCATAGCGATCGAATACGTTGGACATAGGTCACCACCCCATCTCGGGTCTCGCCGCCTGAGAATACGCTAGATCGTAAACTCCGCATAGCCGGGCACCACGTCGCGCTCGTCATCATCCCCCTCGGGCTTTGCATGCACGAAGTCGGATGAGCCCAACAACCCGGCAACGGTTACGGACGGATCCTGCCACATGATGTCGAGCATCTCTATGAGGTCGCGAATCACCTCGCGTGGCGTAATGTGGCTCTCGGCTCCCACGCGCCCGAGCTCCAGCTGCAAGAACTCAACGAGGTCTTGTTCGGTAAGCGTGCGCCCATAGCCAAACAGACCGGCATGGATATCGGCGAGCTTCTCGCAGAGCACCAGCAGCTCCTCGTAGGTGAGCGGCTGCAGTCGAATGACCGGTGCGAGCAGATCCACCAAGCCCTCGCGCCCAAAGCGTCCCTGCGTAAGCCTCGACCTCAGCGCCTCGTACGAGTACAGGCCGCGACGACGGTCCTCCACGCACTGAGGCGTGCCACTCATAATGACGCCCAAGTGCTCGGCGCGACCCTGCAGCGCGTCGTTGTACATGGTAAGGAGCTTCTCGTAGTTGTACT